>MGTA01000218.1:1669-5042 GCA_001799225.1 Deltaproteobacteria bacterium RIFOXYD12_FULL_50_9
TCGAGAATCGGAATTGGCAAAAGATTGAGAATGCCTAGGTTGACGCTTAACAGCCCCATGAAATTCAGAAGATTAAGCCAGCCGGCCTCAAGTTGCTTGCCGGCAATCTGGGCGATGAATATCGGGCCGCCCATTTCGGATGCCGGCACTACTCTCTGGATCATTTTTATTATCCCCATGAAGGTGAGATAGATAAAGGCCCCGGTTTGCGTGACCCCTGCCGCCAGAGCCTTGCCTATTGAGACCTTCTCGAAGACAGTCTCCTCAGATCGGGAGATCCCGATGAAATAGCGGGTGCCTGTTACCTCGCCGAAGATGCTTTTGGTCTCCTGGGACTTTGGTGTGCTGACCAGTTCGAGGGTCGCAGTGCCACGTTGTACTGACAGGGTCACCGGTTTGCCGTTGCTTTTCGAGATGAGTTCCGAGATGCTCTCCCAATGGTCGGTTTTTGTGCCGTTAATCGAGAGGATGACATCGCCCTGTTTGAGGCCGGCAAGAGAGGCCGGCGAGTCCGGCGAAACTGTGGCGATTTGCGTTGTGTCAAGCGGTTTGGGGATGCCGGCATAGGCGAAAATAAAGCAGAAGACCAAAACCGCGAACAGCAGGTTGAAGAGCGGACCGCCGGCCACGATGATGAAACGCTTCCAGACCGGTTTTCCGGCAAACGAACCGGCGGTTTCACTTTCTGATACCTCATCCTGCGGATTTTCACCCAGCATCTTGACATAGCCGCCGAGCGGAAAGGCACTGATCAGGTATTCGGTGTCGCCGTGTTGCCTGCCGATCAGCCTCGGTCCGAAGCCCAGCGAAAATTTCAGGACCTTCACCCGGAAAAGCTTGGCGAACAGGAAATGGCCAAGCTCGTGGACAAAGATCAGCAAACCTAAAACAACAACAAAGGAGAGGACAAATTTCATACGGATCACCGGTTAGTGGAAAAGGAGTCGGAGCGTGGGGGAAGAGGGGGAGTATCGTTATCTTTCCCCATTTTCTGTCTGGTTTTGATGAAAATTGCTTCTACAATTGATTCGGCCAGCATGCGGGCGGTCAGATCCGCCTCAAGCACCGCAGTGATATCATTCGCCTCCTGTTGTGGCGTTTTGCTGACGGTTTCAGAGACAACAAGGGCGATTTCCGGAAAGCGGATCCGGCCGGCCAGAAAGCTCTCGACTGCTATTTCGTTGGCGGCATTCAGTACTGCCGGCAGAATACCGCCGCGTTTGCATACCTGGTAGGCAAGCTTTAGAGCCGGAAATCTTTCAAAGTCAGGGGCGGCAAAGGTGAGCTCTCCGCATTTTTGCAGATTGAGGCGGGGGAGATTAAGCCGTAATCTTTCGGGATATGAAAGGGCATAGGCTATTGGGATGCGCATATCAGGAATGCCCATCTGGGCGATCACCGAGCCGTCAATAAATTCAACCATGGAGTGCACAATGCTCTGCGGATGAATCAGTACCTCAATGTTTTCGACCTCCATGTTAAAGAGCCAGCGAGCTTCAATAACCTCTAGCCCCTTATTCATTAAGGTGGCGGAGTCGATGCTGATCTTTTTGCCCATGCTCCAGTTTGGGTGATTCATTGCCTGATCAGGAGTAACCTCCCAAAAGTTTTTTGCCGGCATATTTCTAAATGGTCCACCTGAGGCAGTCAGAATTATCTTGGCAACCTCCTCCCGTCGTCCGGCCCCGATTGCTTGGGCAATAGCGCTATGTTCGCTGTCAATGGGCAGCAGTGAGACCTTGTGGCGCTGGACAGCCTGATTAATCAGATCGCCGGCCATAACCATGGTTTCCTTGTTGGCCAGGGCGATATTTTTGCCGGCTTGAATGGCCGCAAAGGTCGGGAGCAGACCGGCGGCGCCAACGATGGCGGAGATCACTGTGTCGATCTCGGGAAGTGTGGCAACTTGTTCGTTGCCTTTGTTGCCGAAGACGATCCGCTCTCGCCATTCGGCCGGCAGGGCTGTGGCCAGTTCTGCTGCCAGTTCTGCTGCCAGTTCTGCTGCCAGTTGTTGATTGGCAACCGACACCAGTTGTGGATTAAAGGCCTCAATCTGTTCACGGAGAAGCTTGATGTTGTTGCCGGCAGCGAGTCCAAGCACTCTGAACCGGCCCGGATAGAGTCGAACAACCTCAAGGACGTTTTTACCGATTGAGCCTGTTGAGCCTAGAATGGCGATGTTTTTCTGCATAATGACCTATTACCTTGAAAATAGACCGCCTGTCACGATTAAGGAATTGAAAGAACCCCATAGTGAATAAGATAAAAGAAAACTGGTGCAACAGCGAGCAGGGAATCAATCCGGTCCAGAATGCCACCGTGACCAGGCAGGATGTGGCCGGAGTCTTTAATACCCGTGGCCCGTTTGATCATAGATTCAATCAGATCGCTCCCCATGCTGATTGTAGCAATACCGATGGAGATCAGCCCGATAGTGACTAAAAAACTGCCAGGCAGGAAAATATATGCAATAATCACCCCGGCTATTGCACCTCCGGCAATCCCGCCGATCAGTCCAGCCACAGTTTTGCCGGGACTGATGCTGGGACAGAGCTTGGTCTTGCCGAAATTTGATCCTATATAGTAGGCGGCGGAATCAGAAGCAATGGTGATGCCGGTAAGCAGTAACAGCCAGTAGGGGCCATTGGGTTTAGACATGATCAGGACAATATGGGATGCAAAAAAACCGATAAAGACATTGCCGAAGCAATAGCGGCACAGGGTGTCAAACCCCTGGCCGTTGTAACTGCGGTAGCGGAAGATGATCAGGCCGAACAGGAGAAGGAGTGAAACAAGCAGGCCGACAGCCGAGGACTCCGGGGTTTTATAAAAAACGGCAAGGCACGGTATAATACCGAACAGTACACCATAAACAATATCCTCTTTGTGGCTGTTTGAGCAGAGCATGGCAAAGTATTCGTACAGGGCAAGGGCTGTCAGCAAGGTCAGAGTCAGCCAGAACAGGGTGAATGAATGGGAGAAGAGTACAACCAGCCAAAGGCCTCCGGCGATGAGGGCTGTAATGATACGCTTCACCCCCCCACCCCTTGGAGCTGTTCGGTGGTAAGACCAAAGCGGCGTTGGCGTTTTTGAAAATCGATCAGGGCCTGGATCAGTTGCGCTCTTCGGAAGTCCGGCCACCGGGTTTCCGTGATGTAAATTTCAGCATAAGAGAGTTGCCAGAGCAGGAAATTACTCAACCTCGATTCTCCGCCGGTGCGGATTAATAGATCAGGATCCGGCAGTCCGCCGGTAGAGAGGGATTGCGAGAAAAGATCTTCGGTTATCTCGGCAATGGTCAGGTTGCCGCGCTGGCATTGGCGGGCAAGAGCGCGGGCCGTATTGACGATCTCGCTGCGGCCACTATAGCTTA
>MGTA01000219.1:0-349 GCA_001799225.1 Deltaproteobacteria bacterium RIFOXYD12_FULL_50_9
CGGAAGCAATAGCAATAATCCGCCCCCGCCGCTGCGAGAGCATATTTTTGACCATCAACCGGCTGAGCAGAAAAAAAGCGGTCAGATGGATGTCAAGAACCGTGTCCCAATCCTGACGGCTCATCATAGCGGCAAGTCCATCCCGGGTAACACCGGCATTATGCACCAGAGCATAGGGCGTCTCTTTTGCCAACAACGGCAGAAGCGCCCCGTCCACTGCTGCCTCATCAGCAACATCAAAGGGGAGCAGAGAGCATCTGCAGCCCATCGCCTTGATGTCACGGCAGACAATTTCCGCCGCCGCATGGTTGGGATGGTAATTCAGCCAGATGTCATAACCGGCTGCGGC
>MGTA01000219.1:405-4223 GCA_001799225.1 Deltaproteobacteria bacterium RIFOXYD12_FULL_50_9
TCTTTCGTTCTTCCATATATATTTTCCACTAAGTAAATACAGGGGCCCTATAAGGCATTAAAATTAATGTCTATTTGATTGAAAAAACAAATAATATTCATTTTTTTTGATCAAGAGTCCTTCTCCTGTTATGCCCGGGCGCCCAAATTAACCGCACGCCAATCATATAATTTAAACAAGATGCGGAAATGCTGCTACGATTTGTAGTACGGGAACTTTTCGCCTCACTCGCGGCTGAACCGCCTCTAATCACCCGTTTTTCACCTGTAGATGGCCCGACAGGATTATTCTTTAGACTTTTAGAGTAATAATTCTGCCCATACCTATCACTGCACCACTCATAGACATTTCCACTCATATCATGCAGTCCAAGGCCGTTGGGCTTTTTTGAGCCAACCGGCTTGAACTCATCATCAGAATTACCTCGGTGCCAGACAAAATCTTCTATATTTATCCCCCCGGCATAGATCTCCTGCTCTCCACCACTGCGGGCGGCATACTCCCATTCTGCTTCAGTCGGCAAACGATAGAGGTTATCACTCCTGTTTTCAGCATTCAACTTGTCTACAAAGATCTCAACATCTTTTACAGATACCTGTTCAACCGGGTATTCTCCCCCCCGATTGTAACGGGAAGGATTCGCCCCCATGACTTTTTGCCACTGCTCCTGGGTAGCCTCAAATTTCCCCATCCAAAAACCATCAACACAAACCTCATGAACAGGTTTTTCATCCGCTTGGCAGGTGCCACTCCATGGCCCGCACCCCATCTGAAAACAACCTCCCTTTACCCAGACAAATTGCATACCGGTAAGCGGTTCATGCCAAATCTGATCATGTGGCGGTTCCAAGCGTATTTCTGCGGGAAGTTCCCTGGCTGAAGGCGGGTTAGCGCCTTTTTTTGTGGCAGGTTTAGTGACCGCAGACCTATCAGCGGCACTTATCAGAGCAGGAAACAGACAGACAATCATCAAACAAATACTCAAAAATCGCAGAACATTTTTTTGCATAAACTTTCGCCTCCCTGTTCATCTTTAACAGGCTCCTCTTACTGTAACTCATTTAAAAAACTAAGGAGATCCTGGCTTGTCCGAACGGCGCATCCAGCAACCACTCTGCCGGGTGTTTGACCGTTTTAGAACTGATCAATAAATCCATGGCTGTTGTCAAGGCAAAGGCATATGCCATAGGATGGCTGCCGAAACCGGCAACCAGTGAATCTCCCTGCCAATGCTCCCCGGCACGCGCCAGAAGCTGTCCAGGTTCGCAGGCAGTTTCGGTGATTCCAATCTCGGCAAGCAGTGGACAAACCGAGATATCGTCGGCTGCCTCAAGAATCCAGGCTACCGCCCCCGGCTGCCAAGGAACCTCAGCAAGTCCATGCCAGCGCTTGAAAGCGTCTTCGAGAAGCCCGCTATATGTCTCAACCGCAATGACAACAGCCCGTTTGATCCTGGCTGACAAAATTGCCAGCCTTGCCTGGTCCAGAGCAACAACAAAAGGCCAGGCATAGGTGGTGAGAGTAAGCGCCGGGCCATGAATCGTCAGCAACCTGGAGACATAGCCGGCAGCGGCATTATAGACCGAATGGGAGAACAGGGTCGGCGAGATCTGACCCTCGCCATCGTCAATCAAGGAGCCCAAGGAGCAGAAATTTGTTTCGAGCGGGCCGTAAGCAGTGCCGATGAATATCCCTGTTTCAGACGGGGCCAGCAAACGCGGTGGAGCATTGTTCAGCGCTCTGCCGGCACTGACGACTGCCAATTTTATAAAATCATCAGCCCGCCGCAGCGCCCGGTCAAAATCTGCAGGCACAGTCAAATCAGCGAGCAGCATCATTTCAGCAGCAGAGACAGCAACCTTTTTTTTCATAACGCAGCCTCCAGCACCAACACGGCATTGCCGCCGCCAAAGGCCAGAGACTGCGATATGCCGATCCGACCGTTAAGACTCTGTTGCTCCGGCTCAGGCAAGGGTCTTATTGGAAAACCAGGATCCGGGTTATGACATCCGACAGTGCCGGGGATGATACCGGCCCGTAGAGCCATCAGCGTCAAAACCGCCTCGATACCGCCGGCCGCTCCCAGGGTATGACCGGTAATTCCCTTGGTTGAAACTACCGGAGGACAAAGATGCTCGGGCAGAAAATCCTTAAGCGCCGTGGTTTCCGCCAGATCATTTGCCTTGGTACCGGTACCGTGCGCATTGACGAAACTGATTGCCGACGCCTCAATATCGGCATCAGCCAGAGCAATAGCTAAGGCATCTTTAAGGCCCCGGCCTTCCGGATGCGGGGCGGTGGGATGCCAGGCATCGGAGGCTGCCCCATACCCTCTGACCCAGCCAAGACAGTGATGCTTACGACGACTGAGCAGTGCCGCTGATTCAAGGATAATAACTCCTGATCCCTCACCAAGGTTCAAGCCCTGCCGGTCATCACTGAAGGGTCGACACGGTGCCGTATCGGCAAGCATCAGGCTGACAAAACCGTTATAGGCTACCCGAGACAGTTCATCGGCGCCACCGGCAATGGCAATGTCGCATTGACCGCTGTTGAGCCAGTCCCTGGCCAGACCGATAGCATCAGTGCCTGAGGCACAGGCGTTGGTGACAACGGCAGCCGGCCCTCTGGTGCCAAGGATGGCATGCAGAGCAGCTGCCAGATTTGCACCCAAGAAATATCGGACGGGCTGTAGATCCGGCTGCAATCCATGTCGCCAGGCATTATAGTACTCTTCATTGTGGAAAGTACAACCGACTGTCGTGCCAAAAGCAATCCCCACCCGGCAACTACGCAACAGGGCAAGATCGACACCGGCCTGGGCCAGGCCTTCGGCTGTGGCGCTCAACGCTAACAAAACCGTACGGCTGACAGTTTCGGGTAAAAAATGCGGAGCAGCCTGATCGAGCAAAAATCGGGCGGTAGATGTAACAACTTCACGCGGCCCGGCAAAAACCGGATACTTGAGCGCCGTTGTAAAAAGCCATGGCGGCACAGGTCCGCTTCTGACCCGGCGGGCCGCAAGGCTGGCCAGAAGTTCAGGCACATCCTTACCGGCAGCAGAGATGGAACCAAGACCGGTTACGGCCACCCTCTCTCTTGTTCCCACCCTTTCTGACCGACTATCTTGCCGCATGACGATAATCCAAATTATTTCCCGGCACGCCGCTGCATAATAAACTGCGCCAGGGCATTGATGGACCTGAATGCCTCCTTGCCTTCGTCCATATCCTCGATCTGAACGCCGAAATGTTTCTGAATCAACACAACCATCTCAACGGCATCCAGGGAATCCAGTCCCATGCCTTCCTCAAAAAGGGGGGCATCATCGTTAATATCTGCCGGTTTAACATCCTGCAGTTTTAAATCACGGACAATAATCTCTTTAAGCTGTTGCTTGAGTTCTTCCATTAGTCTCCACTCCGATTGAAAAAATTCTACTGCCTCCAGAAATCAAAAAAATTGTACCACTGATACGGGTACTGCCGGACATACTCATTTAACGCACCGGCAAACCTGGCAGCACCGACAGCCAGGTTTTTTTGCCGCTCCTGCCGGTCACCTATTACCGGAGTAAAAATATCCCACACCGTAAGGCTATACCTGGTTCTACCGGTTTTGGCCGCCAACAGTACCGCCAGCGGCGCACCTGTAGCTGCGGCCAGACTATAAGCAGCGGCAGGCAGTCGCACCGGCGATCCAATAAAATCAGCAGTCACAAAAGGGCCTTTGATATAGCGATCGGCCATAACCGTGACTACCTCCCCTCGCATCAGAGCAGCGGTGGCCTCGACCAAACCACCCATCAGGCCCTCTGT
>MGTA01000219.1:4292-5794 GCA_001799225.1 Deltaproteobacteria bacterium RIFOXYD12_FULL_50_9
GCCGCGCAAATCAAAATAGTGCTTGGCGACCGCCGCCTGATCGTAATGCATCAGCGAATTAACCGGCACAGCCAGATCACAGATATGGGAGAGTGCCGTCTGCCAGTTACCGACATGGGCAGTAAGCAACACCAGGCCTTTACCCTCGGCCACCGTCCTGAGCAAACGGTCACGGCCGACGAGTTCGCCTTCCAGACCCACCTCTTTGCGAATGCCGAGCCAGGCCCGGTCAACCAGAATCTGCCCGAATGAATATACTATTCTAAAGGTATCAAGCCAAGCGTTAACTCCACGGTGCTCCGGAAACCTGCGCTGCCGATAGGCTTTTGTCAACCGGTGGCTACGACGACTCACCAGCACATAGAAAAAAACCACCGGCCCCAACAGCAGATAGGCGCCGGTTTGGCCACCGATAAACAGGCACACATAAAAGATAGCATGACCAAACCCCTCGAGTTTCCGCCAGAATATTCGGCCCATCGAACTCACTCATTTTTCATGGCTAAGGCCTCGGAACAGCTTTTGCCTCTCAGCCTGGATACGGTCAGATAAGTAACTCCGCCCAATAATAGACCGAAAGCCGGCCCGAGCAGCAAAGAGCCGAAAAACCACTCCAACAACCGCTCGTGAATCTGCACCACCATGGTTTCCCAGTTAATATCCCAAAGCAGTTGGCCGTGCCGGCAAAAGTAGCCGATCTGCATACAGAGGACCGGCACCAGCGGCGGCATACAGAACTGGCTGGCGCCTACCGCCGCCAGTTTATTGATATGCAAACGATGAGCGACATAGAGAATCACCACCGTATGTACGGCAATGAGCGGCAGGGCGCCGAGAAAAACTCCGAGCCAGACAGCAACTGCCAATTGAAATGGCGTGGTATGTTCCAGACATATCTGCCGGATAAATTTAATCGGATGCAGAACAACAGATTTGACCCTGGCGGCCTCACCGGCAACAAAACCATTTGACCGCCCGATCAACCGGCGATGAGGGAATGGCATAAGGGCGCGGATCACCAGCCTGGTATGGAGAATGGTCAAACGAAAGTTATCCTTGAGCTGATGGAAATGGGAGGTACGTTCCGCCCCCGGCGGATAATGGACTGAGACAGATACCGAATAGATCGGAATACCGGCCCAGGCAGCTCTGGCCAGGACCTCAACCTCAAAATCATAGCGCCGGGACCGGAGCGCCAGTTGCAGCATCTCGGCAACCGGATAGAGGCGATAACCGCTCTGGGTATCGGCAAGCTCCTGTCCACACTCCATGCGTACCCAGAAGTTTGAAAAGGCCCGTCCGAACAGACTGGATTTAGGCACGGTACTCTCAACCATGCGGCGGCTGCCGATGACAATCGCCGGCCAGTCATGGTTTGTCGCCTCAGCCAGGAGCAGAGAGGCTTCCCGAGGATCATGCTGTCCGTCGGCATCAACGCTGATGATCGCCTCATATCCGGCTTCAGCAGCCCAGGCCGCGCCGGCCAGCAACGCCATGCCCTT
>MGTA01000220.1:0-1023 GCA_001799225.1 Deltaproteobacteria bacterium RIFOXYD12_FULL_50_9
AGCCCGGGCAGGATATTATCCGACGTTTAAATTTGCCACAGTCTATACCCACAACTCAGCCACCGAAAACGATATGTCCATGCTGTCGGATGGCTATGAGACCCATCTTAGCGTGCGCCAGACCGTCTATGATGGGCGGGCAACCAAGGAGCTGGTGCGGGCTGCCGGACACAACGCCAGAGCCCAGGAATACGAAGGCCAAAAAACCGGATTGGATATTGTCCAAAACATTAAGGCCGCGTATTTCGAAACGCTGAAAAGACGGGAGTTGCTGGAAGTGACGAAGGCTATGCAGGAGAGCGCGGCGAAGCATCTTGAGCAGGCGCGGGCATTGTACAAAGAAGGCATGACGCCGCGCTCGGATGTCATCAAGGCCGAAGTTCGGGTTTCCAGTGCACAACTTGAGGCCATCCAAGCTGAAAATGCATGGCTGTCGGCAAAGGCAGTGCTCGCCGCCGCCATGGGCTTGCCGGTCACCACGGCATTCGACACCGTCCGGCAGGACCCGGACAGCCGGAATCATGAATTTCCGCCCTTGGAAACTATGCTAGCTCTCGCCCATGATTCCCGGCCTGAACTGCAAGGGGCCAAGGCACGGATCGCGGCAGCCGAAGCCGGCAGGCGGCAGGCACAGAGCGGTCTGTATCCGAATATCAGTCTTGACGCCTCGTATGGCTGGCAGGAAAACCGCGTTATCCCGGATGACCAGAAATGGAGCGTCGGCATAACCATCGGGATTCCGGTCTTTGAACAGTTGACCGCCCGGTCGAAGGTTAACCAGGCCATTGCCACCATCAACGGCCTAAAGGCAACGGAAACCCAGACCAGGCGAAATATTGAACTTGAGGTTAAACAGGCCTGGCTGGGGCTCAAGGAGGCCCATGAACGGCAGTCAGTCAGCGTCAAGGCCTTGGAGCAATCAACCGAGGATATGCTGGTCTCGGAAGGCCGCTACCAGGAGGGAGTTGGCACTATCCTTGAAGTGATCGACGCCCAGACCGCCCTGACCCAGGCTAAGACCAA
>MGTA01000220.1:1044-1937 GCA_001799225.1 Deltaproteobacteria bacterium RIFOXYD12_FULL_50_9
TATTGCGACGGCCCAGGTAAAACTCGACCGGGCGACAGGCCAGCGGCCAACGGAAGAAATCGGTAAATGAAAAATGGCTGTTTGGCGCAATTCTGCTCATGGCCAAGCCAATGGGTTTGTCGATATTGTTGTACCCCAACAAGGGGTACTGAACAAAACG
Source organism: Deltaproteobacteria bacterium RIFOXYD12_FULL_50_9 (assembly GCA_001799225.1). Lineage (GTDB taxonomy): Bacteria > Desulfobacterota > Desulfobulbia > Desulfobulbales > CALZHT01 > XYD12-FULL-50-9. The sequence goes on from MGTA01000220.1 coordinate 1,205, forward strand.
CCAGTTAGTCTACTCCAACCTTGTATGATCTGTTGTTAACTCACATTCAGGAAACATGATGAAAAAACCCTTTACGTTACCGCGACAGATTTGGTTTGCCGCCTTCGGCATTGCGCTGCTGCTTGCCTTTGTTTGGGTGGTTTTGAAGAGCGGCCCGCTCGCGCCGATACAGGTGACCGTAACCCAGGTCGTCAAGGGGGAAGTTTCCCCTGCCCTGTTCGGCATCGGCACTGTTGAGGCGCGGCGTGCGTATCTGATCGGGCCGACCGCCGCTGGCCGGGTCGGGCTCGTGCTGGTCGATGTGGGTGACAGGGTAAAAGCTAGCCAATTGCTCGCGGAAATGGATCCTGTGGATCTCGATAAACGGGTGACATCTGCGGCTGCGGCAACTGACCGTGGACAGAGTGCTGTAATGACAGCACAAGCGCAGGTGGACGATGCCAAGAGTCGCCAGGCGTTGGCTGCGAGTGAGGCACGGCGTTACGTTGACCTGGGACAGAAAGACTTTGTCAGTCTCAGCGTGGTGGATGCCAAGTTGCAGCAACAGCAATCGTCGGATGCCCAGCTTGTTGCTGCTAAATCTGCTTTGGCCAGTGCCCGGCAAGACTTGGTGCGTCTCATAGCCGAGCACGAGGGAGTGATGGAGCAGCGAGGAAATATCCGTTTGCTGGCACCGGTTGACGGTGTGGTAACTTCGCGCGATGCGGAACCCGGCACCACGGTGGTTGCCGGG
>MGTA01000220.1:1991-2433 GCA_001799225.1 Deltaproteobacteria bacterium RIFOXYD12_FULL_50_9
TCCGGGCAAAACGCTGACGGGCAAAGTCGTGCGCGTCGAGCCGAACAGCGACAGCGTGACCGAGGAGCGCATCGCTCAGGTCGGCTTCGACACCCTGCCGCAAGGGGTGAGCACCAATGAAATGGCGGAGGTGACGCTGCACCTGCCCGGCGTGACCGATGCGCTGATCGTGCCCAACGCCAGCCTGCGTTATCTCGGTCCGCAGGCAGGGGTGTGGCAACGCGCAGACGGGCACCTGCGCTTCGTGCCGGTAAAAACCGGGGCGAAAGGTCTCGACGGCAAGGTGCAGATAGTTGAAGGTCTCAAAGTCGGTGATGAAGTGGTGATATACAGCGAACGCGAGCTCAAGGACGACAGCCGCATCAAGGTGGTGAAGTCCCTGGTTGGAACCGCAAAATGATCAGCCTTGCCGGTCGCGATATCTTGCATTCCTGGGGCGAGT
>MGTA01000220.1:2452-3037 GCA_001799225.1 Deltaproteobacteria bacterium RIFOXYD12_FULL_50_9
GCGGGCGTCTATCGCGGCATGGTTGACGACGCCAAGGTGCTGCTCAACAACAGCGGCGCCGATCTGTGGGTGGTGCAAAAGGACACGCTCGGCCCCTATGCCGAGTCGTCCAGCATTCACGACGATGTCTATCGTGGAATTCTCGGCATGCCCGGCGTGGCGCAGGCTGCCAATGTTACCTACCTCACCATGCAGGTGCGCAACGGCGACACCGACGTGCGCGCCATGGTGGTGGGTTTCGAGCCTGGCCAGCCGGGTGAACCCAATTATTTAGTGGCGGGTCGGCGCATTACCCGTAGCCATTACGAGGCGGTGGCCGATGTTAAAAGTAACTTCGCACTAGGTGACCGTATTAGCATCCGCCGTCATGACTACACTGTGGTTGGTCTCAGTCGGCGCATGGTGTCTTCCGGTGGTGACCCGATGGTCTTCATTCCTCTCAAGGATGCCCAGGAAGCGCAGTTTCTCAAGGACAACGATGCCATCGTCAACGAGCGCACGCGCAGTGCCGCTAGTCCCGCTCTCACCCGCTCCGGCGTGCCGGGCCTGCTGGACGCGATCAATGCCTTGCAGGCCAGCAACCAC
>MGTA01000220.1:3056-4054 GCA_001799225.1 Deltaproteobacteria bacterium RIFOXYD12_FULL_50_9
CGGCTCTCCTGAAGCGGTAGCACAGGACATCCGCCGCTGGAAACATTTGCAGGTCTTTAACCGCGAGCAGATGGAGGAGATTCTGGTCGGCAAGCTCATTGCCACCTTTGCCAAGCAGATCGGCATGTTCCTAGTGATTCTGACCATCGTCAGCGCAGCCATCGTCGCCTTCATCATCTACACCATGACCTTGGGCAAGATTCGCGAGATTGCGGTGTTGAAGCTGATTGGCACCCACAACCGCACCATTGCCGGTATGATCCTGCAACAGGCGCTGGGGCTGGGGGTGATCGGCTTTGTCGTGGGCCAGATCGCCGCCACTGTGTGGGGCCCGGCCTTCCCCAAATACGTGCTGCTGCTGCCGGCTGACGCCGTGCGCGGCTTCGTCATCGTCATGGTGGTGTGCGTGCTGGCCAGCACCCTGGCAATCCGCGCGGCACTCAAGGTCGATCCTGCGACGGCGATAGGGGGCTGAGATGGACAAAGGCATCGGCATCCACATCGAAGGCTTGAGCAAGCGTTACGGCGCAGGCGACACAGCCGTCGATGCGCTCAAGGAAGTGAACATGAGAGTGGCTCCCGGCGAGGTGGTCGGACTCATCGGCCCCAGCGGCTCCGGCAAGACCACCCTGCTCAAATGCTTAGGGGCGGTCATCGAACCGACGCAGGGCCGCATGACTCTGGGCGGTGAGGTGATTTACGACAATGGCTGGAAAATTTCCGACCTACGGGTGCTGCGCCGTGATCGTATCGGCTTTATTTTCCAGGCCCCTTATCTGATTCCGTTTCTGGATGTGACCGACAACGTGGCGCTGTTGCCCATGCTGGCGGGGCGGCCCAATGGGAAATCACGCGCCCGAGCACTGGAGCTGTTGCAGGCACTCGACGTGGCCCACCGGGCGAAAGCGCAACCCTCCGAGCTGTCCGGCGGCGAACAGCAACGGGTCTCCATCGCCCGCGCGCTGGCCAACCGGCCACCAGTGATCCTGGCCGATGAA
>MGTA01000220.1:4113-4995 GCA_001799225.1 Deltaproteobacteria bacterium RIFOXYD12_FULL_50_9
ACCCATGATGAGAAAATCATTCCCACTTTCAAGCGCATCTATAATATTCGCGACGGACGGACTTTTGAGGAAGCTGGGGAAGGACGGTCGCTCCAGTAATCGCCCGAAGCGAGACTCAGTTCATCCCCGCCCCGCTCGACGGGGGTAGTTTGTTTGGTTATGCTTCTGCTCTTGATGCTAGGATCAACCCTTGAGAGTGAGCGGGCAGCCCCCATCGCCCCGGTGAGAAAAGAGGGGACAGAGTGCGTCAGCACAAACTGGCAAGTGGTAGTTGTCGGGCAACAGGCCAACGGCCAACGGAAGAAATCGGTAAATGAAAAAGATGTTTATTGTCGCAATTCTGCTAATCGTCATTAGCGGGGCCGCAGTCATGGTCTATCGGCAGCGTGCGAGCCATGAGCCGCAGGCGAAATCCGTGCAGACGGAGAAGGTGATCAGGCGCGACATTGCCGCGGCAGTGCAGGCAACCGGGGTTATCCGGGCCAAAATCGGGGCCGAGGTCAAGGTCGGAGCCCGGATATCCGGCCGGGTTGAACGACTGTTCGCCAACATCGGTGACATTGTCAAAAAGGGTCAGATCATTGCCAGCCTTGAACAGGAAGATTTGCAAGCTAAAGTCAGCGAGGCCAAAATGAGCCTCGAAGTCATTTCGGCCAATCTCGATCTCGCCCAAAAGAACCTGACCCGTATGCAAAACCTCTATGCCCAGGATTTTGTCGCCCGTGACCGGGTTGATGTAGCGGAACGGGATTACAAGGCCGCTTTAGCCCAAACGGCCCAGATTAAGGAAGTGATCCGCTACAATGAGACCCAGAACTCCTATGCCACCATTGTCGCACCAATCTCCGGGGTGATCGCCTCGGTCGCCACCCAGCAGGGCGA
>MGTA01000220.1:5018-6702 GCA_001799225.1 Deltaproteobacteria bacterium RIFOXYD12_FULL_50_9
GCTGCCGGCCCAAGATTTCAAGGGCAAGGTAAGCGCCATCTATCCGAAGGCGACCATCCAGGACAACGTAGTCTACTATCTCACGATTATTTCGATAGAAAATTCCGACATGGCCCCAGGAGGTACCAATCTCCTCAAACCGGACATGACGGTTAACACCATGATCTATCTGAGCAAGCGGGACAATGTGCTCGCCGTGCCCAACAAGGCCATAAAACGAGAGGGCGGCAGAAAGGTCGTCACTGTGCTGGACAAAAGTAAACCGCAAGAGCGCTCGGTCAAAACGGGCTGGAAAGACAGCGCTTATACGGAAATTATCGAGGGCTTGCGGGAAGGTGAACTGATCATTACCGGAGGCGGAGCTGCCCCGCCGGAAAAAGAATAACCGAAGGAGAAAATTTATGATTGCGTTACGAGGCATCACCAAGACGTACCGGAAAGACGGAGCCCTGGAGGTCCAGGTGCTCAAAGGCATTGACCTTGATATCCAGCCGGGTGAATTTGTGGCGATTATGGCGCCGTCCGGCATGGGCAAGTCAACACTGATGAATATCATCGGCTGTCTGGACAAGCCCTCCGCCGGTCAGTACCTGCTCGACACGATTGCGGTTGATTCCATGGATGATGATGACCTGTCGCGCACCAGGAACAAGAAGATCGGTTTTGTTTTTCAGTCCTTTAACCTGCTGCCCAAGCTGACCGCGCTTGCCAATGTCGAATTGCCGCTCGTTTATGCAGTGGATGACGTTGACATGAAAGCCAATGCCACGACAGCCCTAAATGCTGTCGGACTGGGGGACAGGATCAACCACCTGCCGTCGGAGCTCTCCGGCGGCCAGCAACAACGGGTTGCAATTGCCAGAGCCCTGGTCAACAATCCGGCGATCATCCTCGCCGACGAACCAACCGGCAATCTGGACAGTGTCGCCAGTGAAGAGGTTATGAATATTTTTAAACAGTTGAACCGGGATGGCCGGACAATCATCCTCGTCACCCATGAACCGGACGTTGCCGGCCAGGCAGCCCGAACCATCTGGATGAAGGACGGCAAAATCCTGAGCGATGAGCGGAGGGCGGCGCTATGACACTATCAAGGATTATCTCGGAATCACTGAAGGGCTTGTCACAGTACAAGATGAGAACCTTTCTCATGATGCTCGGCATCGTGATCGGCAGCGCCACGCTGACGACAATTGTTTCGATCAGCAAGGGCGCCCAGATGTCGATCATGAAAAACGTCAAGAACTTCGGGCCGAATTCGGTCATGGTCACGGCCGGCGGCGGCAAGAGTTTCGGGCCTCCGGATGAGCGGACTACAACTTTGACCCTCGAAGATGCTCAGGCGATCAAGGATTCCATAATCGGTATCCGATATCTGGCACCATTTACCGTCCATCTTGAGCAAAACATCATCCGCGACAACCTGAACACCACATCCCAGGTAATTGGCGTTACCGCCGAATGGATGGACGCCTGGCAGTGGTATCTTGAAAAAGGTGATTTCATTAGCGATGAGGACAATGCCGGGCTGGCAAAAACCTGCGTTCTCGGTCAAACCGTGGCGAAAGAGCTGTTCGGCACCGACAACCCGATCGGCGAGACCGTCCGGATCAATAACACCTCGTTCAAAATCATCGGTATCTTGAACAAACGCGGGGCAAGCCCGCACGGCATGGACATGGAC
>MGTA01000220.1:6709-7057 GCA_001799225.1 Deltaproteobacteria bacterium RIFOXYD12_FULL_50_9
TAGTCGTGCCGCTGACCACGGCCATGAAAAGGCTCTTCAACATCACCCATGTCGGCATGATCAGGCTTTATATCGATGACCAGGCCCGACTCGATACGGTCACCACCAGTGTCACCACCCTGCTCAGGGAACGCCACCATATAACCCCGCCGCAGGAGGATGATTTCAGGGTCACGAATTCAATGGCGGTGGCCGCGACTGTCAAGGGTGTTTCGAAAACCCTGACTACCTTTCTCATGCTCCTTGCCGCGACTTCCATGATCGTCGGCGGGATCGTTATCGCTAATATCATGTTCATCTCGGTAAATGAGCGGAAAAGGGAGATTGGCATCCGCCGGGCGTTCGGTG
>MGTA01000220.1:7065-10598 GCA_001799225.1 Deltaproteobacteria bacterium RIFOXYD12_FULL_50_9
TTGCCAAAGGGTTGGCAACGGCCTCAACCACCGGAATAATGGGTAAAAAAACAATGATGCCGGCAGTTATATCCTGGGAGCCTTTTGCCCTCGCCTTTCTCTTTTCGGTGCTTATCGGGGTGCTGGCAGGAGTCCAACCGGCCAGAAAGGCAGCGGCCATGGATCCGGTGGAATCTATCCGCGGGTAAAAGACCCGGCAAGGCTACATCGGATGAAACTCATCAAAAATGCCCGCATAGCCTTTCGAACTCTGTTCAGCCACCCGATGCGGACATTCCTGGCCACCTGGGGAATCATCATCGGAGTCTGCTCGGTGATAGTAATGGTTGCGATCGGCGAAGGCGCTCAACAAGACGTTCTTGCTAAAATAGGGGAGATGGGGACTGATCTTGTGCTCGTTACCGCCGGTCAGGTCAAGATCGTAGCCGGTCGCCCCCGCCAGACCGGCAATGTCACATCGCTTACCCTGCGTGATGCCAAGGCTATCGAAGAGGAATCGCCGCATGTGCAGGCGATTGCCCCGGCCCAGAACAAAAAAATGCTCGTGGCATACGGAGCGCTCAACACCACAACCACCATTACCGGCACCACGGACGCCATCGTCCGAGTTCGGGCGCTCTCTATCGCTAACGGCAGATTCTTTTACGAGGAAGAGGATCGGGCCATGCAGCGGGTTGCAATCATCGGAAAAACCGTTACGAAAAACCTCTTTGGTGACGCTAATCCGGTGGGTGAAAGCATCCGCATTAAAAAAGCAACGTTTGAGATCATCGGCGCTCTAAACGCCAAAGGGTCTGATCTCGTAGGGTCGGATCAGGACGATGTCATCTACATACCGATCAATACCGCCCTGAGACGCCTGTTTAATCTCACCTACATCAACAATATCTACATCCAGGCCAAGGACTCCAAACACATCGAACAGGCTACCGCAGGTATTCAGGATATTCTCAGGGAAAAACACAGGTTGCAAAACAAGCCGGATGATTTTACTATTCAGAGTCAGTCTGAAATGCTGCAAGCCGAGCAGGAGACGGCGCGGACCTTTACCGCCCTTCTCGGCGCGGTTGCGGCGATTTCTCTACTGGTCGGCGGGGTCGGTATTCTGGCGGTCATGCTGATTTCGATCAAGGAACGAACAAGAGAGATCGGGGTACGCCGGGCAGTAGGTGCGCTTAAAAGAGACCTGCTGATCCAGTTTGTCGCGGAATCACTGGCCTTGAGCATTACAGGCGGCATTATTGGCATTATTCTCGGGATTGGCTTGTCGGTCGGCGCTTCCTATCTGACCACCTGGCCCCTGCGCCTCTCTTTTTACCCGATCATCATCTCGTTTCTGTTTGCCGTCGGGATCGGTCTGGTCTTCGGGGTCTATCCGGCGGTCAAGGCCGCAAGACTTAATCCCATTGAGGCATTAAGGGCAGAATAAGCCGCTATACAATTCTAAATGACAATGATGCAGTTTCTTTGGGAATAAACACTGGAATCCATCTCATCATCATAATCCCTTATGTTTCCGGACATTGATGGCCTTCCATTCCAGAAGCGGTTGGCTTTGGATGCGCTTCTGGAGCGTTGCATCGGCGGTCAGAATCGTCGAGTCGATCTCTCCACGATCAAGCAGCAGGTCAAGAAATGCCTGCTCGACCTCTGTGAAGGGCAATACCACTGACAACATCTGCCGGCATTCCTCCTGTAGACTGGCGCCATATCCGGCGGCAGTCTTATCCCCAGAATATGGATTAGTGCGCAGGGTCGGGATCAACTGCCGGGCCAATTCCGCTGCGTCGAAATCCACATCGGTGGCGGAAACCGTTCGCCAATCCTTCCGGTTCATGGCCCCGTATACAATAAAGGCTGTACGCAGCCGGTCATGGTCAAGATTCCCCATTTGCAGGATTCCATGGCTGTCGAACAGATCTCTCGCCTGCCTGCGGGCCAGCAATGCCGCCAGTTTCCCCGCCGCTAATTCGTGAATATCGATTACCGGTATCCTGGTAGCCCGCCAGGCGCCCACCGGACGGGAATCGGCTATCGTGACCGGCCATAACGGAACCCGAAACATAAAGTTGAGATCCACTTCGAGATTGCCGCTCTGGCCGGCAGCGCTCTGATACCGCAACGACCATTTGCCGCCGGCGTGCTCTTCCGGCATCCGCCTGACAGTGAATCCCTCCCGCATAAAAACCGCCTGGGCCGCCTGTTCAATCTTGGGGCGTTCGGCCAGCACGGCCTCTCGGTTTTCGGCTCCCACGTAGTTCAGGTCAATGTCAACCGACAGCCGGGGGACATTAAAGACGAAAAGGTTCAGGGCGGTTCCACCCTTGAGGGCCAGTTTGCCTTTCAAGAAAGGATGGCTGTTGAGGGCTTCGAGAAGACCCAGCAGGTGGGCCACCTTTTCGAGGATATCGGGCCTGAAGCCTGTCGCTTCTGCCTGGGCGTTCAGCCTTTCATGGGAAATTTTCACAGGACTATCCTCCAGGCCTGTTCGAACAACTCTACAGGCAACACCAGATTCCAATCAGCAACGAGCTTGCCGGACTTCCGGTTAGAGTTATCCAGATAATGCGGTTGTCTTGGCCGGTGATCTCGGAGTGGTTTGAGATGGGCTTCCTCAACCATCAGGTGTTCACGATGTTGTTCCAGAAAGAAGCCGACCTTGGCTGTTGTAGTCGCATTGCCAAGCAGGAAGGTGTATTCCACAACCTTATCAAGATCGAAGAACTCGACCGATTCGAGAGAGCGCCATATTTCCTCCCAGCTTCCCGACTGGTCCGGCCGGTCCAGGACATCCACCATAGTCCGCTCCAGACAGGTAACGGGAACTTCCAGACCGGCGCGGTCAATGGTGACAACGCCAAAATTTTGTTTCCCGGCCCGGCAGAGCGCCAGCGGAAACTTCACGCCTCGAAAAAACCGAGAGCGAAAGGCCAGCGGAGAAACAGGGCAGGAAGCCGAATAGGTAAGATGTTCCCGAACTGAGTATGCACGGCCATGAATCTCCAAGGCCGTATGGTATGACAGAACAGCGTCCTGGGTCAGCTTCGCAGCCACCAGAAAGGGATCGACCGGGTATGAATCCGGATTGGCTCCCGGTGGGATAACTGCATACAATCCACGCCGGATGAGAATGATGTGTTCTGTCTTCCTGTGATATTCCAACAGGGATTCTCTGGTTCTGGAGCCTGATTTCCCCATGGCGGATAGATGACTATCAAGCTCTTTGGCTGTGAAAATCGGATGTTTGCGGAAAAAAGTTTCGTGTTTCATGATAAGCCGACTTGATAGTAATTTATGCAACACATAATATGTTTATGTGATACTTTAAGTATTATCAAGTAAAAATCAACTTGTCAGCTTTTTTGTAAAACCTTGTAGTGCCCTTCTCAAAGCATCTTTTCCAGAAGCCGGGGGCTGTTAACCGCATGCCAGGTGGATTCCAGAAAGGGAGCGGCGCGGAGATTACGCGAAAACCGCCGGCTCCGGTCTGACAAGCAATGACAAACGCTCTGGCATTAACCAGGTCGACTGGT
>MGTA01000221.1:0-3417 GCA_001799225.1 Deltaproteobacteria bacterium RIFOXYD12_FULL_50_9
AAGTCCGGGGAGGGCGGTTTCAAGCGCCGTGCGATCGGGTAAGGTATACGTATCGGGACGGGTTACGCGAAGTTCGGCCAGATCGAAATCGCAGGCGGTGCGCAACCGTAATCCTTCATCAAGAAAACAACGAATTTTGTAATACATGATCGCTAACAGCAGTTTTTCAACTGTTGAGCCGAGTCCGAGTCCACGAAGCTGGGAGAGGTCGATATTAAAATAGGCGGTGATTTTCTGGGAGGTATATTCATCGCGAGAGAACGGAACGTTTCCAAAACCCTTTGCTGTATCGCCGGACGGATTCACATGATCGTTTTTAACACCCCCGCTTTGCGCAACAGAGGCATTGGTTGCTTCGATAAAGGCCGACATGATGCGAGGCAGCCGCAACCGCCCGCCAGACAACTCTTTTTTCGCAAGAAATACACCGTGAATCAGAGCGTTAACATCCAACCTCAAGAGAACTCTGGCAAGCTTGCGGATATCAACAGCCCCTTCTTCCATATCCGACAGCTCTTTTTTTAATGTATCAAAAACCGATTTATCTTTCCCTTCCAAGATATAGGGGGAGTTAATTCGATGCGCTTCGAGGACAGAATTAGTCAGGGATTTTCCCTTCTCATCTATAACTTTAATGACCGACAAACCCTTAAGAGGTTCTTGCCAGTTGTCGGTAGTCGTATCCCAGCAAACCGTCTCCAACCGGTTCGCCATGCTCTGCGCCGATTCCACCAACAGCATCTGGCGGCCATCGGGGCCATCGTATCGTGCCGCGCCAAGATCTGGAAAGCCGGTGGGCTGAAAACGGGTTCCCTGAATCGGTTTCAAATCAGCCTCAAGCAGCAAACGAGGGGCGGTGGCGAGTGCGGAAAAATCGAGTGTCATGATTACATCCTCCTTGTGAAATGGCTAATTGGCCTCTTGTGCAGGCGTAAATGGTTTACAGATTCGAGAGAGTTCGCCTTTGGCGAGCGGAATCATCAATGCGGCGGCAAGTCGTGGGCTGTCAATGCCGACGATATCAGGGGCAGATCGGGGATAGGCCGACAGTTTCAAGCCGGCAATCCGCAACCGACGCCTGGCAATATCAATGGCCCGTCCAGCTTGAGCGCGGTTTCCAGTTCTTAACAGAGTGACAATTTCCCTGGGCAAGGGCAGATGCGCGTCTTGTGGCAGCAGATCAAGCTGTTGCAGAACACTCTCCGGGGTAAAAAGGGGTTTTAGCAAACAAAATACGGCTGGTGGCTGTTCAACCTCAACCTCCCGGAAGGGCAAACACCTCGGCAAATCAACATTGATTAGACCAGCCAAAAGACCGGCGATACGCCTGTCGTCGGTTTCTTCTTTCAAGAAAGCCATGACGGCAGCAAGGTCCGTTGTGGGATTACCAGCAAGAGGGTTGTCGGCCCGTTGATTGCGTTGTGCTTCAAGAAGGCAGCGGTCAAGGATCCGCAGCAGATTGGTCATCAAATCACCGCCGCCCCAAACGGCCAAAACGTTGCCTGGGGACCATTCGCTTCGCTTCATTTTTTCGTCTGCCTTGAGCGGCACGATGTAGTTGCGCATCAAGGTTAATCCAGCCAATGCGCTGGCCAGCCGAAATTCATTTGAACGGTCGTCGGCTTCGAGCGCCCATTCCGTTCCAAGTTGCGGAACGGGAGCGACAGCTTCGCGAGTCCTTGCGCTTTCCGCGCTGACCAACTGTATTTTGCCAAGAAGCGTGAGTATGTTCTGAAGCGCTAATCGCCCGCCCCCTTGGGTCAGGGAAAAAATCTCGTCCTCAAGCCTACGCACCAACTGCTGAATACGGCCGGGGGCTTTTTGGGGATCACGTGCAAAACGGCGCAGACGATCCAGCCAGGCATTGCGGTCGAGTTGAGAGAGAAGGTCGACTTGCGGGTTGCGAATTACGTTAAAACGGCCAACAGGCACGGCCACATCGTTGTCACCTGAACGTTTAAGAAAAATAAACCGCTGGAATTGATTGATCCCTCGGTCTGCACCCAACTGAGAAATTGCCCTCGCGAAATCAAGGCCAGTCCTTGCTTTCCGGCGATTAAGCGTCACGCTCCCTTCCCTAAAGCAGACGGCTATTTCTTGGAAGCCAGCAAATACGTGCCAAATCGGCATCCATAATTCGCTTCGTCCCGCCCGTGTCTTTTTTTCATCAACAAGAGAAACATTCGAACCACCACTTGCTGAAGGTTCGATTGTAAATGGATAGCTCAAACTTGAATTTTCAGAAGATTCAAGTTTTCTCGTCAGAGATGGTCGTAAGACCAAAGCCCCTTCTATCATTAAAATATAATCCCATGGATTTATGCCGGTTTTTGCCGTAAAACCTGTTGTGGCATTAGGTCCGCCAATATTCCCTGGAGAAAGAGATCCTGCCGTGTTATTTGCCTTGTTCATTGATAGGTCTTGATGAAGACATGTTTTTAGCCAAGCAGCGGAAAAGCTTGTAGTGTCGCCAGTACCTAGGTGGAAAAGTGACTTGATATTTTCCATAAAATTTACACCAAGGTCCATGCTGCCTTCTACCCCACCGCTACTACCCAACAAGGGAGAAAAAGCCTTGTCTTCTCCAAGCGCAACAGTCCCATCAAGCCAGGCTAATTGATCTTCATCTAAGTTATTACGAAGATAGGCGAACAAATTTTCCTTAAGAAAAGCCTCACGTTCCGTCATCTCGGCAAGTAGTTTTTGATCAAGTTTTTGATCAAGGATATTTTTCAGTAAGAGTAAAAATGTTAACCGAAACTCGTATATGGTCATCTGAGAAAGCAATTTTTGATGCTCATCTGCCCACACTCTGCTATTTTGCTTATTTTTTTTAACGAGTTCCTTTTTTTTCGTAAGTTCCTTTTTACTTGCGCGAACTGCATTCATTTCCTCGATTGAGTCTGTTTTATCAAGTTCCTGAATAAGTCCTCTATACGACTGAAATCTGACAGCGGAAGATTCCCGAAACTCCCTTAATAACACAGCTCCACCGCGATTGGATGTATCAGCATCCTCTCCTTCGAGATAACCAGCCCTCCCATTCCAGGGTGAAAGTATCGGCGTTGGCCGATACTCTTCCAGAAAAAACCGCTCCAATTCCTCGCGGCTTAAGACCGTCCGCAAGACAAACTGCTCTCCCTGCCAGCGTCCGGCAACGTCGGGGTCTTTTTGCTCTGCCACCAGCCGCAGAATCCCGAGCGCCTTGAGATACGAGGCCAGCGGGGTGGGAATGCAACCCCCAAGTAGATGTTCGTGCATCATTGGGTGTCCTCCTGTTCGGCTCCAGATGCGCGCCAATCGGCAATACGCACCAGTGTTTCCAGCCAGGCCAGGCGAAATGGCCCGTAGGTGTCGAGCAGCTTTTGGGTGCGCGTTGTCCATGACGGCCCCATGACGCTTTCGCCAAGTTCCATT
>MGTA01000221.1:3478-3886 GCA_001799225.1 Deltaproteobacteria bacterium RIFOXYD12_FULL_50_9
AAGGCTTCGGCTCTTTTTCATCGGGCATGGCCCGCAGAGAAAGGCGGACCTTGCCGTGATGGGCGGCAATCAGGTAGGCCACCAGATCAGCGCTTTCCTCTTTGCCCATATTTTCCAACCAGGAAAGCATTGAAGCCAGTTCGTGGCGGAAATGCTTTCTTTGATGACGACGTTTCGATGGTGATTTCGCCAGCATCGGAGTTTTCTGTTTTGCCTCCTCCACCAGGCAGTCGTGCATGGTTGCCTGAAAGACCGGGTGAGACTTGCCGACATCGTGCCAGCGGCCGGCCTTAATAACGGCCTCCCGCCCTTCGGCTACGCCCAACTCCCGGCACAATTGCACAGCATAAGTTTCAGCATTGTCCAAATGTCGATACAGCTCGACCTCAACAGAACGGCGGCTTCGCC
>MGTA01000221.1:3903-5920 GCA_001799225.1 Deltaproteobacteria bacterium RIFOXYD12_FULL_50_9
ATCGATGGCATAAGGCCGAAACGTTCCGAATACCCGCCTGCCTTGACATCGAACATCATTACAAGGCCGGGCCGGATATTCTCCTTGTAATGTTTCCACTTGGCCTCAAGACTGTCCCAGCGGTATGCATGCAATTCCAGCTTTACATCCTTTCGAATCCGCTCGATCAATGCCTTTGCCTGGCTAAGGGAGGCACGGCACAATTCATCACGTCGCGGCTGCGGTTGGTCATCCACGCCTTGAGCCAGGTCTCGCCAAAACACCTGAATGTCGAGATCGTCGGCGTCACGAATATAGGACGACACATCAACATCAAAGCCTGACAGATCAGGAGCGGTATTGAACAGATCTCGGAAGTCCTTGGCCCGCAACACGGCGTGAAGAGGAGCCGCCTCGTCGGTACATGGAAGATCAGCAGCGCTGGCGCTGGTAAGACCCTTGAGTTTGCCTCGCGCCACAGTGATAGGCTCTTTCTCGTAAGGAATTTCAAGTTTTGCATCTTCCTCAAAATCAATCCAGAAAACATTAACGCCACCGTTTTCATTGGATTCCCCGTAGCGGTTGCAGCGTCCGAAACGCTGCACCAATGAAGACCAGGGTGCCAGTTCGGTAAAGAGGACACGGCTTGTCATATCCACTCCGGCCTCTACAGCCTGGGTGGCAACGATGATCCGGCCCGGCCCCTCTTTGGCAGGACTTTTGCACAGTTTTTCGTTCAAGTCTTTCCGTTCCAGCGGACGATATCGTGAGTGGACCAACAGAAGTTCAGCGGCTGCTTTATGACGTTCAAGCGCAATTACTAGTTGTTGCGCTCTTTCAACCGTGTTCAGAACCACAAGGGTGTTGGTCCCATGGACATGTTGCGTCAAAATTTCGGTCGCCAAAGCCTCGGTATAAGCCTTGGCGGATTGTTTCTGGTTATCGGCGGTTAGAACAGTCGTGACCTTTGAAAGATGCTTGACGGCAGCCCGTCTTGACTTGACAGGGACGCTTTCCTGTTCATCAAGACTCAACTTGAGATGACGGGCTGCTTCAAGATAGGGTCGCATGTCTACGGTATTTAGCCAGCGGGGATTGATCGTGGCAGATACCCAGAGACTGCCGCTTGAACGAGCGGCTTTGAAACGCCGGCGGAACGCCTCCAATTGCGCCGAGGTGGTCAGTCCGGCGCCCATGAGCTGGATCTCGTCGAAGACCCACAGGGCATCGTTGTGGAGAAGGCCGAAATGCACCGGCCATTTATAACGGCTCATGCCATAGCCTCGCATCAAGGCGCGAGAAAGAAGCATGTCTTGAGTGCCGATCACAATGGCATCTTTTTCGGGGTATTGCTCCCATCCCTCATCAACTTCGCCGCCCATGAGGAGAAATGCAGCAGGAACTTCTAATCCTTTTTGCTGAAATATAGCAGCGGCTTTGTTTAGCCAAGCTTGGACGTTCGTCTGGGTCTGTTCCACCAGTACCCGCATGGGCAGACAATACACCAGCCGTCGTGGTGTATCCGCATCACGGTGCAGGCGTTTCCAAAGCCAGGCGATGACCACAGCTGATGTTTTGCCGAGGCCGGTGGGGATGTCGAGAATGTCCGGCCAGGGTTCCGTTCCCAAGCGTCTCTGATAGTCGAAGGGTGGTCGATCTGTAACGGTTTGAAAAAAATCGGCGTACTTGCAGGGATCGATAATCACGGTTGGTGTCTCCAGCCTCAATTTTTTGTTGTTGGTCAGGGTATGTGATGCACCCACCGCAGCATTCAAGCAACGGTTACGACCGGTCGGCCGGTCATTCGTAGGGGCAATTCACGAATTGCCCTTTACACGATTTGCCCTTCCATAAATTGATTCTTACACGGGTGTTGGCCCTTACAACGGTGGCATCCGCACGGTCAATGGCCTTTTCGGAGGTGGTACCAGTCTGATTATTTTGGGCAATTTGTGAATTGCCCCTACGCCGTTGATCTCGATTTAACTGATGGGCATTTCGGGGCCAACGGTATCACCGGCATGTTGGCCGGGTTTTC
>MGTA01000221.1:5942-7387 GCA_001799225.1 Deltaproteobacteria bacterium RIFOXYD12_FULL_50_9
GGATTTTTCAGAATATAATTCCGGGCCAGTTCCAGCTCTTCTTGATTGCGGATAACTCGTTCGTAATAGTTACGCTGCCAGACCGGAATACCGGGGGTATTACGAATGAGATTGATTTTCTTCGCGGTGTTCATCTTAAAATAACCCATGACCTTCGGCAGCAACATATTTCTGCGAGGACCATCCACAGCCGGTGGGTCGGGCCGTAGGGGCAATTCACGAATTGCCCTTTCATTAATTGTATTTTCACGATTGTTGGCCTTTACAACGGTGGCATCCGCCAGATCAATGGACAATTCGGCGGTGGCACCGGTCTGAATATTGGGCGATACGTCTTTGGGCAATTCGTGAATTGCCCCTACGCCATCGACAAAATTGATTATCCCATGGAAATGATTCGGCATTATGACGTAGTCATCCAGATTGGCGGTGGGAAATCTCTGCGGTAGATCATTCCAAATAGCCTTGACTGATTCGCCTGCATTATTCAATTGAACTAATCCGTTGGTTATTATGCCAAAAAGGCATTCTCGCCCATGGACACAGATGGTTATAAAATACACCCCACCACCTGAATAATCATAAGCCTGCAGACGAATTGAACGGCGGTGATGGATGTCCGGGTTGAATTTCATCTGATATCCTCCAACATATGCTGCGGTGTCCAAATAGCGGTTCCGACCTGTCGGCCTGTCTTCCGTAGGGGCAATTCACGAATTGCCCTTGCACGGTGGTTGACCTTTACAGCGGTGGCATCCGCCCGGTCAATGGGCAATGCGGAGGTGGCACTGGTCTGGATCCATTGGGCAATTCGTGAATTGCCCCTACAATTACCCCCTGCCTTGCAATTGTTACATTTTTTACACAAGCAACCGGTTGCTGGATATATTCATTACCCTACCACTCGACCCCGGTCAGATAATGTCCGGGGTCCGATTTTTTTCACTCTTTATATAGGTGGCGCATTTTTTCGATCTCCCTCCGAAGTTCATTGCGCAGCTCCTGAGGTTTGATGACTTCGACATCAGCGCCGAACTGCAGGATCTTGAGTTTGATTTCGCGGAAATCGGCGACCGGAATAATCAACTCCATGGAGCCAGCCGGCAAGAAACTGATCTCCTGAAGCGGATGCCAGGCTTGTTCGCTTATCCAACGGGCTCTTTCCGCAGAAAAACGCAAGACAACCGGCTCGCATTCCCGGTCTTGAAAGATGCCGAAGCCCCGGTTAAGCAGACAGTCCCATTGCGCTCGGGGCCGGGACGCAAAAATACCGGCGGCCAAATGCGGGTTATCCATGCGGGAGAGAACGAATTTTCGAAAGCCCTGGCGAGCGGGACACCAGGCCAGAAGTATCCAACTGCCCATGTAGTGTTGCAGGTGGTGAGGCTCCACCGTGCGGTTCGAAACCTCATCGACCAGGGGTGACCGATAATCGAAATTCAGAA
>MGTA01000222.1:0-351 GCA_001799225.1 Deltaproteobacteria bacterium RIFOXYD12_FULL_50_9
GAAGGTGTTTTTACCGGGGCGTTCTGTATTAACCCTGCAACCGGAAAAAAAATCCCCATATATACAGCCAATTTTGTATTGATGGGCTATGGAACCGGTGCCATCATGTCGGTTCCGGCCGGGGACCAGCGGGATTTTGATTTTGCAAGAAAATACAGGCTTGAAATCCGGGTTGTAGTTCAACCGCCGGGCCAAGATCTGGATGGCGCCCTCATGACCGAGGCTTTTACCGGTGAGGGGCTGCTGGTCAATTCGGATGAGTTTAACGGGATGGACAATAAAACCGCCATGGAGGCCATAACCGCTTGGTTGGAAAAACAAGGCCGGGCAAAAAAAACCATTTCCTATCGG
>MGTA01000222.1:384-2202 GCA_001799225.1 Deltaproteobacteria bacterium RIFOXYD12_FULL_50_9
TGGGGCGCCCCCATCCCCATGCTCACCTGTCCGCACTGCGGCACCATGCCTGTGCCGGAGAGTGAGTTGCCGATCGTTCTGCCCACCGATATCGTGTTCGACTCCACCGGCAAATCCCCGCTGCATGCCATGGAAAGTTTTTATAAAACCGTCTGCCCGGTCTGCAACCGTGTGGCCCGGCGTGAAACCGACACAATGGACACTTTTGTGGAGTCGTCCTGGTATTTTGCCCGTTATGCCTGCCCGGAATACACCGCAGGTCCGCTCTTGAGATCTGCAGTCGATTACTGGCTGCCGGTAGACCAGTACATCGGGGGGGTAGAACACGCCATCCTCCACCTCCTTTACTCCCGCTTCTTCACCAAGGTTCTGCGCGATCTCGGCTATTTGTCGATTGACGAGCCATTCACCAACCTGTTAACCCAGGGGATGGTCATTAAAGATGGCGCCAAGATGTCCAAATCAAAAGGCAATGTAGTCGACCCTAATGACCTGATCGAGCGATACGGCGCCGACACGGTCAGGCTCTTCGGCCTTTTTGCGGCGCCGCCGGAAAGGGATCTCGAATGGAACGATCAAGGCGTTGAGGGCTCATCGCGTTTTCTGCACCGCGTCTTCCGCTTCATTACTGACAGGCAGGAGATGCTCAGGGCCACCCAAGGCGCCATACCGGCCGATCTCAACACTGCCAGCCGCGACCTGCACCGGAAAACCCATCAGACCATCCGCAAGGTAACAAACGACCTTGAAAACGATTTTCACTTTAATACAGCGATCAGCGCGGTCATGGAGCTTACCAACACCCTCTTCTCGCTTTGCGGCGAGGAGGCCAAGGAGAGCATCGATCCGGCCGTACTTCGTGAGGCGGTGAGCAGCGTTATCATCCTGCTGGCGCCCATGGTACCCCACTTCTGCGCCGAGCTATGGGAACTGCTGGGAATGCCCGGCAGTCTGGATCAAGCCCCCTGGCCGGACTTTAACACCGAGGCGGCCCGGGACGACGAGGTTACCGTGGTTATCCAGGTGAACGGCAAGGTCCGGAGTCGCTTGACCACCGCCGCCGACACCCCTGAGGAAGAGCTGAAAAACCAGGCCTTAAACGATGACAAGGTGCAGAAATTTATCGATGGCCGGCCGCTGCGCAAGGTCATTGTCGTGGCCAATAAGTTGATCAATATCGTGGTCTGAATCCGTGTTCGGCAAAAAAATCACCCTTCTGCTCCTGCTGACCGCTGTTTTGCTATCGGCAACCGGCTGCGGCTACAGGAATCCCTATACCGCTCCTGACGGCAGCGATTTGCCGACGTCCGGCATTTATATCAAGATGTGGGAAAATCGCACCTCCGAGCTTGGTTTTGAGTCAATGATCAGACAGTCGTTGACAGACTGGCTCATCCAGTCAAAACACCTGAAAATGCGAGCAACAGCGGCAGAGGCTGATTACGAGCTCTCGGGTACGATTCTGTCAGTGAGCTATCTGGGAACATCCTATGATCTCCATGACCAGGCCACAACACTCAAGGCCGTACTCCACCTCTCCTTTACCCTTAAGGAGGCCAAAACCGGTAAAGTCATCTGGGATGTTACCGATATTTTAAAAGAATCAGCTTTCGCTGTGGCTGATGATGCCGTATTCACCCGGAGTAATAAGCAAAAAGTTCTGGAAACAATGGCCAACGAAGCAGCAGAGGATATCTATTTACGAATCTTCTACACCTTGACCCAAAAAAACAACCCCAAAGCCAAATAATCCGGAGGAAACATGCCGCAACGAAAAGATCTCGCTAACGCCATCCGCGCTTTAAGCATGGACGCAAT
>MGTA01000222.1:2213-2411 GCA_001799225.1 Deltaproteobacteria bacterium RIFOXYD12_FULL_50_9
ACTCAGGCCACCCGGGCGCGCCGCTCGGCATGGCCGATATCGCCGAAGTCCTGTGGAACGATTTCCTGCACCACAATCCCAAAAATCCCAAATGGGCCAACCGCGACCGTTTTGTCCTGTCAAACGGCCACGGGTCCATGCTGATCTACTCTCTCCTCCACCTAAGCGGCTACGAACTGCCGATTGAGGAGATCAAAC
>MGTA01000222.1:2558-3213 GCA_001799225.1 Deltaproteobacteria bacterium RIFOXYD12_FULL_50_9
CTGTTCCCTGGCCGGCACACTGGGACTGGGCAAACTCATCGCCCTCTACGACGATAACGGCATCTCGATCGACGGCGAGGTAGAGGGCTGGTTCACCGACAACACACCGGCCCGCTTCCGGGCATACGGCTGGCATGTAGTCGAGAATATCAACGGCCATGATCCGGAAGCGATCAAGCAGGCGATTACGGCGGCCCGCGCCGAAAAGAGCCGGCCAAGTCTGATCTGCTGCAAGGCCATTATCGGTTGCGGCTCGCCCAATAAGCAGGGCAAAGAGGTCTGCCACGGCGCCCCGCTGGGCAAGGATGAGATAGCCCTTACCCGGGCGGCTATCGGCTGGGCCCACCCGCCGTTTGTAATTCCTGCCGATATCTATCAGGGCTGGGACGCCCGCGGTAAAGGCGAGCAGCTTGAAAAGCAGTGGAACAATCTTTTAAGCGCCTACCAAAAGAGCCATCCGGAGCTGGCCGCTGAACTGGCCCGCCGTCTGGCCGGCCGCCTGCCCGATACCTGGCCGGAAAAGGCCAACGCCTTTATCGCGGCAGTCGATGCCAAGGCAGAGAAGATCGCCACCCGCAAGGCCTCACAGAACACCCTGAATGGCTTCGGCCCGCTGCTCCCTGAACTGATGGGCGGCTCGGCCGATCTGGCCGGC
>MGTA01000222.1:3222-4209 GCA_001799225.1 Deltaproteobacteria bacterium RIFOXYD12_FULL_50_9
ATCAAGGACCATGCTGACGGCAACTACATCTTCTATGGCGTCCGCGAGTTCGGCATGGCCGCCATCATGAATGGCCTGGCCCTCTACGGCGGCTTTATCCCTTACGGCGCGACCTTCCTCATCTTCTCGGAATACGCCCGCAATGCCCTGCGCATGGCCGCCCTCATGAAGCAGCGCGCCATCTATGTCCTGACCCACGATTCAATCGGACTCGGCGAAGATGGCCCGACCCACCAGCCCATTGAACAGGCGGCGACCTTGCGGATGATCCCCAACATGTCGGTCTGGCGACCCTGCGACGCAGTCGAATCAGCAGTGGCCTGGAAATCGGCGATTGAACGGCAAAACGGCCCGACCTGCCTGCTCTTCTCCCGCCAGAATCTGCCGCATCAGACCCGCAACGCGACCGGACTGGCAGCTATCACTCGGGGTGGTTATGTCCTGGCCGACTGCGCCGGCACTCCCGAGGCCATAATCATCGCCACCGGCTCAGAGGTGGCTCTGGCCATGGCCGCAGCTCATGAGCTTGCGGCCCGGGGCAAACGGATCAGGGTGGTGTCAATGCCGTGCACCGATCTCTTCGACAAACAGGACCAGGCCTACCGCGAAGCAGTCCTGCCCACAGCAGTTACCGCCCGGGTCGCGGTCGAGGCCGGGGTAACGGATGGCTGGTATAAATACGTCGGGCTGAACGGCAAGATTATCGGCATCAACCGGTTCGGTGAATCAGCGCCGGCCGAGGTGCTTTTCCCACTGTTCGGCTTTACCACGGAGAATGTAATAAAGACCATAGAAGAGCTATTATAGAGAATCGACTACCAAGCCCAGCGAATCGCTCTTGACCCAGCCGCGTTTGTCATCGGCAATGCGGATGAGCGTCCAGCCGCTTTCGTCGCGTTCGGTCCGGACCAGGGTGCCGGCATGCAGCTTAAAGAGGCCGGTGTCCTTGGGATCCGGCCCGGCCAGGACATCCACCTCGCCGGCCAG
>MGTA01000222.1:4256-7356 GCA_001799225.1 Deltaproteobacteria bacterium RIFOXYD12_FULL_50_9
AAATATCAGGTTAACGACAGCGAAAATGATAAAGACCTCACTGAGGCTGAAAGAGTCCAGCCAGAAAAAGAACATCGCCATGGGCCGGGCGGCCGGCTCCACGGCATCATGCGTCCGGTCCCTGGCAAAACCTAAATTAAAAGCAAGATCAGGATCGCGGGGAATCAGGAGCTTGGCGCGCTCGTAGTTGAGAATGGCCCGACCAAGGTCGCCCTGCCTGAAAAATGTGTTACCCAGGTTGTAATAGATATGGCCGGATACCGGACGGTTGGCGGTCAGTTCGGCATAGAGACGGCCGGCTTCCTGAAAATTCCCGTTTTTATAGGCCTGGCCGGCCTGGAAGAAAAGCTCATCCGGGCCGGCGGCCAGGAGATCACCAGCCCGCAGCAGCAAAAACAGACCAAGAAAAAACAACAGCATGATCCTTTTCATCGGGCCTCCTTGTCGATCCTGGCGATGAGTTCGACCAGATCCTCACCGGGCGCCGCCGGTTGGTCGCCGTGGCCGGTATAGACCGCCTGCTGCAGGCCGGCAAGCACGGCATGCAGGCGGTCGATCAGCTCCCGGGCCACCTGGCGCTCGCTGAGGATGACGCGCACCTCCTCCGGGGTGATGAGACCGACGGAAAGCCCAAAGCGTTCGTTGATGTACACCCGCACCCTCTCAAGAATCTGGCTGGCGCTCAACTCTCCCTGGTGCATAGTATCGCTGAATACCCTGGCTGCCTTTCTGGCGCGCAAAGCCCTGGTCTGGGTCATGCTCTGCCCCTTGAACCGCAGGTAGAGAAACATTGCCAGACAGACCAGCCCCGGGATAAATAATATGATAATGGCCAGCGCTTTATGATACTCGATATCCCGGCCCGCCGACAGGTCTTGGGCAGAGGTATGGATGGGCAAGATATCATGGCCGAGAGCTTCAACCTCGCGTTTAGGGCGGACCGTATCCGTGGCTCCGCCGACCGGCGGCTGAAGCGACTGACCGGCCGGCCGTTCGCCCGGCAGCACCGTCAGGGTCTGAGGGCCGGTGGAGATGGTCTTATAACTTCTGGTGCCGGTGTCGAAATAGGAGAGAGCCAGACCCGGAATGGTGTATGTCCCCTGCCGCTGGGGCACGATGGCCCATTTCATGGTTTTAGTGCCGCTGTTGCTCTGCGAACCGGAACCACTCTCCAGTTTGGGCTGATCAGCATAAACCTTGAGGCCGGTAATCTCAGGCAGGTTCAGGTCCGGGATGCGATTTATATTGCCCTGGCCCGCGACCTGCACGGTAAGCGCGGCGGAATCACCGGCTTTAAGCTGGAGAGGATCACAGGCAGCCTTGATCCGGAAATCGCCGAGCAGGCCGCTGAAATTGGCGGGACGACCCTCCTGCGGCAATTGCCGGACAGAAAGCTTGAGCGCCTCGGACTGGATGGAAACGGGATGGCCCTGGGCAGCGCCGAAAAACATCTCATCCGGAAAACCGTGCGGGGCACGACGGGATTGATCAAAGACCATCATCTGCATTGAGGCCGGCTCAATGGCTAAGGTCCCGGGCCGACTGACGTTGAGGATGTAACTCACCTCAAGAACTTCATAACTCCGGCCTGCCGCGTTGCTCTGATACTGCCTGGGTTCACCAAGTTGCTTGAAGGTCAGACCATCGGTCTTGGGCAAGGTCACGGAGACATCGCTGACCCGGATCTGCCGGAAAAGCTTGAGTGTGTAGATAAGCTGCTGCTCGTGGTAGGCATCTTTGGGTGAAACCTCGGCCGTCATAAAAAGAGTGCTGTGATTGCCCGCGGCGCCGCCCGGTATAGCCGTCTGGTTCGTAACCGCAAGTCGGACAGTATTGCTGGCCGCGGTTCGCCCCTCGATGTTCAGCCGGGCCGGACCGATGGTAAAGGTCCCGGTTCTGGTCGGCTGCAGAAAAAAGGTATAGGCAAAAGACCGGCTGGTCTTGCCGTTAATAAATTGAAATTGACTTGAGGTGCCGCCGGATCTCACCTGAAAATCTTCAAGTCCGGCAATCTGCGGGGCCTCACCCCCGCTGCCGCCTTCGACACTCAAACTCAGGCGGACGCTGTCGCCAAGGGTTGCCTGGTCCCGGTCAAGCGCAAGTTTGAGGGTGCTCTCCGCCTTCAGCACGCCAGGCACGAGCAATATTGGCAGAAAAAAAAGAATTATGCGTGCAAAGATCTTTTGAATCATGATCACCAGTATTTCCCTGACTTGCCGCCGCCCTGCTTATCTTCGGGCACCTGCAAGCGGAGATAATGCGAACGGTCTTCCTGAATGTTGTTGAGCAGGGCCTCGGCCTTATTGCGCTCCACGGATCTGGCCTGCTGCCCCTCTTTCTGTTCTTCCGACTTTTTCGCCAACTGACCGGCCGTACTCGCTGCCGTCAACTCGCCGGAAAGGTCCTTGGGATCATCCTTGGATTTCCGGTCGGCCTGATCCTGTTGCTGGTCGCCCTTGTCACCCTTCTGGTCCGCCTTCTGCTGTTGCTGCTGCTCACCCTGTTTATCCTGCTTCTCCTGTCCGTCTTTCTTCTGCTGGTCCTGACCGGCTTCCTTACCCTGCGGCCGCTTGCACTGCTGACCCTGATTCGGCTGATCTTTCTTCTCCTGCTCTTTGTTCTGCTCCTGTTTTTTGGCCTCCTCCAGCTTGTGGAGTGCCAGTTCCAGGTTCTGCCGCGCCTCCTTGCTTTGCGGGTTCAGGCGGATGGCCTCCTTATAGTAATCAGTCGCAGCCCGATAGTCACCGGCCTCAAAGCCGGTATTGCCCAGATTATAGGCGGCCTTGAAACGCATCTCATTGTCCCCTGCCCGGGTGTAGACGCTGGTAAAGGCTGCCAAAGCACTTTGATAATCCTTGAGCTGATATGCAGCGCAACCGCGGTTAAAACGATAGCTGATCTCTTTCGGATTATCAAGATCGAGCTTTTCGTAACCGGCCATTGCCTCCTTGTATCTGCCCTGCCGGTAGAGGTTGTCCGGATGTTCGGCGGCCCGGGAGTTGCCGGATAAACAGAGCACGAGCAGCATAACCAGACAAATATCAGCAGTAACATGAGAAAATTTCGTCATGTTTACGCCCAGATAATAAGAATATTGTGT
>MGTA01000223.1:0-2382 GCA_001799225.1 Deltaproteobacteria bacterium RIFOXYD12_FULL_50_9
AATTTCAACAGGAAAACATGGCAAGCCGTTTCTGGTGCCGTCCGCCGGCAAATCCGGTCGCCATCCAGACGCTGACCATCTCCTCGGCAAGTCCGGGCCCGATCACCCGCGCTCCCAGACAGAGGACATTTGCATCATTATGCTCACGGCTCAGGCGGGCGGTAAACAGTTCATGGCAGAGCGCCGCCCGGATACCACTAAAGCGATTAGCAGCCATGGACATGCCGATCCCGCTCCCGCAGATCAGGATGCCGCGCTCGCAACTGCCGTCCAAAATGCTGCCGCAGACCTTGCCGGCATAATCAGGATAGTCAACAGAATCAAGGGAGTAACACCCCTGATCCTCTACCTCATGCCCCAGGTTGCGCAGCAATCCAATTACTTGCTCTTTAAGGGAAAAACCGCCATGATCGCTCGCAATTGCAACTCGCACTTCAGCCCTCAAATCGTTTCATGATCAGTACGGCGTTGGTGCCGCCAAAACCAAAAGAGTTGGACATGGCAGCCCGGATCATCGATTGCCGGGCAACCTTGGGCACATAATCCAGATCACACTCCGGATCCGGGTTGTCAAGATTAATTGTTGGCGGCATTATCCCCTGGTCAATGGCAAGCGCCGTAAATACCGCCTCTATGCCGCCGGCTCCGCCCAACATATGACCGGTCATCGACTTGGTGGAACTGATCGCCAGTTTCCTGGCGTGCCCACCGAAAACACTCTTGATCGCCCTGGTCTCGCAAACATCGTTCAAAGGGGTCGAGGTGCCATGGGCGTTGATGTAATCGATACCATCTGGGTTCATTTCGGCATCGGCCAAGGCCATGCGCATACAACGCGCTGCGCCCTCTCCGTCTTCGGGGGGGGCGGCCATATGATAGCCGTCGCCGCTTAAGCCGTAACCGACAACCTCAGCGTAGATCCTGGCCCCACGCTTTCTGGCATGTTCCAGCTCCTCAATAACAAGCATGCCGCCACCCTCGGCAATGACAAAGCCGTCGCGATCCTTATCAAATGGCCGGGAAGCCGCGCCGGGATCATCATTCCGCCGGGAAAGCGCCTTCATGGCGTTGAAGCCGCCAACCGCAAGGGTGCAGATGGTTGATTCGCTGCCCCCGGTAATCGCCGCATCGCAATCACCTCGGGATATTGAGCGAAAAGCCTCTCCCACAGCGTGAGTTCCGGCAGCGCAGGCAGTAGTCATTGACAGATTCGGGCCCTTGGCGCCGAAAATGATCGAGATCTGGCCGGCACTCAAGTTCGAAATCACCATTGGAATGAAAAACGGAGTTATCCGCTTAGGTCCACGCTCCAGAGCTATGCTATGGTATTTCTCGATGGTAGACAAACCGCCTATACCGTTACCGGTCACCACACCGACCCGGGTGGCGTTATCGGGTGTTATGACCAGCCCGGAGTCTTTAACCGCCATGCCGGCTGCAGCAACGGCATACTGGACAAACGGATCAAGGTGCTTGGACACCTTCTTGTCAATATAGAGATCCGGATCGAAATCCTTGACCTCGGCAGCAATCAGCACATCATGACCGCTGGTATCAAATTTGGTAATCGGTCCGACACCACTCCGGCCGGCGCAAATACCTGACCAGGTTTTTTCGACTCCGGTTCCCAGAGGCGTTACCAGACCTACTCCTGTAACCACTACTCTTCTGCGCACAGTATCACCTCATTGCAGGCGATTTCTTTAAATTCCAAAGAGTTCCACTGCCATCTTCAACAAAACAAGGAACCATAACTCCAAGGAAACGGAAAGGAGCCGCACAGCTGAAAATTGCTTCAGCCACACCAACTCCTCTCTTTCCACTTACCGAAAAATATCCCATGACTGCAAGAAACTCACCGGAACTGCTAAGCTCCGACAGATACCGTCTGCCGGTTCAGGCCGCCACGCTCTTGATATGATCCATGGCATTCTGAACGGTAACGATCTTCTCGGCTACTTCATCGGCGATTTCAATATCAAAAGCCTCTTCCATGGCCATGATCAACTCGACCAGGTCAAGAGAATCAGCTCCCAGATCATCGACAAAAGATGCCTGCGGCACCACCTTGTTCCGGTCAACGCTCAACTGCTCGGCAATAATATCAATGAGTTTCTCATCTACTGACATAATCATTTCTCCTTAAATTGTGACGGTCTCGTAATAAGATACTGCCATTTTGTCCACCACGGAAAAATCCTTCTACTACGAAACCTAAACCACTTATCTTGAATAATTGTAACTGCACATTAAAAATAATACGAAAAAATTAATATAATCTTACCATCAACCCATGAACATCCCGCCGTTCACATGCAAACACTGGCCGGTAATATAGCGGGCATCATCTGAAGCAAGATAGCCGACGGCAGCGGCTACATC
>MGTA01000223.1:2428-4382 GCA_001799225.1 Deltaproteobacteria bacterium RIFOXYD12_FULL_50_9
CGGTAACCCCCCGGGAAGCCAGCTCCCGGGCAACCGACCTGGTAAGTCCGAGCAGACCTGCCTTGGCCGCAGCATAATTTGCCTGTCCGGCATTACCTGCAAAACCAATTACAGAGGTGATTGAGATGATCCTGCCGGCCCGCTGCTTCATCATGGGCCGCGAAACCGGCTTGATACAGTTAAAGGCCCCCTTGAGATTAGTGGCAAGCACGCTGTCCCAATCATCATCTTTCATGGTAACAACCAGGCCGTCACGGGTGATGCCGGCATTATTGACCAGAATATCCACCCGCCCGCAGTCGGCGATGATTTTCTTCATCGCACTCTGCACGGCCGCGGAATCGGCGACGGAAAAGCCAACCGCCTCGGCCTGACCGCCGGCTGCCTGAATAACAGCTACTGTCTGTTCAGCGGCTTCGGGCCGACTCACATAATTGACGATTATCCTGGCGCCCAGAGACGAAAGTCGCAGGCACACAGCCCTGCCGATCCCCCGGCCGCCGCCAGTCACCACTGCTACCTTGCCAACCAGACTCATGCTATCCCCTTCCTCTGCTTTACTCTCTCGATTAATTGAGGCAGAACCACAAACAGATCACCGACAATGCCGTAGGTTGCAACATTGAAGATAGGCGCTTCCGGATCCCGGTTGATGGCAACAATGGTCTCCGATGACTGCATACCGACCACATGCTGAATGGCGCCGGAAATACCACAGGCTATATACAACTTGGGACAGACAGTCTTACCGGTCTGGCCCACCTGATGTGGATAGGAGATCCAATTGCTGTCGACAGCCGCTCGGGAAGCGGCAACGGCTCCGCCCAAGGCATCAGCCAGCTGGCCGATCAAGACAAATCCCTTCTCACTGTCAAGGCCGCGCCCGCCTGACACCACAATATCCGCTTCGGTCAATTTTATGCGATCCGGTTCGACTACTACGCTCTTTAACACCTTGACCCTCGACTTAAGCCGGCCAGGATCCGACGCAATGATGACAACCTCTCCTTGTCGGCTCTTATCCGCTGCCAATGGCCGCATGACCATGGGCCGCACCGTCGCCATCTGGGGCCGGGTATACGGGCAAACGATTGTTGCCATTATATTGCCGCCGAAAGCCGGTCTGGTCTGGAGCAAGGCGCCATCCTCCTCGCGGATATCCAGGCTGGTACAGTCAGCAGTAAGTCCGGTAGCCATCAAAGTCGCAACCCGGGGAACAAGCGAACGGCCGATGGCCGTAGCACCGGCCAGGAAAATCTCCGGCCGCTTGGCTCGAATCAAATCTTCCAGGACATTACCGTAACTCTCATCGGTAAAATCCGCCAAGGCCGGGTTATCAATAACATAGACAATATCGGCGCCATTGGCGATCAACTGGTCTGCCTGGCTGGTCATTCCAGATCCGAGAAATACTGCGCTTAACTTGGTCCCCCGTTTATCAGCCAGCTTTCGGCCTTCTCCCAGGAGCTCAAAGACGACCGGCGCGATCCGACCGTTCCTGTACTCGGCGTACACCCAGACGCCCGACCAGGATGTAAGATCTTCGACAGAGGCCTTCTCCTCCCGTTCAATGCTGAGCGCGCCGGCCTCACAGGCTTCGACACAGGCCCCGCAGAGAGTACATTTGTCATTTACCTGAGGCTTATCGTCGACAAGGGTTATCGCGTCAAATGAGCAGGTCTCTTCGCAGACTCCACAGCCGATACATATTTCATTATCAATTCGCAACATAACAGAAGATCTCTTTCCCCCTACAGATAGCTGTCCAGTTTATCGATCAGCTGGTCAACCTGCTCGGCCACAGTACCGGAAAGCATGCAACGTTCAGCCCTGGCTTCCGGCGAGAAGACCCGGACAACCTGGGTAGTTGAACCCTTGAGGCCAACAGACTCGGGAGCAGCTCCGATATCGGCGGCAGAAAATACCGTAATCCTGGCGCTTTTGGCCTTCATCT
>MGTA01000223.1:4396-5176 GCA_001799225.1 Deltaproteobacteria bacterium RIFOXYD12_FULL_50_9
GCTCTGCCCGCAGCAAACCATCAGCATAATCCGTGATCTTGCGGGCGCAGGTGATATATGGGAGATTGAGGCGCTCAGCCAGTCCGGGGCCAACCTGAGCCGTATCGCCGTCAATAGCCTGTTTTCCGCAGAGAATCAAATCAAAAAAACCGATTTTCTGAATGGCCTTGGCCAGGGTATATGTGGTGGCCCAGGTATCGGCGCCGGCAAAGGCCCGATCTGAAATAAGAAAGCCTTCATCCGCCCCGCATGATATAGCGTCACGCAACACAGCCTCGGCTTGCGGTGGCCCCATGCTCAAGACAACGACGCTGCCGCCGAAACGTTCCTTCAGCCGCACCCCCTCTTCCAGGGCATGCCGGTCATAGGGGTTCATGATACTTTGCACCCCTTCCCTGGCCAGGGTATTGGTCTTCGGATCCAGGCGGACGTCCTTCGCGTCAGGCACCTGTTTGATACAGACAACAATCTTCATCACTTGTTGTTATACTCCTTGTTCAGTTCCTGACCGATCACATTCCGCTGAATCTGATTGGTACCCTCGTAGATCTGCAAAATCTTGGCGTCGCGCATCATCTTCTCGACCGGATAGTCCCGCATGTAGCCGTATCCGGCCAGGACTTGTACCGCATCTACTGTAACCTTCATGGCCATATCCGTGGCCATAACCTTACACATTGAAGAGGCCTTGGACATGGACTCTTTATGAGCGTCTATGTGTCTGGCCGCAGCATAGACCAGGGCCCGGGAAGCCTCGACCTGGATGGCCATGTCGGCCAG
>MGTA01000223.1:5192-6632 GCA_001799225.1 Deltaproteobacteria bacterium RIFOXYD12_FULL_50_9
TGAAAGGAGATAATCGGCTTGCCGAACTGCACCCGCTGCTTGGCGTAGGTTACGGCCTCATCCAGGGCACCCTGTCCCAGACCGACACCCAAAGAGGCAATGCCTGGTCGTGAAAGGTCAAGGGTTTTCATAACCGTAATGAATCCCGTGCCGACCCGACCGATCAAGCGGTCTTTGGGGATTCGGCAATCTTTAAAAATCAACTCCCGGGTGGCTGAGGCGCGGATACCCAATTTCTTCTCTTTCACCCCCCAGGAGAAACCGGGATCAGTGTCTTCAACCACGAAAAAAGATGCCCCGCGCGGGCCCTTGGTACGGTCGGTGATAGCGATAACCGAGTGGATCTGAGCCTCGCCGCCGTTGGTAATCCATTGCTTAGTGCCGTTCAAGACCCAAAAATCGCCTTCCAGCACTGCAGTAGTCTGGATACCTGAGGCATCACTGCCGGCATTTGCCTCGGTAAGGGCGAATGCCGCCCGTTTGCGACCGGCTGCCACATCAGGCAGGTAACGTTGCTTCATCTCCTCCGAACCGGAGAGCAGGATAGGATAGACACCCAGAGCGCTCGCCGCGAAACTCGTAGCTATACCGACACACCCCCGGCCGAACTGTTCAAGAGCTAGAACCATATCAAAGCACCCGCCGCCGAACCCGCCATACTGTTCCGGGATATACAGACCAAAAAGATCGGCTTTGGCAATGGCCTTAAGAATCTCGATCGGAAACTCTTCCTTCTCATCCAACCCCGCCCGTTGAGGGATGATATATTCATCGGTAATCTGACGAGCTACGTCAACGATCATCTGTTGTTCTTCGGTCAAGAAATAATCCACTCTTTCCATCCTTATTTCATAAAATAAGTTTCAAGTTTATACAGTGACCATTTGATGATAAAAACCGGTCACCATCTGATTATTGTTGAGCCCCAGGTGAAGCCGCCGCCGAAGGCACATAGCAACAGGAGATCACCCCGGCAAAGCCGACCAGCCCTGTTTACCTCATCAATGGCGATTGCAACACTTGCCGCCGATGTATTACCATATCTGTCAATATTTACATAGAGTTTTTCAGGAGGAATTCTTAAACGTTCCGCCAGACTTTGCAGAATCCTGATATTAGCCTGATGAGGTATCACCAGGCTCACATCCTCAATGACAATCTGCTCATCGGCCAGGAGCCTGGTTACCGAATCCTCCATAGCGCGTACCGCATACTTAAAAACATCACGACCGGCCATCTGGATAAATGATCCGGAATTAGTTTCGCGCAGCAATTCCGGATTCATACTGGGTGCACTCTCCATGCTGAGCAGATGCCAGAGCCTGCCGTCTGAAGAGAGCCTGCTTGAAAGAAGACCGCGGCCCTGATCATTACCGGTAAGGACACAGGCGCCGGCACCGTCACCGAAGAGAACACAGGTATTCCTGTCCTGCCAGTTGG
>MGTA01000223.1:6663-7562 GCA_001799225.1 Deltaproteobacteria bacterium RIFOXYD12_FULL_50_9
CAGGATCTTCATAGCGGGATTGTTTCTAATATATTTGTCAGCCATATCCAGACTGAACAAAAAGCCTGAACAGGCAGCATTCATATCAAAAGCAAAGGCATTAACCGCGCCGATCTCCTTCTGGATAAGGCAGGCACACGACGGCATGGTCATCTCACAAGTCATGGTGCCGACGATAATAAGATCAAGCGCCTCAGGCGCGATGCCGGCCTGATTCAAGGCCTGGCGAGCCGCCTCAGCCCCGAGCTTTGAGGTCTCTTCTCCCTTGGTAGAGATATGCCGGCTTTTAATGCCGGTCCTTGAAGTGATCCACTCGTCGGTGGTATCCACCATTTTTTCAAGATCGACATTGGTCAGAATCCGAACAGGCAGACTGGAGCCGGTGCCAAGGATAACCGCCCGATTTATCATTGAACAACTCCGTCATCGATATCTTGAAAGGCATTCTGCTGGTCGCCCACGCCTTGAAAATCAGTTTGTTCAAGCAATTCAAGAATATGCCCATTGACGTTATTACGGACCAACTCAGCAGCCACCCGGATGGCATTCTTGATGGCCATGGCATTCGAACGACCGTGACAAACGATAGCTGTACCATTAAAGCCCAGCAGAGGAGCTCCACCGTATTCGGCATAGTCAATCCGTTTCTTAAGGTTGCCGAAGGCGTCTTTGGCCAACAGATAACCAAGCTTGGCGCTCAAAGACTTACTGATCTCTTCACGCAGCATAGTGACTACAGCCTCGGCAAGACCTTCGCTTAATTTCAGACAAACATTACCGACAAATCCATCACAGACAATAACATCTACCATGCCTTGAAAGGTATCACGACCTTCGACATTGCCAATATAGTTCAGCGAACTCTTCAGAAACAACTCATGGGTTTTCTTGACCAGGGT
>MGTA01000224.1:0-1172 GCA_001799225.1 Deltaproteobacteria bacterium RIFOXYD12_FULL_50_9
GTGCCGCCAGGATAGGAAGCGCCATCAATTATCTTTTGCAGATAACGGGCCGCCTCTTCAGCCCAGGGGAGATAAACTGCTCGGATGGCCGAGGTAACGGCAGCATAATCGGGTTGTGAGTCTATAACCGACAGTGCCTGCAGGAGTGAATGATCCGCCTGCCAGCCCTTCGTGCGGTATCCCATCGCCAAATCTTCAACAGTGCCGGCAACCAGACCAGATTGGGTGATATCCGCCAGCACTGCCAGATGGCGTAAGGCTTGAGCCAGTGGGGCCTCTCCCAGTTCAGCCCAGATGAGTTGACTGCGGCGGCCATGATGCCTTTCTAATTCTAAAAGTTTCTTGCGTGCCGTTGGCGCCTGGACATTTTCCAGCAAGACTAACTCACGATGGAGATTCTTTTCCTGTTCCTCATTCCATTGCGGCCAGCCATCACAGGAGCCATCGCTCATACACCAAAAGATAGTATTACTCGGAGGAGAGCAGCTACGAATTCGATTTGGAATATTCGGGTACCGTTTTGGCGCTTCCTGATATCTTTCCCATACTGCTTTCCACGGACCTGATCGGGATGCCAGTTTTGTTGCACCGGCCAGAATGCCTTCAGTGTGTGGGTTAAAACCAACCTGTGACTTGCAGACCGCGACAAAAGCCTTCCATTCGTTCGGCCCACGGCTATTCTTAAAAGCATCCCCCTGGTCAAGCCACTGGAGGAGATCTCTTACCAGATCGCCGCCGGTCAGTAAGGTGTTAAAGTAATCTTTATCCAGTCGTTTATCTTTGAGGAGTTCTATGTCCTCATCAAGTAAACGGTAAAGAGCGAGATTCATGGCGCTCTTGGCTTCATTATCCTGCGCGGTATCAAGCCCCAGACCACCTTGGTCCGATTTTAAAAAGGCGAGAATGGTCCAGTCCTTAGCATTCAGTTGCGACCAGATCACCCCTCGGTATTGCAGTTCAGCCAAGGGTTTCAAGTAATCCGGGCAGGTTTCTATGGCTCGCAGATCCTGCCGGCTGATACCGGGAAGGTAAAAAATAGGTGGAAGCGGCATCCTGCCTTGGCAGAGTGGAAGCGGCATCTTGCCGCTTATTATCAAGCGGCTGGAAGCCGCTTCCACTTTACCAGCAAGAACACAACGCAACCAGATCGCCGGTCCGGTTCGTTTGTCTGG
>MGTA01000224.1:1214-2117 GCA_001799225.1 Deltaproteobacteria bacterium RIFOXYD12_FULL_50_9
GGGGCCACCTGGACTTCGGAGTAGAATACGGCGGCGGCGTCCCGTACTGCTTTCAGGAGATAATCCACCACCCTCATGTGGAACCTCCGGCCGATAATGCTTCGAGCTGCTTAACCCAAGCATCAAACAAATGGCATTCGTGGCGAATGACATCCAATCCCATATTCTTTGCCGCCAGCATGGGATGATCCGGCTTATCGTAGCCATTGAAAACTTTTTCGATTCGTTTGCTCGGCGCCGAATTTGGATTATCATTGATCCACTCCGGCGAGGAATAATCCCTTCGGATACTCTTGAATATATTTGTCAAACCGGGCTGGCCAATCCCTTTGGCCAATTGTTCAGGAGCACTGAATAGCAAGCCCTCAAATTCATACATTTGCACATAAGGCAAAAACCGCCGTGCGGCCGCTGCCCCAAGTTGGACATCGATCAAGGACGATAGAGCCATCAATACCAGGCGCTGTTTGTCCTTAATATCAGAAAAATTCTTCCCCTCGGCGATACCAGGAAAATCAGCCGGTAGTCCGTAATAGTCAATCAACGTAGTACAATGGCACTGATCATCTTTAAGCAGCCTTGTCTTTAAATCAAAAACCAATCGGTCAAGATTGACCCTTCCTCCTTTATGACCAACACGCCCGATCCGAGAAGGAGACAAGAAAACATTATTCATGGCCAGTGGCCGACTAAGAATATGCCGAACAAACTCCTCTTCCGTCTGTCCTTCGCAAATGACATGCACACGAATCATTCGCGGCCTCCCAGCACATTTTTCTCCCACAAATCGCCCACGGTATACTCCTCCAACCATTCGCGAAAATCATGTTCACGGTAGCGATGGAAACAGGTTAAACCCTGTTCACGTTCCACCACTATGAGGTTATCTATCGAAAATTCATT
>MGTA01000224.1:2147-4865 GCA_001799225.1 Deltaproteobacteria bacterium RIFOXYD12_FULL_50_9
ATCGCAGCATGGAGGCCAAAAATCCAACTGCCCGTGGATGAAGACCAAATTCCGGCTCGTCGATCAGAATGGTCTCCGGCATAAATTCTTCCGGTTGATTCAGTAACGTAGTCAGGCAAATAAAGCGCAAAGTGCCGTCAGACAAAAGATGCGCCTTGAACGGAACATCAGCCCCCTTCTCCATCCATTCCAATTCAATCAGATGAGGATTGTCGGGATGGGGGCGCAAGAGGAAGTCGCCAAAGAATGGTGCAATGAATTGCACTAGCTGGACAATTCGATTATAGGAATCCGGAGCATTTTTTTGTAGTCGATACAAAAATGCTGCCAGATTTCGGGCATCCGGGCGCAAATACTGGTTGTCATTTATGCCGTGCTGCGCCTTTACCAGCGCACTATCGCTTGTGTCATGAAAATGATAAACACGCCATTTATGGATAGCAGGATTCAACACTTCGTCGATATATTGCCCTGTACTTGAGGTAAAGACACTTTCAAAATGCCCAGCAAGTAAAGTTCTCCTTACATGATATTTCCAAATCGACTCGTCCCCGAACATGAGTCGATTATCCTGGGTCGGTTCCAGGGAAAACAGAATGCCGTTATCTCCAAAATATAATTCAGCGCCAAGTTTCTCAGTTTTCTTTCGCCCGAAATGCAGCAAGGAATCCGGGCCACCTTGTTTGCTGACATACAACTGCAATTTGCCTTCCAGCATCTGCTGAATCAGACGAAAAAAATCGATGAAGTTCGACTTGCCGGCGCCATTGGGGCCGATGAGTACATTTAATTCTTTCAATTCCAGATCGCACTCACGGATAGATTTGTATCCCCGCAGTACAATGCGTGACAACTGGTTTTGATTCATATTACAATCTCCTTTCTATCCACTACAGAAACGGTAAACGTTAAAATTAGCTCTATTCAAAGTATTTCTTCTGTGGATTCTCTCGCGTTTTTCTTCTCCGCTAAACTCAGGTGATGATCATTGATCCGGTCACCCTTGAACAGGTGATCCAGTACTCTCATGTCGTTATGATCTCCCAGCATCCCTGTTTTCTGCCTCCAGCCCTGCGGATTAATCCTTTTGCCTGAAGGGTGTGCAGATTCCGTTCGATCGTGCGTTCCGTCACGCCAATCAGATTAGCTAATTCAGGAATGGTTATATGCTTCCTGTTGCGAATCGCATCCAAGATCTTTTCCGACGTTTTACCGACATCCACAGTTAGCGGTTTTGCCATGGCAGGGACTGAGCCGCCCTCTTTCCCGACAGCAATTCCTTCCTTTCCCGACGCTTTACCGACACCCATGACATCGGAAGAGTTCATGCCATCGCTTATACCGACAGAAACTTTTTTGATAATGGTTTTTAAATAATCTTCGGTCGCCTCAAATTGGGCTTCAATGCCCAAATTCTTTAATGCAGGGACGACCTTGGTCCGCACCCCCATGCCCCTGGCATCCACGTAGCCGTAATCGCGAAGCACCTCCACGATGATATGATTCCTCGCCGATCGCTGGCCGGCAAGCATCTTTTCAACAGTCATAGCAGTGGGCAGCGGCCCGGGACTGATAATTTCCAAACGATTGCTGTATCCGGCAATCTCGATGTCCACAAATCGAGTCCAGTCACGATGAGCAAGCGCGTTGATCATCAACTCGCGAATCACCTCGAAAGGATAGAGCCACCTTTTTTCTCGACGGAAGTTTTGGTCGATTTCACCGGCCTCCTGAGTAACAAAAGGCTCCATCGTCTCCAGGCATTTCTCGATCAAGCCGCCATCAATCAGGGTCTTTCCGGTTTTCCCCACCTGAAAACGACCAACCAAGGGGGAGTCGAGGGCTTTATCCAGTTGGGCCTGATACTGTTTATCCAGCGAATCGAAAAAAAGTAGCCTGACTCCAGACTGCTTGAGCATCTGTCTGGGCCTAATTCCGAAGAGAACCAGGCCGGCGATTGTGCATACCGGTTCTTCCGTAACGCCCGCGGTCATAAATCCCAAGGCCTGCAAACGGGTGAGCCATGCCTCCCTGGTTCCAGGCACTTCAGGGTCTTTCAGGATATCCCGCAGGTAGTTCTCGAGCCGTGCCATATCGAGCGACTCGAAGGTTGTACGGTTCACCGGCATGATTTCCGTATGGATGAAACCACTGGCAGCCCCCAGCATTAACAGATGCTCCCGAGTTGCCGGCTGGGTCACAGCGCCTATACGAACGTAGGCGGTCTCCCGGTCGTTGGCGCGGACGACGTAGGGTTTGGCGATTTCCAGGCCAATGGTGACAACCGCCACTCGCTTCTCCTCATCCATTATTATTTCTTCATAATAGGGCAGAATCAACGGATGGATATATCTTGCAAAAACTGTATCTGCCACCCATTCGGCGAGGTTGCTCCGGGTGGTCCCGACTATAGTCCCGTTATCTGCAACCCCCAGAAGGATGTGGCCGCCTTTCAGATTGGCCAGGGCGACAACCTCCTTGGCCAGTTGTTCAGGCCGGATATCATCGCGCTTGAACTCAAGGCCGGAACTCTCACCGTTGGCGATGAGAGCAGTAATTTCCTCTCTCTTCATTTGTCCCTCTTAAGGTGGTCTCTTTGATGAAACTGATCATTCATGGACCTCCAAGGATCTAAGTTTCAGAATGGTTTAATAATTGCTATCCACGTCCGGCCCGTTTCTCCGCCAGGGTCAGGTGGTGATCATTGATACGGTCGCC
>MGTA01000224.1:4896-5336 GCA_001799225.1 Deltaproteobacteria bacterium RIFOXYD12_FULL_50_9
ACGTCCTTGCCGCGGTCTTTGTCCCAGGTGAT
This sequence comes from Deltaproteobacteria bacterium RIFOXYD12_FULL_50_9, assembly GCA_001799225.1. Classification (GTDB taxonomy): domain Bacteria; phylum Desulfobacterota; class Desulfobulbia; order Desulfobulbales; family CALZHT01; genus XYD12-FULL-50-9. The sequence goes on from MGTA01000224.1 coordinate 4,929, forward strand.
ATTGAGTTGGGGTTTCTTGTTGAAACGTAAGACACCTGCGGCCATGAAAGGGCGGATGTTGAGGCGGACGCCGTCGTTCAGGTCGGGGTGCCAACCGATGGGCTGTTGGGCCAACGGTTTCCAGCGGACAAAGATGTCATACGGGGCTTCCCCTTCCAGGATCAGCTCCAGTTTTTTCTTAAGTTGTTCGGCAGCAGCCAGCTTTTCTGAAGCGCCGTCAACATGGTTCTTGATGTCTTCCTTCTGACGAGTAATCCAGTCACCCAGGTAAGTGTAGATCAGGGTTTCTAGCGTCTTGTAGTCGAGCTTGTGGTAGTTGACCAGGGCCGCGAAACCGTCGCGCAGGCCGTCCCAGATATGCCAGATGAAAGGACGGTGCTGGAAGAGCTTGCAGTGCTGGAGGAAGAA
>MGTA01000225.1 GCA_001799225.1 Deltaproteobacteria bacterium RIFOXYD12_FULL_50_9
TGGTAACTCACGAAGAAAATGAAGAAAAATCAGGAAGAAGACGATAAGAAAAATTTATAAATGGAATATTTTGGAAGAAAACGAAAGCAAAGAAAATCCAGCATTTTCATGCTGCCATGATTAACTCACTTTCAGAATCCCGCTGGCAAAAGACATATGTGCTTGACAAACTCATCCGGAAAGGCAGGCATATTCGGCACAATTATTCCAACAACACAAAAGGAGAACCGGCATGATAAGAGATAAAAGGTTACGGACTTTTCTAGTTTTGCTCGTAAGTACTATGGCTTTATTGGTCGGATGTGCAACACCCAAGCCGCAACCATTTAATCTGACGGCGGATCAGACGACGCTTACCCAGCAGTATGTGGAGATAAAAAAGGCCAATAAATTGAAGGGGATAAAAAAAGTTGCGATATCCCAATATTTTGTTGAATTTGTAACGAAGAGTTATGGAGGCGCTACGGCCTCCAACGCCCAGCAGAAATCCTCTTCAACGGTGGGGGTGTGGGCAAACCTTAAAGGCATCGAAACCGAACAATTCCAAGCTATTACCGATAAGATGTACGAGCAAATGGTGGAAGAGTTCAAGAAGGCCGGCATTGAAGTGATACCTGTTGAACAACTCAAGCAAAGCAAGTCATTTCAAAAGCTGGTAGAGAAAGAGAAAAAAGCTCCTTATGAGATATCTTCATGGAATAGAACATCCCAGATGTTCGCAGCCAAGGGACTGCCGCTTTATTTTGATCCAAATGATAAACGCCTGGGTCTAGGTAACATGTTTGCATCCCAGTTCTCCAACTTTAATCCGGAAAAATGGGAAGAGAAAATAGCCGAAGAGATGGATACCGCCGTGTTAAAGGCAAACTTTACGGTTACCTATGCGAACATGGAGACAAAAGGCGGTCAATTCAGGAATAAAGCTGAGGTTAATACGGATTTGAAAGTCACTTTGATTCCCGAAGATACGAATTACACCGTGGTCAGTAAAAATGGGACATCGCGCTTTATATTGAAAGAACCGGTGTTTGCTGACGGCAAATTTATCATTGAAGTTAAGGATGCGCTGACAGCCGGCGATAAAACCGCCAATGCGCTGAGCAGTATCGCCGGAGCCTTTTCCGGGACTACATCAAAAACGCTTAAATTCGATGCAAAGGCCGATAGCGCCGCATATAAAGACCTCGTAGAAAAGCATATCGGCGCAATAGACAACTTATTCTTTAATCAAATGAAAGCGAACTTCTAAGACCTGTTTCCAAGTCAAAAAAGAGGGTGGGCTGCTTTTATAGTCGAGAACGTCGACAAAAAAAGCAGCCTGCCCTTGGTCAGTGCACAACCCCTTTCCATCAGAAGGGATCTGACCAAGCTAACGAGTTGATTTGATGACGAAATGGCATAGAAATCGGTCAAAATTTCCGTTAAGGCTCAGGAATTAGATAGTGTCAAAAATTTTTATGTTGTTAATGGCCGTAGATATTTTTCGGATCGGAGAGGACTAACCACATCCGTTCGGTAATTTCGTCAATCTCGGCGATAGTCACTGAGAGTGGCAGCCAGAGGTAGACAATATTGCCGAGGGGTCGCAGAATGAGCCCTTTTTCCAACCCGGCCAGATAGATGCGCCACCCTACCCGTTCGACAAAACCGAAAGGCGCTTTGGTCGGACGATCCCGCACCAGTTCAAGGGCCGAGATCAAACCTAGCTGCCTTAAATCGCCGACCCAGGGCAGATCGAGAAACCGGGCCATCCGTTCATGCAGATAGGCAACCGTGGCCGGCAAACGCCCGAGAGTCTGCTCTTCGGCAAAAACCTGCAATGAACCAAGGCCGGCTGCTGCCGCCAAGGGGTTACCGGTGAAAGTATGGCCATGATAAAAAGTTCTGTTCTGCCGATAATCCGCATAAAAAGCCAGGTAGATCTCCTCGCTGGCCAGTGTGGCGGCCATCGGCAGGAAGCCGGCGGTCAACCCCTTGGAAAGGCATAAAAAATCAGGCTCAATGCCGGCATGTTCGAGAGCGAACATCCGACCGGTGCGCCCAAAGCCGGTGGCTACCTCATCAAGAATCAGGTGAACCCCGAATTGCCTGGTGAGTTCAGATACTTTCTGGAGATACGCGGTTGGATAGACTATCATCCCGCCGGCTGCCTGGATAAGGGGTTCGATGATCACAGCGGCGATCCGCTCACCCTCATGCTCCAGAAGCACCCGCAAAGGCGCAAGACAGGCGAGCTCGCAACTCTGGGGCTCCCGCAGCATGGGACAGCGGTAACAATAGGGCGATGGGATACGGTGCGATTTGAAGAGAAGGCTGGCAAAGGCCTGATGAAACTCCGGCACGCCACCCAAGCTCATGGTGCCGATGGTGTCGCCATGGTAGCCCCGTTCCACGGCAACCAGTCCGCTGCGTTCCGGCCTGCCCCGGTGCCGCCAGTACTGGAGTGACATCTTGACTGCCACTTCACAGGCGGTCGAGCCGTTATCAGAGTAAAATACCTTTTTCAGTTTCGCAGGGGTCAGAGCAATCAGTTGTTCGGCCAGGAGAATGGCCGGTTCATGGGTGAGGCCGGCCAGAAGCACCTGTTCCAGACGATCAAGCTGGGCATGGATGCGCGCCTTGATGGTCGGATGATTGTGGCCGTGCAGGATACACCACCAGGAGGAGATAGTGTCAAAATAGGTTTTACCCTGACTGTCGTAAAGCAGCAGGCCTTGGGCTCTATCTACCAGGAGCGGATCTCGTTCGGCATAATCCTGCATCTGGGTATAGGGGTGCCAGAGATAGGCGCGGTCCTTGTCAAAAAGCGTCATGGACATAATATTACTTACAGGTCTCAATCGCAGTTCAGCAGATGGTAAACCTCATGATAATGCCGGTGTTTTTCAGCAAAATCAAGACCATAACCCACCAGGAAACCTTCTTCAATTTCGAAACCGACATAGTCGGCAACAATTGGAATCTTGCGACGCTCTTTCTTGTCGATCAAGGCACACACCTTAATGCTTAAAGGATTTTTGGCCGCAAAAATCTCTTTGACATTGGCAATAGTCAGCCCGGTATCGATAATGTCTTCAACCAGCAGGAGGTCCTTGCCTGCCATCGGGATCTCCACATCCTTGGTAAAATTGAGGGTGCCTGAGGAGGATGAGCCGGCCCCATAGCTCTTAACCCGGACAAAATCAATCTCCAGGGGCAGATCGATTTCGCGGATCAGATCGGCCATAAAAATGAAAGCGCCGTTCAAGATGCCGACCACCAGCAGTTGTCGGCCCTGATAGTCTGCGGTTATCCGGCTGCCAAGCTCTTTCACCCGCCCGGCAATCGCCTCTCTGGCAATGACCAGTTTTTTTTCGGCCATAAGCGTGTCCCCCGGCTAGTTAATATATAAATATTGCATGCCGATTTTCGGCCAAATAAGATTCCCAAGAGATTTCTTGCTGACGGGTATTAAAACACGTATTCTTATTTTAAATGTATATCTGATAAACCGTTGAAGGATACCCGCAAGGGGCATCCCTACAAAACCCTATGGACCATGTGGCAGTTGTAGGGGCATCCCTTGCGGGTGCCCGCTTGGGTGTGCATCGTTATAAACGATACTGTTTTTTCAATTAAACCAAACAAAAAAAGAGGATTACTATGCAAAGTTATGTATGTCAGGTATGCGGCTATGTCTATAACCCCGACGATGGAGATCCTGAAAACGGCGTACCAGCCGGTACCGCCTTTGAGGATCTACCGACCGGATGGAAATGCCCTATCTGCGGAGCGGATAAAGACCAGTTCTCGCCGACCAGTTAAGGCGGGGCGGCGAGTTTCACAAAATCTCCTTAAGCGGCAACTAACTTAAGGAATTTCCCGGACAAGGTCCTTCCACGTTTTATCGATCTCGGCTTTCATGGAATCGATAAATTCAGCAATATTGACATCCATAAAGGCCCTGCTCTGTTCCTGGATCAGCACCCAGGCAAAGGAGCGCTGCAAGGAATCATTCATATCTTTCTGGCCACCGATGCAGGCGCCTCTGTCCTCTGCAAACAGATCAGCAAGATGGACCAGGGCCACGGCCAGATAGTTATCGCGAGCGCCTTCCGGGGCATGATGAAACCGGCTGACATCCTGATAGACTTGCGGCAGCCCCATCTTCTCCATCAGCCAAAATCCTGTCTGACAATGGTCGGCACCGATATACTCTTTTTCAGCCGGGATGATATTTGTCATCTCCGGATCTTGTTGTTCGACCTTGACATAAAATGTCGGATCAAATTTGTCAAGGGCAAGCATGCCCAAGTCGTGCAGCAAACCGGCCAGATAGATATCCGCCGGCATTGAGATCCGGATAGCATCTTTGAGCATCTCGGCAATACGCCCGACAACAACGGCATGCTCCCAGAACTTCCTGGCGATTCCCCGAGTTCCGCCAAACGGCAGAATATTTTTACTTCTGTCAACTACCTCGCCTGCCAACTCCTGAATATGTTTTATACCCACGGTAATCATGGCATGCGGTACCGTTGCCACAACAGTGGCTCGCCTGAAAAAGGATGAATTGGCACACTGCAAGACAGAGGCGCTCAATGCAGGGTCGAGCATAATCGTTTCTGCAAAACCCCTGGTGTCATTTATCTCGCCATGCAGATAGCCTGCCAAACGTTCATTGGACCCTGGACTAATCGTCAAATACTGCTCAGGCATCAAACGTCTGCGAATACTTAAGGCGCCGAGTTTATCCCGTCGTTCCGACTGGTCTGGTTGGCTGCTTGATTCAATTGCTGACTGCTGAACAACAGGTTCTCTTTCGACCGGTATATTTGAAGGAGGCGGGGTGACACCGGTTTTTTGTTTACTACCGGCAGAACCCTCGAGAAGCCGATCAGTTAAAGCGATCTCGATCTTGCCGGGTTTTGTTTCCTTGGTGGACGGAATGTTCACGGGTTGCTGAGGAACGGTCAATTGGCTGACCACCCGTTGATTAGCCCGAATAAGCCTGTTAACCAATATCTCACAAAATCGTTTGTAGAATTTGAGCTGCAGGAAGACATTCGAGTTATTGATAATCTCCTGATTGACCATCAAGATAAAGGAATTACGAGTAGTAATAATGCCGGCGGTGCGCTTGGTCTCGGTTACCAGTGACATCTCGCCAAAGCAATCACCATCAGTAAGGGTGGTCAGAAGAACGGTGCTGCCGTCTTCAGAATTGGTTTTAAATACCGCTACTTCGCCATGCACGAGAACATAGAAGCCCTTACCGATGGAATTCTCCTCGATCACCAAGGTTTTGTCGGAAACGACCATCCATTTGCTGACCGACAGAAACTGCTTAAGTTCGTGGTCGTCAAAATCATTAAAGAAATAGATCTTCTTTAAAAAAGTTACCTGCTGTTCAAGATCCACGGTCTTTATCGTTTCCGTACTCATGGTCATGCGCCCAGGAAGAAGTATATAAATGCATCAATGCGTGACTGCCGCTGATAAAACTATAACGACCCAACAAGGTCGCCGTCAACGCCAATTGCAGATATCTTTAAAGTTATTCGCTATTTTCCTATACAAAAACGGGTAAATATCAGATCAAGCAACTCATCGATACTGGTACTGGTCTCCCCTACTACCTCTCCAAGATGGTCCAGGGCGCTCTGCAGGTCGATGGCAATCAGGTCGGGCGGGAGTCCACTTGAAATTCCTGTCATTACACATTCAACTGCAGCCAAGGCCCGAGTAAAAGCAAGGCGGTGCCGCTGGTTGGGGACACAATCAAACCCGGTATCCCACCGCAAATCATGACCGCAGGCCATTGCAAAAATCGCCCTTTCAAGATCGCCCAGTCCGGCCATGGTTTTAGCTGAAATCGCAATAATCGTGGCATCTGGAAAGTTCTTTTGGCATTCGACCATGGCATCGGGCGGCGCAATATCCATCTTGTTGACAACAAGCAGGCGTAATTTGCCGGTCACACTGTCATATAATTCACGATCAGCTGCTACAACGGGGGTGGCACCATCAATCATAAGGAGCACAAGATCTGCGCTTGCCAGTTTCTGGCGGGACCGCATGATGCCAAGCTCTTCTACAGCCCCCTCGGCTGTCCGTATGCCTGCGGTATCGATGATCCGAACCGGCAGCCCACTGATATCCAGATACTCTTCAATGGTGTCACGGGTAGTGCCCGGTATTTCGGTGACAATGGCCCGTTCCTCCTTGAGCAGACTGTTCAACAGACTGGACTTGCCAACGTTCGGTCGACCGAGGATTACTACTGATATACCATCCTTGAAGATCTTGCCATGATCGCAGTTCTCAATCAAGTCAGTAAGCGGCGCCTTTACCGCCTGGTTAATCTCCAGAAGCAGATCAGACGCTTTCAGGATATCGACATCCTCATCCGGAAAATCAATAGCGACCTCAAGAATTGCCCGGACATGCAGGAGAGCAGCACGTACCGCTATTACTCTTTCATGCAGGCGACCCTGTAACTGATTCACTGCCAGCCGCAGCCCCTCCCTGGTTTTCGCTTCCAGGATCTCAAGCACGGCCTCTGCCCGAGTAAGATCGATACGGCCGTTTAAAAAGGCGCGCTTAGTAAACTCCCCGGCAGCGGCCGGAGCAGCACCGCACTCATACACCAGTCCCAATACCTCCTGCAGAACAAGATAGCTGCCGTGGCAATGGATTTCCACGACATCTTCACGGGTATAGGTTTGGGGGGCTGACATGAAAACGGCCAATACTTCATCAATCACGGCAAGGGTTGTCGGATTGATAATATGACCGTAGTAGAGTTTATGACTCTCAAAGAGACAAGTAGAATGACGGGGCTCAAACAGACGTTTAAGGATAAATAGAGCTTCCTTGCCGCTGATGCGGATTATCCCTATACCGCCAGTACCGGGAGAAGTGGCGATTGCGGCAATGGTCACCTCAGAATGATCAAGCGACTTCATGCGGGAATAAAATCAATCAGGTGCACTCTCCTGTCGCTCGCGGCTCTCTTTTTTTCTAGGAGAAGTTGGCTTCTTTTTGCCTTTGCCCGGGAGATAGATGAGGATCTTCTTGAATAACCCGTCACCAACGCTCCGGCTGCGGATAGTAGTATCATTTTGTAACACCATATGAATGATTCGGCGTTCCGCTGGATTAAGGGCAGGAATAGTCTTGGTTTTGCCGGTATCCTTAACCTCTTGCGCCAGTTGCAGTGCCTGGCTCTCCAGTTCGCTCTTGCGGACCTCGCGAAACTCGCCGGCATCAATAATAAAGGTGATTTTTTCCGGGAATTTTCGGGTGACAATTTTCCGCATAAGATATTGCAGACCGTCCAGGGTCTGGCCTTCCGGGCCGACAATGCTCTCGACATCGTCACCTGTGACCAGGGCTTTCACCTTATTTTCTTCCTGGGTAACAGTTACCTGGACTGACATCCCCATCAGTTTAAGGAGGTTTACAACATCTTCCTGAATGGCAATCAGAACTTCCGGAGCCAGGATCAACGGTTCCTGACTGGTTGCCTGCGGCTGCTGGACTTTTTCTTGGGTCTCTGCCTGCCGTTTTTGTACAGGGGGCTTAACCTTAACAGAAGGGGCTTCAGAGGTCTCAGGCTTCCGACTTTTGCGGCTCGGCGCCTTTTCGTTGCCATTACCCGGCAAATCTTTTTTCGAGACGAGGATGCGGGCCATTTTACGGCATAAACCGAAGATGCCCTGCGAGCCGGTCGACAGCACCTCAATATTCAACAACTCTCTGCTGGTATTCATGGCGGTGCAGGCGTTGTTGATCGCCTCTTCCATATCCTTCCCTTCGTACTCTTTCTTTAAAGCCATTGCATAACCTCCATTGGAAACCGGCAGTCAAAGCCGTTTCAATCTTCCTGCTGCCGATTAATCACATGTTGCTGGGCGATGGATAAAAGGTTGTTAAATAACCAGTACAACACGAGCCCGGATGCAAAATTCAAAAACATAAAGGTGAAGATAATAGGCAGAAAAGTCATCACCTTGGCCATCTCCGGGTTCGCCGCTTGATTCGGGGTCATTTTTTGCTGCAGGAACATGCTGGCGCCCATAAGTAGGGTCAAGACAGGTATACCACCGAGCCACGGTATGTCAAAACCGATTCCCAGTCGATCCGGAGCAGACAGATCGCTGATCCACAGCATGAACGGCGCATGGCGCAGTTCGATAGCCTGCAGCAACACCTTGTAGAGCGCGAAAAACACCGGGATCTGCAAAAGCATGGGCAGGCAGCCGCTCAGCGGATTGATCTTGTAAGTCTGATAAAGCTGCAGCATCTCCTGATTCAGGCGTTCTTTGTCATCCTTGTATTTTTCCCGCAATTTTGCCATCTTGGGCTGCAGTTTCTGCATGGTCTTCATGGATTGCATGCCCTTATGAGAGATGGGCCAGAAAAGCAGTTTGATCAGGATGGTAAGCAGAATGATGGCCACACCGTAGTTGTGGACAAAACCGTTAAAGAAATTGAGGAGGTAGAGCAAGGGTCTGGCCAGCATGTCCCACCAGCCGAAATCAACTATCCTTTCCAGATCATGACCTACCTGTTTAAGTATGGCCAATTTTTTCGGCCCCATGTAGAGGAGATAGTGATATTCCCGGCTCGCCCCGGGCTGAATGAGCTCAGCAGCTCCGCTTAACACAGTGGTCACCTTGTCATCGCCGGCCAGGGTCATGGAAACTCCGTGCTGACCGGGCTGCTGCGGCATAACGCTGCTCATGAAATAAGTATCCTCATAGGCGGCCCAGCTGATATTACCCCCGAAGGTCTTAGCCCCTTCTTTTTTGAGATCATCGACCTTGATCTCTTGCAATTTTTTATCCTGGTATATGGCCGGTCCGGTAAAGATAGTCTCCTTGGCAGCAAAGGGGCGATGGGTAAAGGTCAGATAAGGAGCGCCCTGAAACGCCTGCTGTGAGTTGTTGCGGATATTGACCGTGAGATCAATGGTGTAGTCCCCGTCTTTAAAGATCAAGGTTCTGGTCATTGCGAGACCGGGCACGAGATCGCCGACCATGCTGAGGCTTTTGCCGGGCTCTCCTCCTCCGACAACAGTAACGTTCTCCTGATCAGCGCCCAGGACAGGAACCGTAGCCCGACCCGGCTCAACGCCCCAGGAAAAATAGAACGGCAACTCATGGGGGTCAGCGGTTCTGATCAGTTCTTTAATCTCGGACTCTTTGGCCAGGGATTCCCGATACTCTTTAAGCTTGAAACTTTTGATTCCTCCGCCGGCTTCAGAGACAACCGCCTTATATAAAGAGGTCTCAACCGTAATATCTCTGGCCGGTCTCAGAGGCGCACTCTCGACAGATTCAGCCTGGGCAGGGGCCAACAGGACAGGCACTTGCGGTGCGACTGTCGTTGCGATTATGCCTTTGCCGCTGCTTTGCCCGGTATCCTTAGCTGTTTTTGCATTTTCGGAAACAGCAGCAGGCTTATTGATCGGAGTCGACGGCACAAAAAAATATTGATAACCGAACAGGATTATCATTGAAATTGCTATGGCAAGTATTGCTCTCTTTGATTCCATAAAAACAAAATACCTCTTAGCGAGATTTATGACGGGTTCGTTAAATCCCTGAATCTCATTTGATTAATGTTTAACCGGATCAAAACCGCCTCGGTGAAACGGATGACAACGGAGCAGACGGCGCAATGCCATACCGATTCCCCGCCACGCGCCATGCAGATGAATAGCATCAATGGCATATTGAGAGCAGGTGGGATAAAAACGACAACTGGGCGGAAACAGGGGAGAGAGAAACAGTTGGTAGAACCTTATCGAACTGATGCAGAATCGTCTCATGCTTAGTGGCACCTTTATCAGACAACAAACGGCGCAAAAAGGGAATCAATAACTCCCGGATCGACGGCAGCACGCAACTGAAGCTTACACCAGTGAATACTCTAATAACCTGGAGCTGCCTGGTAGAGAATCTTTACGAGTGTATTTGCCGCCTGGCAAAACTCGGATGAAGAATCAACGCTGAAACCTTGGCGTACTGTTATAACAACATCTACCACCGGCAACCATTCCCGGCCATGCAAACGAAAGCACTCTCTGATGATTCTCTTGATCCTGTTTCTGCGTGTGGCTTTTTTCACGCCATGAATACTGATACCCAGCCTGCTTCCCTCTTCTGCTCCAGGCACATAAATCAGACTAAAATTCCGGCCCGATAAACGCCGGCCTCGGCGGTACACATCCTGGTACTGCCAAGGTTTGCGGAGCAACCTGCTTTTCGGTAATGCAAAGGATTTCATCAAATGGCTAGTCTAGCACACCATGGGCAATAAACAACAATCACACTGCTAACTGATGACGGCCTTTGGCCCTGCGCCTGCTGATGACAGCTCTACCTGCTTTTGTTCTCATTCTGACCCGAAAGCCATGAGTCTTGTGCCGATGGGTGTTGCTTGGTTGAAAAGTTCTTTTGCTCATAATTACTTCCTTAAATAAATTAATAAGTTACGCTGCAATTCCAAAAATTCTGTCAAGACATGGCCTGCATGGATTCCTGTCGACTTTATAACAATATCCAATCTTTTCGAATAGTTAGCCGACCGCAGAGGTGCTCATACTGGATCTTCGAGGCCATCTACAATAAAACGGGTCATTCTAACCGCATCACCTGGGCATGTCAAACAATTTACGATTATAGAATTGAGCTTACCTGGTTTCGTCCGAATCTTTACGGGAAGGCAGGTGCTGATCAAGCCCGAACATCTGCCGGAATAGTGCAAGTCTCTGTTGCTTCTCCTCGGGCGGGCATTCGGCTTTTAAAAACAGCATGGGGTCGTGAATAAGTTTATTGACCAGGGAGGCAGCCAGTATCTCAACTGATCTTTTCTCTTTTTCCGGGAGTTCCTTCAGCTGCAGAAATGTCCTGGCAAGTTCACGGTCTCGCAGGGCTTCGACTTTTTGGCGAAGCGCGATGATTGTTGGTGACACCTGCATGCTTTCGAGCCACTGGAGGAATTTAAGCGTCTCCTCCGCAACAATCCGTTCAGCTTTGCCTGCTTCCTTATCCCGTTCGGCCTTGTTTCCCTCAACCACACTCGTAAGATCGTCAATGTCGTAGAGATAGACATTATCCAGCTTGTTAAGTTCCGGATCCAGATCCCGGGGAACGGCAATGTCGATCAAAAACAGCGGTTTGTTCTTGCGTTGCCGCATGACCGGCTTGACATCATCCCTGGTCAGTATCAGGCCTGGTGCGCCGGTTGAACTGATCAGAATATCCACGCCTTCAAGCTGTTCGACCAGCTCGGTCAATGCTACTGCCGAGCCATTAAAGCGGCGGGCGAGTTTGACAGCCCGGTCAAGTGTCCGGTTGGCCACCACCACCCCGCCAACGCCTTGATTAATCAGGTGTTCGGCAGCCAATTCAGCCATCTCACCCGCTCCGACCAGCATAACCTTCTTGCCCTTTAACTCCCCGAAGATCTTCTTGGCAAGCTCGACAGCGGCATAACTGATGGAAACTGCGCTGCTGCCTATATTGGTTTCTGTGCGGATGCGCTTGGCCACAGAAAAAGACTTGTGCATCAGACGATTCAAGATAGCACCGGTGGCATGGCCTTCCGAGGCATCTCTGAAGGCATCCTTCAACTGCCCGAGAATCTGCGGTTCGCCGACGATCATGGAGTCAAGGCTCGACGCCACCCGGAACAGATGGATTATGGCTTCCTGACCTTGATGCAGAAAGGTATAATGGATAGCCTCTTCCTCAGAAATCGAGCTGTTTTCAAAAAGAAAACCCCGAACTCCACGAATAGCATCATCCGGTCGGCTGCTCGTAAAAATCACCTCCACCCGATTGCAGGTGGAAAGAAAACAGCACTCGACGCAATGAGGAATGCCCATGAGCTTGCGCAGCGGTATCTGGATGTCGCCTGAAAATGCAAGCTGTTCACGGATGGCGACTGGAGCGGTCTTGTGGTTTACGCCCAGGACAACGATTGAATCAACCGACATAGGAATGGATACCTCCCAGCAGGAACGTCACCCCCCACAGGGTAAACAGAGCAGCGCTAAAACCGATAATCGTCATAATGGCGGCGCGTTTGCCCCGCCAGCCTACGGTGAGGCGCTGATGCAGGATGGCTGCGTAAATAAACCAGGTAATGAGCGACCATGTCTCTTTTGGATCCCATTGCCAGTAAGCTCCCCAGGCCTGTTTCGCCCAGAGAGATCCGGTAATGATCCCCATGGTCAACAGAGGAAAACCAATGGACAGACAATGATGATTCAGATTGTCCAGCGCATCAAGTGACGGCAGCCTGCTATAAAACAGGCCAAAACGTTTCTTTTTGATCTCCTTTTCCTGAATGAGATACATGAGCCCACCGCAGAAGGCCAGGGCCAAAAAACCATTGGCCATAAGCGCCATGCTGGCATGAACCGGCAGCCATTTACTCTGCAGGGCCGGCGGCAGATCGTGAATCTTTTGCGAGGAGAAAAAGGCGACCAGCATCAGACCGGTGAGAAGCGGGGTGACAAAGGCGCCGAAATTTTTAACCTGATATCGCCAGCGGAAGGAGAGAAAACCCCAGGTCATGGCCAAGGCAAAAAAGGAGACCGCCTCATGGTTGTTGGTGAGTGGTGTGTGGCCTGCGGCAAAATACCGCCAGACAAAATAGACGGTGTGCAAAACCCCGGCGCCGATCAATAAGGCCCGAGCCGCTTGCTGGGCGTTTTTTTCCTGGGTGATAAAATGCGCCACAGAGGCTGAAGTGGCGAGCAGATAGCCAATGAGGATCAGCAAAAAAAAGGCGGACATTATGAGTGTTCTCCGGGGGGGGCAAATGATGGCTTTTCTTCCGACAGCCGTTTTCGCATTGCAGTCATACAGGTATTGGCAATCTCGTTACCGACAGTCCGGCGCAAATGAGTTTCTATCTTGGACCATTCATTGTGTCTGATCCACTTGACAAGGTCGGGATCAAGAACAGCCTCAAAAAGCAGCTTGTTTTCAGCATGTGGTTGGCCTTGCGCCAAAACAGCCGGCCGCATGGCACCCAACAGCTCTATTGCCAACGCATATTCTCTGCCGTAACTCTCTTCGAGTTCCCGGCGCAGGGCCCGAGCCAAGGCCGGACTTTTACCTCCGGTCGAAACCGAGATGGACAGATCTCCACGGCGAACCATAGCCGGCAGGATAAAGTTACACCATTTGGGCACATCCGCAACATTTAGCAGGATATTGCGTTCAGTTGCCTCGACATGGACGGCTTGTTGGACATCAGGATCATCAGTGGCCGCAATAACCAGAAATGCACCTACCAGATCTCCCGGACAATACCCGCGCGCCTGCCAGAAAATCCTGCCCTTCTCCACCAGGACCGTAAGTTCAGGGGTAAGCTGTGGACTGACCACCGTGATCCGCCCACCATGCTCAAGCAGAGCACCAACCTTCCGCTCAGCGACCCTGCCGCCGCCGATCACTATGCACCGCTTGTCAGCAATATCCAGACAAATAGAGAAATAAGACATTGTAAACCAGACCGTTCATCTTCCACAGCTCAACCATGGAATTACTTCACTCTTAACTGCGACCATTGCCGCACTACGGATTAACCATGGCAAGCATCTCAACCCGGATTTTACCAACCAAAGCGCTCTCAAACCGGGCGGCATCAGCCAGGGCTCCGACATGTCTACCGACATGCATAGGAATTGCCACGGCCGGCTTGATTTCGATAGCCGCCTGCGCTGCCTCCAGGGCTGTCATCGTGTATGTCCCGGATACCGGGAGCAGGGCGATATCCGCTCTGATCTCTTTCATCTCCGGGATAAAATCCGTATCCCCGGCATGATAGATCCGCACACCCTTGATTGTCACTACAAATCCAAGCCAGTTATTGGCTTTGGGATGAAATTTTTTATCAATGTTGTAGGCCGGCACAGCCTCAACCCTGATGCCGTCAAGATCAATAGTCTCTCCGGGCCGCATGACAATAGTCTGTGCAAAACCAGTTGTCAATCGGCTTGCTGAGCTGGGCTCGGTCACCAACACGGTGTTTGGTCCCGTGATCTTCTCCACATCCTGTGGAGAACAATGATCGCTGTGGCTGTGCGAGACAAAAATAATATCCGCCTGCTTCAATCGACCCGCTAACCGATAGGGATCAAAATACAGAATCTTGCCCACCACCGGCAGGCAAAAAGCGTCATGCCCCAGCCATTCGAGATTTTTTACAATAGTCTCAAGCATTTCGCAACCTGTTGTTGGGATATTTGGCTTGGTCATTACTGCGCACCATCACTTTGGTCTCAAATAAAACCAGACTACCATATTTGCTCGGCTTTGCCACCCCAGCAAACGGTTCAGCACGACCAAAGAGTCTTAAGCCGCACAACTTCAGAATTATCCGGTTCACGATTGGCGATGACCGTCAACTGTGTTCCGGCAAGCTCGCGAGAGCCCAGAGAAAATGCCAGCTTCGCCAACAGCAACCGTAATGGGGTGGTGTCTTCTCCTTTTTCAAGCGCCCTGACCAGACAGGCTACCGCTTCTTTCTCTCTTCCCATACGCCGCAACAATTTGGCGAGACCGATATGAATATGCGGCGCCCCGCTCGCCAGGGCCGCAGCTCGTTTCTGATAATGCAAGGCTGTGACGGTATCACCCGTCACCAACAATACCTGAGCCCAGCGATGATTTATCACTGCATGACTATTCACAGGCGCCAGCTCCAGAGCCCGCTCGAAAGACGCATTGCCTTCTTCCGTCCTTCCCGCCCGAATTAACGCTTCAGCCAATCGAGAATGTGCCCAGAAATACCCCGGCGCCTGCAGCCGAATGGAATGCTCAAACGCAATGACGGCCTCTTTCCATCGCCCCTCGGCATACAACCATTCACCCTTACGCAACCAAGGGAGGAACCACTCAGAAGAAATCACAAAAACATGCTCGATAACCTCCAGCGCCTCGACTCTGGAACCGGTTTGCGCCTTCAATTCCGCCAAGGTCAACATCAAGCCGGGATCGGCTGGACACGATTTCACCGCCTCACAACAGGTCTCTACAGCCTCGGACAGCCGATTATTTCTCCGCAACAAAGCAATGATTCGACCCCAAACACTACTCAAATCAGGTGCCGATGGCAAAGTTTCGTGATAGAGCTGCAATCCCAGGTCAATATTGCCGTCCCTGACGGCCTGATCGGCCTTTAACAATTTTAAAAATGGCGCGGATGAGGAAACAGCTGCTAGCGACCCTTCCTTGATTTGGCCCCGTACACTGGCTAAGGCGCAAAGACGCTCATAGAGTTGAGCCGCGTCCATCAGCTGCCCGCCAAAACCTGGTTGTTGGAACATCACCTCATCCAGATCGCTGTCCTGGTGATGGACCAGATCCCTGGAATAAAATTCCTGCATTTTCGTCAACTCCAGTAAACCGCGCCGGACCAGATCGTCACATTCCTGCCGTAGCGCGACAACAACACTGTTGATAAAATCATTGGGCAGCAGATCGAAACATAAAACGGGAAAAGAGGCGCGTTCATATTCAGACACTAACGCCCTGTTATAGGTCAACCAAAGAGAAAGCCCCTCGGAAACCGGCATCTGTGAAAGGTAGTACAATGACAGGACAACGCGAACAGGATGCCTGAAGATCCCCAATCGGTAAGGATTGGGGATAGCCTCGCGCCAGAAGGGCAGGGTCAGCAGGGTGCGTGGGTCTTTGAACATCCAAGGCCTGCCATGCGAGGCAATCTCGGAAAGGATCTCATTGCGCGTCTTGCGCAGGTCGTCTTCCACGACTGATATCATACCGCTTTCCGGTGGATGGCGCCAATCCGCCTGATTTCGATGCAATACCTCATCATTGAGCTTGACCAGTCGCAGATATTCTCGATGACCACGCTGATTGGACGGATTCCATTTCTCGACATCCGCCGCCTCAAACCCGGCAAGCTGCAACATACCGGCCAGACAACTGGTGCCGCTCCGGTGCATTCCCAATACGATTAATCCCGGCTCAGTTACTGGCACAAGGAACTCCTTCTTCAAACCGAGCGTTATAGGTTTAGTGAATAATACGCCTGCAACTTAAACTCCTTTAGTTTGTTTAGTCAGCAGCCGTTAACAATACCATGAAATACAATTAAGCTATATTATTTCAATATGTAAACAGATTAAATTCTGTTAACATATTTTTGCAAAATGTTCGTATACTCCAATTAAACTAATATAAGTTCTTAAGCTTTGGCTAACATGGGAGTATAGCAATGTTGCCGTTCAAAACGCCGAGCAAAGAGTGGCTGACGGTCATTACGGTTTTCCATGACATGGCCAGGGAGGCACCAAGAACCCTGTATTCATTGTCAAGAGAGTATCAATTACAGGCTGTCGGGCTTAAATACCGAGTGATTGCCATTGACCACGGATCTTCCACGCCTTTGGCTCACCTGCCGTACCGTGGTCTGGATCTTGAGTATCGACGCATCGAGACGCAGGCAGTCTCTCCGGTCATGGCTGTAAATCAGGCTGTCGAGTCGGTGAGTAGTGAATTTGTAATGATCAACATTGACGGAGCCCGGATTTTGAGCCCGGGAGTGTTGATGTACGCCTATCAAGCGTGCGAGGCATTTCGTAACCCCTTTGTTTACACGCTTGGTTGGCATCTGGGGCCTGATATACAAAATATCTCTATGACTATGGGATACAGCCAGCATCAGGAAGATCTCCTCTTAGCGGAACTTGACTGGGAACACAATGGCTACCGGCTGTTTGAAAAATCGTCACTGGCGGGTTCAAGCGCCGGGGGATTCTTGAAGCCAATTGCGGAAAGCAACTGTTTCTTAATCAGGACAAGCACGTGGGTGGAGTTGGGGGGCTTTCATCCGGACTTTCAGACACCTGGAGGCGGCTTGGCCAACCTCGACTTTTTCAAACGCGTCTGCGAACAAACCGATATCACCCCGGTTTGCCTGCTGGGAGAAGGCACCTTTCATCAAATCCACGGTGGTGTCGCAACCAACGTGCCGCGAGAAAAACACCCGATGCCTGGATTTCAAGAGGAGTATAAAAGCATTCACGGCCAACCCTGGCAGAAGAAACAAGATCTGGAGCCGGTTTATTTCGGGCGTCTTCATAAGGTTGCCAGGCGTTTTATCTCTATCTGATCGCTAAGCACTTATCTGCTAAAGACCTTGTCGCGGCCGGCGGCCTCAGGTTCGGCATAGCCAGGCATTGGGATTGTAAGTGATGTTACGGCCGTAAAAGTCGCACAACTCCCAATCTATCTTGTAACGCTCCGGATGGGCGGAGAGAAAATCATTAACCGCCCGATTCGGGCCATTTTCATAGCGCCCATAAATATTCTGTGGCAATTCTGCAACAATCCCGTCCTCAACGACAAGGTAATCCCCTTTCTCCAGACAGGCGTCAAAAAAGGTAAGTGCTGCCAGACAGGTATGATAATAATGGGCGCTATCCTCAACAACCAGCCATGGCCTGGGAAGTTCTTTTAACAGCTCATTGGGCAAGGCGACGCCGAGACTCAAAACATCACCGTGGATAAAGAGAATCCGGCTGTCTGAAGGACGTGGCAGATCTTCTATATCCACAGATACTATGCGTGGGGAAATGCCATGCAATGCAAGCATATCCGCAAACCATAGCGCGCTGCCACCGAACTTTGCGCCGATCTCAATAACCGTCGCTGGCCGTAATCTGCTGATGAGCTGAAGATACAAAACCAGATCAAACGGGCTTTTGTAAAGTGGTACCGAGCGGTATTGCGTTCGCATGACGCCCTTTTGCACCCCGGCTAACAATTTCGCAGGGAATGAGGTCTTGAAGCTATCCAGGTTGATTTTCGTCACGGTATTACAGGTTCCATGCATTAGAAATCGTCGTGCCCATATGGCACAAAAAAATGTGTAGTCCACGTCTGGGTTGATAAGTTTCAACGGGTTGATTCTATCGACATTTTTGCAAAACATTCCCGACAATTTTCAATCCCGGTCGGGAAGGCCGCAAGGATCGCAACGAATCAAGCGCGTTTACGAGAAGCGGATTATTAGGAGGACATGAGCCATCCCGTTTAATTACGGTTTCGGGAGGCGTATCATGGCACTTGGCATACAGTTTGGCCACGATCTGATTATAGCGCTCCACAAGCGCCCGGCTGCCAGGATTCAGCCCTATGACGACCAGCATGCCGGTAGGGGCCGTATCCAACAGAAAAAGCCGCAGATCCGGACGGTTCTGGCGCAGGCAAGGCACAATTTTCCAGACATCACCGGTCCATACCCTGGTCTTTCTGGTTCGACTCCCCTGTTCGACCGCATTCGGAAAGATATCATCGATAACGATTACGCTTGCCGGGGAGCATCGTCGTTCGATCTGTATAAAATCGCGCAACACATACTCGAAGAGGTGCATGCCATCAATAAAGGCTAGATCGATGGGCGAGGTCATCACCTTATCGGCTTCGAAATCGAAAAAATCATCGCTTGTATAGCGAAAAAAACGAACCTTTTTATTAATATTTATGTTGGGCGGCGAAACTGGATCGACGGCGATTGCATTGCAGCTGGCCAGTGCAAGACTTCCCCCCTGTCTTACACCGATCTCAAAATAATTTTGTGGTTCAAGCGTCTGGTGAATAAACGCCAATGTTTCTAGATAACCACACTCTCCTGATGTTACTTCAAGCTCAGGTCGACTGGCTGGCAATGGCCCATGGGTCGCCTTGAACTCCGCAAGCATGGGGAGACGATTCCTGGCGGATTCGTTTTTGGAAAAAACTCCGACCAGATCACGCCAAGAGCCACGCTCATCATTCCAAATCGCCACGACATGACACTCCGCGAGCTTTGCCAGAGCGTAATAACTATCCGGATGAAATCGATAACAGTCGACAGGATAGCGATGAACTGGGCCGGCGGATGGGGCAATCAGGATAAGATAACCATCCGGCGCCAGTATTCGCACCATCTCTTCGAATGTCCGCCAGAAGTACTCACAGTGCTCCAGCATCTGTCCGGAGATCACCAGGTCGGCACTCCCGTTGTCCAAAGGATACACATAATGATCGTTAAGTACGATATCGACGCCTTCTCCTGGCGCTAGATCCAGCCCGATATATTCAACATCACTATCAGCCAGGAGTTGCCTATAGCTCCCATTGAAGTTGCAACTACCTATGTCTACAACACGCCGTCGTTTGCCGGCAAAAAAAGTACGGCCGACATACCGGTCAAGAGCTTTTTGCATATTTTCCAGCGAAGAGGCATGCATAATGGTTCCTTAATCAAACTCCAGCCGGCTTTTTTCAAGCACAGGGAGTAGATCAGCGGGCCAGGCTGTAGCGGAGGTATTCCAACTCGAGACGGCGAACATATATAAGCAGCTCACTCTTCTCAACGCCGGTGGCAGAAAAGGCAAAGCTATAACAATATCGGCCGCGATCAGTAAACGAGATTCGCACAATCCGTCCTCGCCCGATTAGCAACCGGCCAAGTAATTTTTTGTTTTCAAACGAGGCAAGCATCAGATTTATTTTGCTGACCTCGACGCCGATCTCCAGAGGCAGTTTCCGCTCAACGCTGACCAGCATGCCACCGGCACTTATATCTCTGATCATGATATCCTGGTGCAAGAGATCGCCATGATAAAAATTGGTCCGGCTCCCTGCCGGAGCAAGAACCCTGAAATGGTTCCGTCTTTGCATCCTGTTTATTGCGCTTGGGAATTCAAGAACCAGGGTGTCATCACCAACCGCCAACAACTTGGTCTTGAAATGGTTCCAAAGCCGTTTATCATCATGAAATACCGCTTTTACCTGGACGCCGGGTCTTGCTGCCGCCGGCCAGTCCGGAGGCGTGGCAATGAGCAGGCGCTCGGCAACGCAATCAACAATAATAGTAGGGACGGATTCGTAACTACGAAAAAAAAGAGAGATAAAATCGCCGCCTTTCTGTAAGCGTTGCAGGAGATGTCTGATTGTTACCGGCGTGGTAATTACATCAATACCTGTTTCCGCAAGGGATTCTTTCAGATTCTCAAGCGATCTGGTATTATTGGTATTACTTTCAGATTTACGAAAAAATTGCAGCACTCAATTCACCCATAACAGGCGTTATTAAATGAATACGACATCAAATACAATCTGCTTCGGTCTGAATCGAAAAACTGACGAAGACTCTCTTGTCCTGTTCCTCAGAAAAATCGCAACAGACAGGTTGTTGAACACTCTGGTTCCCAGGCTTGCCGAAAAGGAAATCATTGAAGCACTTGATCTCTTTACCGGGCTTATGAAAAAACATCTCAGCAAACAGGAGTACCATCAACTATTCCTCGCCGACGAACCGTAATCATTTTTATCCAACCAACATAAATTCTACCAAAATATACCTTGAATAACAATTTACACCTGAGGGAGCAATAAAAATTGTCTACAACAACTATTCCTGATCTGCGCAGCTATCTCGATGTGCTCAAAAAAGAGGCGCTTCTGCTCGAAGTGGATGTCCAGGTGGATCCGCACCTTGAAATCGCTGAGATTCATCGTCGGGTCATTGCCCAGGGAGGCCCGGCCCTGCTCTTTACCAATGTCAAGAACAGTCGCTTTCCGGTGGTTACTAATCTGTTCGGCACGGCAAAGCGGCTGGAACTGGCTTTTGGCAGGCGCCCCCAATGTTTTGTCGCCGACCTGGTGCGGGCCGCTGAAACCCTGCTGCCACCTAGTATCGGCAAACTCTGGGAGCTGCGCTCTCTCTTCGGTCAGGCCATAAAGGTGGGTCTAAAAAATCAAAAAAACGCACCTGTTCTGGCTGAGTGCCAAAGGCCGTCCCGCTTGACCGAACTGCCCATGCTCACCTCCTGGAGTACGGATGGCGGCGCT
>MGTA01000226.1:0-3236 GCA_001799225.1 Deltaproteobacteria bacterium RIFOXYD12_FULL_50_9
GGTGCTGCTTGAAACCAACGGCAGCATCAATATAGGCCGGGTACCGCGAGAAGTCCGCAAGATCATGGACATCAAATGCCCGGACAGCGGCATGTCCGGGCATCTTGAACGAGCCAATATTGGTCTGCTCGGCCCCAATGATGAGATCAAATTCGTTATATCTTCAGAAAAAGATTATTTCTGGGCAGCAGAGATGGTCCGCGGACCATTGTCACAAAGCAGAGTGGCGGCTATCCACTTTTCACCGGTTATTCCCGACGTCTCCCCTGCCCTTATGGCCGAGTGGCTGCTGCACGACTCTCTGCCGGTGCGGCTGCAACTGCAACTGCATAAAATTCTCTGGCCGGAAATCAAGCGCGGGGCCTAACGCCAACAAATCGAGCCAAAACCATCCGGCGCCGCCCTAACCTTCAACCAGTCAAAGAAAAATCGTTTTTAAAAACAACCCGCCTGAAAAAATCAATAATCTCCCGCCGACGATCAAAGACCTTTACCTGTTCCGGAATAAGGTCGGAAAGCTCGGTGCGGATTATGGACATCTTGTACTCTATATGAGCTGCAAAACGGTTATCGAGATACCAGGCATAGACCAGTCCGAACAAAAGTCCGGGCGGAGTAAAGCCCTCATTGCCATTGACCAGTCTCGTATAAAGCAGCGGATCATCTTGAACGACCTGCATCCTTACCAGGGCAAGGTAGTGGGATAGCTCGCCACTGTCCAGATAGCAGGTCCGATCAGTAATCGTCTGCAGGCGAAGGAGAAAAACCTTACCAAGCAGCAACCCATGATCATAAACCGGAGCCATCCGTTTCTCGGCAGCATAATCACCCAGAAGCGATTGGCCGAGGGCCACCAGAAAGGCCACCTCAAAACGGAGCGGTTTTGCAGCAATATCCTGACGGATTTTTATGCGACGGTCAAGCGGATCGTAAAATGAAAAAACATTGTCCCAAACTTGGCTCCGGCTCCAATCCTCAAGGCCAATTAAACTCAAACCACTGATATAATCGAGATGGGCAAGCTGAATATCCCGATGTCGCCAGAGGATATCGGCAATAATCCCCCTTTCCGTTGCCGGCAGTTCAAGCTCATGCAACCGCTGATTTATTGCACTCATGCGCAGATCAGGCGTTTCCAGCCGGCGATTGATCAACGGCGACCAGACATCCGGTCCGTCCGGTAACGTGCTGCTCAGGCTACGATCATTCAATACCCCCCGGATCGCCCACAATGTCCTGACCGCCCGGGCAAGGGCATCAGGATCATGCTGGATGACCCGGCGTTCATCAAGCGCCCGCTGCGAATAAATCCGCGATTCGATCGGCATGAACCCCAGTTCCCACACCTTGGTGCGATCAAGATAGATCGGCACCTTTCCTTCCACCGCATAGTTTTGCAGGACGCTTCCAGGGATATCTTGCAAACGCAAGGCGAGAATCTGCTTAAAAAGCCCGTGAACGCCGCCAGGGATATTCCGGTTATAGGACGAAATCAGGTCAGAGACATAATAGCGGCGCCCGGAATCCTCAGACACCAGGTCTGTTTCTCCTCGCTGGATCCAGAGATTGGCCACCAGAATCTTCAAAGCCTGCCGATTGCCGCGAACTGCCTCGGCAATCCCCGGAACTTGCAGAATCGGGATAATACTGGTGAACAGACTGCCCGGAGCAAAGATAATAATATCGGCTCCGGCAATATTTTGCAGAACCTGCTTGGGAACCTGGGGTTCTGAGGCGAATTCGACAAACACCCGGTCAACGGGATAGCCGCGCCTGGCATTGCCGGATTTATACTCTCCGGTTACCAACACCCCGTTGGTATAGCAGATCTTGAGACAAGCAGGCGTCGTGGTGCAGGGATAAACACTGTCGCGGTCAGCGCCGATCAACTCGGCCAGATACTGCACCCCTTTGATCAACCTGGATGATTTCACCTGTCTCTTCAGGTTCTCCCCTGCACCAAGTTGCCGACAGATGGCAGCCGCTAACAGGAGGTTGCCGAGACAATGTGGCCGGGCAAGTTGCCGGCTCAAACAATCATCACTGAAAATCAAGGAGAGCAGCCCGGCAAAAGAATGCCACATGGTTGCGGGCAGATAAGCAGGTTCAATCCCGGATTCTAAAATCAATAATTCCGGAGAACCGGGATTTTTAGAAAATCGAAAGTTAAAGAGCCGATGCAACTCAGCAACAGCTGCCAAGGCCTCATCTTCAGCCAGGCCATACTTTTTTTCAAGTTTTCTTTGCTGGATACAGGAGAGCAAAACATGCCGGATATCGCCCAAGGCGATCAAAGGAAAATCCTTGAGCAACTCCCCGGTTGACCCGCCATCATCGGTAACGCAGACGACGGAACTGGTCTTTGGAAAAACAGCTTTCAGCCCCTGGAAAGGCGCCCGCGGCCAACCCGGGGTCCGACTGTCACCGCCAAGGACATTGGACAACCCGGTACCGCCGCCGAACACCACAACATTAGCCCCGCTGGTATCAACCTTGGTCAGAATATTCGCCAGTTCCTGCTGAATAGCTTTAACAGCCGGCATACCTGGCGGAGGGCCAAGCAGCATCAAATTGATGAGTTTCTCGGGCAGATCACCTTCCGGTAGTAAATCAATCGGATTAAAGGAGGTCTCGGCCATCTTTTTCAGACTTGCTTCGAGACTTGGATGACGCCGGGTTGGCATGGTATTTCCTGAACACCAAAAATTATGCTTGATATCTTAAAGGCCGGTGGCGGCCATCTGCTGACGGACTGCTCTCTCGGATTCAGCCATGGCCACCTTCTCCTCGGGGTTCAGAGGGAATTCAATAATCCTCTCAATTCCGCCCTGGCCCAAGACCACGGGCACACCGAGGAAACAACCGGAGAATCCGAATTCGCCCTCAACATAGGCGGCGCATGGCAATACCCGTTTTTGATCAAAAAGAATCGCCTCGGCCATCTCAACTGCAGCAAGGCCCGGCGTGTAAAAAGCACTTCCTGTTTTAAGATGATTGACAATTTCGATACCGCCATGCTGGGTCCGCTTGACAATTGCCGCAAGCGCTTCTGCAGATAGGAGATCAGTCACTGGAACGCCGGAGACATTGGCAAGCCGAATCAACGGCAACATGTTGTCGCCATGAATTCCCATGACCATGGCACTGACATCCTTAGCTGCCACGCCAAGGGCCTCGGCGATAAAGGTCCGATAGCGGGCCGAATCAAGGACCCCGGCCATCCCCACCACCCGGTT
>MGTA01000226.1:3251-4718 GCA_001799225.1 Deltaproteobacteria bacterium RIFOXYD12_FULL_50_9
CAGACCTGCTCGGCGCAGGCCTTGACAATAGCCACATTCTTGGCCAAAAGGTCTTCTCTGGACATACCGGGCTTGCGGGCAAGGCCGGCGGTAATTATTACAACATCTGACCCTGCAGTATCCTCATAGGCATTGGTACCAAAAATTCTATACGAAAATCCCTCAACCGGTCCGGCCTGCAGGAGATCGAGCGCCTTGCCCTGCGGTACGCCCTCTACCACATCCAGCAGAACAACATCGCCAAGACCACGACTTAAAGCCCAATGGGCAGCAGTGGCGCCGACATTGCCTGCACCGACTATGGTTATCTTGTTTCTCATTATGTAGCCCTCAATTAAAATAGATGGTTGTTGTTTAAACAGATCACTTACTACTCTTCATCAACTCCTCAACCCGCAGCAGATCCTTGGGGGTATCGACCTCGATTGAATCATGCTCAGTCAACACCACCTTGATCCGATAACCGAACTCCAGAGCCCGGAGTTGCTCCAATTTTTCAAACCGTTCCCACTCACCCTCGGGCAGACTGACAAAGGTGAGCAGAAATCCCTTGCGATAGGCATAAAACCCCAAGTGTTTATAATAGGTGGGCGCCACCGGTTCTTCGGGATTACGCTGAAACGGAATTGCCGCTCTTGAAAAATAAAGGGCATTGCCGTTTCGGTCAAACACGGTCTTTACATGATTCGGGTCTGATATCTCCTCTTCCCTGATAATTTTGTAGATCAGAGTAGACATAGGCAGGGCCGGATCTTGAAGAAGCGGCCCTGCCACTTGTTCGACAACAGACTGGTCAAAGAGCGGCTGATCCCCTTGAATATTGACAACGACATCCTGCTCCGGGATATTAAGGATGCTGGCAGCCTCGGCCAGACGGTCAGTGCCGGAGACATGGTCCCGGCTGGTCAGCACTACTGTACCACCAAATGATTGGACGCATTCAGCTATCCGCACGTCATCTGTGGCAACCGCCACCTGTTCCAGCAGAGGTACGGCCATGGCGCGCTCATAAACATGCTGTATCATCGGTTTACCGCAGATCAGCGCAAGCGGTTTACCCTCAAAACGATTAGACTGATAGCGGGCCGGAATGATGGCCACCACTTTAGGCTGGGATTTATGTCTAAGATCCATTATGTTCACTTATCAATAAAATTGTGGTTTCTGGCTTAACGACAAGTATTTAGTACAAAATACAACTCATCCTATATATCCTTTTTCATGCAAAAAGAAAATGCTCAATCAATCGCCGTAACTTTTTTTGGAGAAGAGCCAACCCTTGCAACCCAGGCGGCCACCCTGGCCACCAAACTGGGCCTTGCACTCGTAGCAAGAGCAGACGACTCCCACCCTTTCCTCCTTGTCCAAACAGTCAGCCGCCTGGAACTTCAGCGAACCGGGCCGGAGAGCCCTGGACCGGTCTTTGTTGACTTTACCGACGCCGGCCTGCAATATCGGCTTAAACAT
>MGTA01000226.1:4735-5940 GCA_001799225.1 Deltaproteobacteria bacterium RIFOXYD12_FULL_50_9
CCGGACATCCTTGATGCCACTGCCGGGTTTGGCAAGGACTCCTTCATTCTTGCCAGTCTGGGTTGCCGGGTAGTGATGTGCGAACGCTCCCCGATCCTGGCAACTCTGCTCGACGATGGCCTGAAACGAGGCTTACTGGATGATGCGGTTCAGCCTATCATCCAGGAACGACTACAGTTAATCCCTGGAAACAGCATCGATATCATGAGGAGTTTACCGGCTGTGGATCGCCCCCAGGTAGTCTATCTCGACCCGATGTTTCCGCACCGTCGGAAAAAAGCCTTGGTAAAGAAAGAGATGCAACTGTTACAGCAACTGCTCGGTGAGGATCTTGATTCTGCCGATCTCCTCTCTGCAGCTCTGGATACCGCCCGGGAAAGGGTAGTGGTCAAACGGCCGCGCACCGCACTGCCACTGGTCGGCCGCAAACCGGATACAACCATGCAAAGCCCGCATCACAGATTTGACATCTATTTTTAACTGCCGAGGTTTACGGTTTACAGCTGCTACAGCACGGTTATTTCATAACGGCCAATAATCAAGACTGGATTGGGATTACTGTTATCTCTCAGTTGTCATGCTTTCCGGCACCCCGGCTTGAAATTTCAGAGCCAAAAACATCAGCGGCGTCCAGGCGACAACCAGACAAAACGCCCCCCAATTCGGAAAAGCCGAAGCGATCCAGGCCAGGGGGAAAAGCCATCCCACATTGATAGCTGCGACGGCCAAGGTCACGATTCGATGGCTGTTGTATCGACGGGACGCGTATTGATAGGCATGACTTCGGTGCGCCTCATGCCACTTCTCCCCTGCAGCGACCCGCCGCAGGAGGGTTACAGTCGCATCAACCACGAACACGCCAAACAAAATCAGCCAGGGCCAGATGGCCAGCCGGCCGCTGCCGGCTGTCAGCAAGGCGAAAACGGCCAAAGCAAACCCCAGAAAACCACTACCGCCATCTCCCATGAAGATCCGGGCCGGCGGCCAGTTCCAGACCAGAAAACCGGCAGATGCCATCCCCAGCAACACAATCCAGCCAGCCATATCCTCAGCCCCATTCTGCCAAAGCAGAAAAGCAGCGGCACTGGTAACAGTAATCGTTTCAAGCCCGGCCATCCCATCAATGCCGTCCATGAAATTATAGAGGTTTACGATCCAGATAATAAACAATAGCCCTAGAGGATAGCCTAGCATCCCCAAATCCA
>MGTA01000226.1:6083-6215 GCA_001799225.1 Deltaproteobacteria bacterium RIFOXYD12_FULL_50_9
CCGGCGACCAGGATTGCATATAAATAACCGGCGGGCAAGCCCGACCTCCACCCCAGGGCTAACGAAACAACATAAAAAACAACCACAATTGCCATACCGCCACCCCGAGGGGTGGGAGAGGTGTGGGAGCTC
>MGTA01000227.1:0-3209 GCA_001799225.1 Deltaproteobacteria bacterium RIFOXYD12_FULL_50_9
CGCCCCGGATATCAGCTCATTCGCACCCTTGTCTCCGCCCATAGCATCCAGGGCAATATTCACCATGATCTTTCTACTCTGCCGGATCCTCGTTCAGTTTAACCACGGACCTACCCTTGTAGGCTCCGCAGCCGGGACAGAGCCGGTGGGGAAGCTTTGGTTCACCGCATGCAGGGCAAGCATTGATTGTGGGAGCGATCAAAAAGTCATGGGCACGACGCAACCTGGTTCTAGCGTGCGAATGCCTCCTCTTAGGTAATGCCATTGTAGTAACCTCCTGTAGATCTTAATAATTTCCGTGCTAAGCAAATATCATCTTCATGATTTCAATTTCTTCAATACGGCAAAAGGGGAACTCCTCTTATCTTCACTGCAACGACACTGCTGCAGATTACGGTTAATGCCGCATCGGCTGCATAATCCCCGGCACTCCGCAGTGCAAAGCCTTTTGACGGGCAGGGCAAGCAATAACTGTTGGGCCAGGATATCATGGATATCGATGAGCGGTTCGTCCAGATAAATGACCTCCATCTCATCACTCTTGCAGGCGTATTCACCTTTCGCTCTGTTGAGAAAGCCCTTGTCGACAAGTTCAAGATCAATGCTGAACTCGAGGTGCTGAGGCAACATAAATGACTCAACACAGCGATCACATTCAAGAACGACAACAACGGAAATTGCACCGGTCAAAAAAACCCGCTTGCCCCGACGTTCGAGAAAAACTCTGGCCGACACCGGGCCGGAATGGCTGAACTCATCGGTCGGCAACCATGCCGGGCCATCAATCTCAATACGCAGTCCATCGTCCGGAATATCATCGAATCTGAGCTGCACAAACCACCTTACAGAGCATAAAAAATCTAATAAAACATTAAACCGCTCAAATATAAGAGAAACTGTCTCAATGTCAAGACCTTTCCGGCCCGTGCTGATTTTGCATTGGTTGCCCAAAGCCCAAAAGGGCACCCGCAAGAGGTGCCCCTACAAAAGGCGGGCCAGACGGTCATTGGTATTACGAAATCGCAGGCTCAAGACATGGATAATACGTTTGAGCAGCTTGATCCCCAACAGCTGATTGTCCAGTAAAAGGGCCTCCATGCTGTCGCTGGAAAGGATAAGCAGTTTGCATGGCTCAGTTGTGATTACTGTGCTGTTGCGCTTTCCACGTTCAAGCACCGCCACCTCACCTACCAGAGAGCCAGGTTCCAGGACAGCCATCAGGGTATAACGGCCGGGAAAATCAGTCCTTTTATGGACCGAGAGTTTCCCTTCGACCAGAACCCCCATGAAATCTCCTGTTTCACCCTCGACAATCACCTGGCTGTCGGTCGGCCATTCCCTTATCTCGAGATAAGGACACAGGAGATCGACCTCTTCATCCAGAAGAAACTTGAAGGCCTCCCGCAGGACCTCGCGAGGCAGCTCATGACACCCGATAATCGTCATATATTCTCCACTATTTTATCAGCTTTGAACCGGCAAACCAATTACAGACCGGAAGCACTGCCGTCATCCGGCATGCTGACGAGTTTTTCTTCCAGCCTTTTGACCAGCGCCGGAAAATCCTCCTTGCCGAGAATCTGGTTGAACTGGGTCCGGTAGTTCATTACCAGGCTGACGCCTTCGATAACCACATCATACACCAGCCATTGGTCCTTGACCTGCTGCAGACGGTAGATAATCGGTATCTCCTTTTCATTCTTGACAAAAACCGTGTTGACAACGGCCCTGTCGTCCTTAACCTCCTGCTTGTTAAACAACACCTTCTCATCCGAATAGCTCTCAACCCTGCCGATATAGGTCTTCTCGAGAATCTGCGAGAAAAGCTTGACAAACTGCTCCCGTTCCGCCTCGGTTCTCTTCTGCCATTGTCCTGCTAAAGAGCGTTTGGCCATCTCCTTGAAATCAAAACGCTGCCGGACAACGGATAAAACCCGTTCCCGCCGCTCCCCCCGCTTGCCGGGAGCCTTCAGGCCTGGTTCCGTAAGGAGTTGAATGACCTTTTCAACCGACACGCGCACCTGCTCCAAAGGCTCCTGGCCGACAGAGGCAGACGCAAGATTTCCACCCACAGCCAATACTCCAACCACTGAAACAATGCCCAGAATGGTCAATATCCTTTTCATAAAAGTCACACACCCTCTTTTCACTTTAAAAATCTCCTACTAAACCACACCCAAGCCGCCCCTGCTTACCGGGCAATTTCGTGTTGCCGAAGCTGCAGATAGCCATCGCGCACCGCCACATAAAAATCAAAGGATTCAGCTTTCAATTTTTCATACTCCCCCAAGGAGAGGGAGTTCCGGTTGACCTCCTCACCGCTCTTCGCCCCCAGGGCGGAATGCCAATCAGCTACAGCAAGACAGGAGAGCGGATTCAAGAAATAATCGCCTCCCAACCCTAGAGTATCCCGCAGAGTCGACGGCCCTAAAAATGGCCAGAACAGATAGATGCGATCGCCGATCCCGTAGACTCCAAGGGTCTGACCAAAATCTTCTTTGGACGGAAGCAGATTTAAATATTCCCTGGCCGGATCAAACAGACCTGCAACTCCCACTGTGCTGTTAATAACAAAACGGCCCAGCTCAACACCGCTGTTGACAAACTTGCCTTGCAGGACGTTATTGACCAGTCTAATAGGGACAAACAGGTTCTGAAAGGCATTCCTGACGCAAATTCTCGCCTTGACGGGCACGATAGCACTGTAAGTGGTAACCACGGGTCTCACAACCCATAGATAAACCCGGTCGTTAAATGTGAAAAGGGCTCGATTCACCGGCTCAAGCGGATCAATCCAAGCCGATGGTTTACTATCCGGCGCCTCTGTCGATACTTCTACCGGATCATCCTCAAGCCAGCTGCTTGAGGCCTGAACAACCACCGCCTCGCCGCTCCCGATCTCAGTGCTCTCTTCAGCATGGCCTGGAACACCGGCCAGCAGGGGGAAAAACAAGATGCCGATCAACAAAAAATTTCTTATCATCGTCCTGACATCGCCTGGCTGACCGAACTAAACTTTACCAAAGATATATTTGCTGACCAGCTCTTCCAGATCAAGCGCCGATTCGGTCTCGGTGATCCGCCCCCCGTCATCCAGCTTCTTTTCATCACCACCTTGAACGATCCTGACGTATTTGTCGCCGATAATCCCCTGGGTCTTGATCGAGGCCATGGCATCCTTGGTGATCTTTACCTCTCTGGTGATCTGC
>MGTA01000227.1:3218-4871 GCA_001799225.1 Deltaproteobacteria bacterium RIFOXYD12_FULL_50_9
GACACCTTGCCGATGCTCACTCCGGCGATCTCAACCGCGGCACCGGTTTTGAGCCCGGACACCCCATCAAACTCCGCCAGCAGAGTGTAGTTTTTTTCCATGGAAAAAACCGAAAACTCGCCGAGTTGCATGGAGAGATAGACAAAACACAAAAAACCGCCGATGATGAAGATGCCGACAATATAATCCAGCGTACTTTTTTTCATAACCGTCACTCCAGCTCCTTGCTTCGATAGATAGTGCCCATAGTATTATTGAGAAACTCCTCAATGCCGACAGACTCAACCCCCTGAAGATCCCGGGGGTTGTTGAAACTCACCACCTTGCCGTTATTGAGCAGGATAACCTGATCTGCCAGATTGAATATCTTGGGGATATCATGACTGACAATCACCGCCGTATATCCGAACTGCTCCTGGGTACGATAGAATAGCCGGTAGATCTCCATGGATTTTTCCGGATCAAGCCCGGTAGTCGGCTCATCAAAGAGGACAATCTTCGGTTGTAACATCAGGGCCCGCGCCAGGCCAACCCTTTTCTTCATGCCCCCACTCAACTGGGCCGGGAACTTCTGCTCATGGCCGTCCAAACCGACCTTGTCGAGCATGCTCATTACCTGCTCCCGAATCTCCTTGGCATGGAGTTTTGTCCGCTCCTCAAGAGGGAGAGCAACATTATCAAAAACCGAAAGGGAATCAAGAAGGGCCGCGCCCTGGAACAGGACGCCGAACGCCATCCGCACCTGATTGAGATCCTGCTGACGCATCCCGCAGATGTCCTGTCCATTGACCAGGATCTGCCCGGAGTCCGGAGCAAGCAGACCCAGGATAAGTTTGAGGACCACGCTTTTCCCCTGACCGCTGCCTCCGGCAATAACCGTAGTCTTACCCTCAGACACGGCAAAAGACACCTTATCGAGCACCATCTGGGCGCCAAAGGCCTTGACTACGTCAACAAGTTGAATGATCGGCTGATTCGTCGAATTCATAGCAGAATGGCTGTAATTATGTAGTCCCATATAAGTATGGAGATTGAAGAGAGCACTACCGCCTGGGTGGTCACCCGGCTCACCGCCTCGGCTCCATAGCCGGCATTCCGGATCTGATTGACAAAATAGCCGCGCCCTGTGCAGATCGCCACGATAAGCAAAGCGAAAACAAAGGATTTTATTACACCCAGGTTGAGATCCTTATTAACGACGCTGTGCTGCATACTGGTAAAATACGAGCCTGAATTCACCCCGAGCATTTTGACGCCGGCCAACCAGCCGCCCAAGATGCCGACCACGTTAAATACCTGAGTCAGGAGCGGCACAGAGATCAGCGTTGCCAGAAATTTCGGCGAAATAAGATAGCGAAACGGATCAATGGCCATACACTCAAGGGCGTCAATCTGCTCACTGTTCCGCATAATGCCGATCTCCGCACACATGGCCGAACCGGCCCGTCCAGTAACCATGAGGGCGGTCAGCACCGGCCCGAGTTCGCGGATCAGGGTCAAGGCCACGGCCGAACCGAGCAACCCGTCAGAACCGAATTTCCGCAGGGTATAATAACCTTGCAGCCCTAAAACCAAGCCGGTAAAACCGGCGGTAAAAAAAATAACAGAAAAGGAGTTGGCGCCGATCAGCCTGATCTGTTTAACGCATTCGCC
>MGTA01000227.1:4891-6424 GCA_001799225.1 Deltaproteobacteria bacterium RIFOXYD12_FULL_50_9
TGTTGCCCAGTTGTCGTATGTGCTCAATTATCATGAAACATAATCCATTGACAAGGTCATACCGTGTGATAAGCAGCTGGTAAATTCAAGCAAGAGTACCCATTTGTTTCGACGGGTGTCAAGGGAATGTTGTTTTTTGATGGACGGCTACTGCCAACCGACTTCACGTCAAATCCCCACCGCCGCCCAATACCTTATACAAGGTCACCAGATTTAACAACCGAGTTATTCGAGCAGCGATCAATCCTTGCTGGGCGCCGTACAAGGAGCGTTGCGAATCAAGTACGGCAAGGTAGCTGTCCACCCCGTTTTCATAACGCGCCTTTGAGAGCCGGCAGCTTTCGGCCGTGGCGTCGGTGAGGGATTGCTGCGCCGCAACCTGATTATCTATGGTTCCGCGCTGGGCAAGGGCGTCAACCACCTCCCGGAATGCTGTTTGGATGGCCTTCTCATACTGTACCACGGCCAGGTCTCGATCCACCTCAGCCACGGTCAGATTCGCCCGGTTGCTGCCGCCGTCGAAGATCGGCAAGGAGATGCGCGGCACAAAACTCCAAGCCAGGGATCCGGATTTAAAGAGACCTGTCAACTCATCACTTCCTGAGCCAACAGAGCTAACCAAGGTAATGCGGGGGAAGAAGGCCGCCCGTGCCGCACCGATGTTGGCGTTAAGCCCCTTAAGCAGGTTCTCGGCCTGCAGGATATCGGGGCGGTGCAGCAGCACTTCGGACGACAGACCAGGCGCGATATCCTGAACAGAAGCGAGCGTCTCGCTAAAGGCCGCAGGGAGCAACTCAGACGGAACCGGAGAACCGACCACCAGATTGAGGGCATTCTCGTCCTGGGCCACGAGGCTAAGTAAACGGGCGATATCCACCCGTGTTGCATCAACTCGGGTTTGGGCCTGACGCAGATCGAGTTCGGAGGAAGTGCCCACCTCAAAACGACGCTGGATCAGCTTATAGGAGGCCTGCTGGGTCTCCAGGGTCTCCCGGGCCAGCTGCAGCCGTTCACGATCAGCGGCCAGACTCAGATAATTGGCGGCAACTGTGGAGATCAAACTGATCTGGACAGAGCGTCTTGCCTGCTCAGTGGCCAGGAAGTTCGAAAGCGCCTGCTCCTTGAGGCTCCGCACACGGCCGAAAAGATCCAGTTCGTAAGAGATGACGCCGAGCCCGACGCTGTACTGCTCAATATTCATGGCTCGACCAGTGCTGGAGAGGTCTTCAGGGATCCGCTGAAAACTGGCGCCACCGTATGCCTCAACCTTCGGCAGCAGATCGGCCTGCCGGATCTGGTAGAGGGCCCGGGAGCGCTCGATATTGAGGGTGGCGATCTTGAGATTCCGGTTATTCTGCAGGGCCAGGGTGATCAACTTCCGCAGTTGTTCATTGACAAAAAACTCCTGCCAAGGAATCTTGGCAACCGGTTTTTCGTCAGGTTTGGCGATTTCAGCCTTGTAGGCCGGACCATCAGGCCAGGCAGTAGGCACCGGCGCAGCAGGTTGGGTGTATTGCGGAGCCCGGCTGGCGC
>MGTA01000228.1:0-1604 GCA_001799225.1 Deltaproteobacteria bacterium RIFOXYD12_FULL_50_9
ATCCGAATATAGCGACTGACCGGCGCTTGCCACCCGGACAGAAAAAGCATGAAAGATGTAAGTAGATGTACGCCTATTCTATAAAAACACGCATAATCCTGCCGCTGATCATGGCAGGGGTGGTGTTATTCGGCACCGGCACTTACCTTGTAGGCGATCTGGAAGTACGGCAAAAACAGGATACAGTCGTACAGCAAGTCGAAGCACTGCGACTTCATCTCGCCTCGATGTTGGATAGCAAAGCCGAGGTCATGGAAGCCAGCCTGCGTTTCATCGCGCAGGACAAACAACTGCTCTCCGCCCTCCAGTCCGGGGACCGCAAAGCCCTGCTGGAGCTGAGCGCTCCCATATATAAACACCTGCATCAGCAGCATAACGTCACGCATTTCTATTTTCACGATGCACACCGCATCAATCTGCTGCGCACCCACAAACCGGAAAAATACGGCGACGCAATCAATCGCCACACCGCACTGGGCGCCGAGAAGAGCGCCGCCATGTTTTCGGGAATAGAACTCGGGCCACTGGGCACCTTCACGCTGCGTTCCGTGCTGCCCGTTGTCCATGACGGAAAGCTGCTCGGCTATATCGAACTGGGACAGGAAATTGACAAACTCATTCGAGATACCCGCAGCATGTTCCATGTCGAACTCTTCATGCTCGTGGGCAAGCAGTATCTGGTGCAGAGCGAATGGGAAGTGGGCATGAAGATGCTCGGCAGGGCACACGACTGGAATACACTGTCGTCTTCAGTGCTGATATCGCAGAGCATGCCGGATGCGCCCATCGAGGCGCTTAACCGGGTCAACGCAGTCCATTCAGGCACAAACATTCAAATTCAGCGGGACATTGATTTTCAGGGACATCGCTACTGGGCCGGCATCATTACCGTGAATGATGCCGGTGGGCATCAGGTTGCCTCGCTGGTCATGCTGCGCGACATGACACTTCTGAACGAACATAGCAGAGAAGATTTTATAATATTCATAGCGATTTTCAGCGCGTTAGGTTTGGGTGTTCTTGTGTTCTTTACGCAGATTTTGAGCCGTATCGACAGGGAACTGGCCTCATCGAGGCAACAGCTCATTGATGAGAGTCAGGCACGCGAAGCGATACAAAACCGCTTTATCAGTGAATTACAGGATGAACACACAAAACTGCATGAGAGCGAGGAGAAGTTCGAAAAAATCAGCGCCTCGGCTCAGGACGCGATCATCTGCATGGATAACGATGGCAATATTTCGTTCTGGAATCTTGCCGCAGAAACGATCTTCGGCTACACCCAGCAGGAAGCATTAGGTGCGAACCTGCATACCCTGATCGCGCCGAAACGCTTCCGCGAGGCGCATCTCAAGGCCTTCCCGATTTTCCGGGAGACAGGACAAGGCGCCGCACTGGGTAAAACGCTGGAACTGGCCGCACTCCGCAAGGATGGCACGGAATTCCCTGTCGAAATCGCGCTGTCATCCAGCCTGATCGCGGGAAAATGGAATGGCATCGGTGTACTGCGCGACATTTCCGAGCGCAAGAAGGCACAGCGTGAAATCGAACAGGCGCTGCATGTACAGCGCGTGCTGGACTCGATACTGAATATCTCGCTTCCC
>MGTA01000228.1:1614-1974 GCA_001799225.1 Deltaproteobacteria bacterium RIFOXYD12_FULL_50_9
GCAGGACAAGGGGGCTGTATTCCTAGTCGTTCAAGGCGAGCAAAAACTGGAGATGGTCGCACAACGCAATCTGCCGGACGCGCTGTTGCATTCCTGCGCCCTGCTGCCGTTTGGTCGCTGCCTGTGCGGCAAGGCCGCTGCGACGCGCGAGATCATCTTCTTCGACCACATTAATGAGCAGCATGAGATCAGCTACGAGGGCATGCAGCCGCACGGACACTACTGCATCCCCATCCTATCGGAAGGCCAATTGCTGGGCGTACTCAATGCCTATGTTGACGCGGGACATATCAGCGACGCGAACGAGAAAAAAATACTCAAAACCATCTCCGACACACTGTCTGTGGTCATCGAACGCAA
>MGTA01000228.1:2020-5219 GCA_001799225.1 Deltaproteobacteria bacterium RIFOXYD12_FULL_50_9
CCGTTCCCTGTTCCATGACAGACTGGAACAGGGACTAGCCGTGGCACAGCGCCATCAACAGAAACTAGCGGTATTGTTCATGGATCTCGATCACTTCAAGGAAATCAACGACACCCTCGGTCACGACATGGGCGATGAATTGCTCAAGGAAACCGCAAACCGCCTGCTCGCCTGTGTGCGCAAATCCGACACCGTCGCCCGCATGGGCGGCGATGAATTCACCGTAATATTGACCGAGACAACAATACCCGAAAATGCCGAACATGTAGCAAAAAACATTCTAGCCACTCTGTTGCAACCGTTCGAACTGAACGGGACGCGCTGCAATGTGGGCTGCAGCATCGGCATCGCAATCTATCCGAAACATGGCAAAGACAGCGAGACCCTGCTCAAAAACGCGGACACGGCGATGTACCAGGCTAAAGTCACGCGCAACACCTACCGTTTCTACGACGATCTCTAGGAGCATATCGGGCTCCTGGCGTCACACGATAATAAGCCCGGCATGCCGGGCTTATTATTATTCAAACCATCAATGTCTGTTGCTCACGCCTTCTCGAAACGCATCACACCACCCATCACGCAACCACTTGATGCGCAGCATCTTAATGGTGCGGGGACGCCCCTTCGCTCAAAATAACGAGCGCATAGCGCGACTATATTTTTAGGCGAAGACCCTTGCGGTATTGCGGGCGCGCAATCCAACACTGTTTGAGTTGGCAATCACACTCGGCTACGCCTACTCGAATTTCATCACGCCACCCACACAGCCCACCACGATGGTGTCTTTCGCGGCATAGCGCCCTTCGAGAATATGCCTGGCCAACGGGTTTTCCAGTTGCGACTGAATCGCGCGCTTCAGCGGTCTGGCACCATAGATCGGATCAAAACCGGCGGTCGCGATCTCGTCCAATGCAGCCTCACTGATGGTCAGTTTCATTTCCATCGCGGCCAAGCGTTTCTCCAGATACTGCAACTGGATACGCGCGATGGACTTGATGTTCTTCTCGTCCAGCGCATGGAACACCACCACTTCATCGATGCGGTTGATGAACTCGGGGCGGAAATAGGATTTTACCTCGCCCATCACCGCCAGCTTGATCACCTGATAATCGTCACCCGACATCTGCTGGATCATCGAACTGCCGAGGTTGGAGGTCATCACGATCACGGTGTTCTTGAAGTCCACGGTGCGGCCCTGCCCGTCGGTCATGCGTCCGTCGTCCAGCGCCTGCAACAGCACATTGAACACATCCGGGTGCGCCTTCTCCACCTCGTCCAGCAGGATGACGGAATACGGCTTGCGGCGCACCGCTTCGGTCAGGCCACCGCCCTCTTCATAACCGACATAACCCGGAGGTGCGCCGATCAGGCGTGCGACGGAATGTTTCTCCATGTATTCACTCATATCGATGCGGATCAGATGATCTTCCGAATCGAACATAAAACCGGCCAGCGCCTTGCACAACTCGGTCTTGCCTACACCGGTGGGCCCCAGAAACAGGAATGAACCATAGGGGCGGTTCGGGTCGGACAGCCCGGAACGCGAACGGCGGATCGCGTCCGACACCAGTCGCACCGCTTCGTCCTGCCCCACCACGCGCTCGTGCAGTTTGGCTTCCATCTTCAGCAGCTTATCGCGCTCGCCTGTCATCATCTTGCTCACGGGAATGCCGGTCGCACGGCTCACCACTTCGGCGATTTCTTCCGCGCCCACCTGGGTGCGCAGCAACTTGTTCTTCGTTGCACCCCCTTCAGCCTCACGCTGCGCGGCTTCCTTCAGTTTGGCTTCCAGTTGCGGCAGCTTGCCGTATTGCAGTTCAGCCACTTGCTCCAGACGACCTTCGCGTTGCAATCTGATGATCTCGGCGCGCACATGCTCCATCTCTTCCTTGAGATTGGCCGTGCCTTCTGCCGCGCCCTTCTCCGACTTCCATATTTCTTCCAGATCGGCGTATTCACGCGCCAATTTTGAGATCTCTTCCTCAATCAGTGCGTGCCGTTTTTTGGAAGCTTCGTCTTTCTCCTTTTTCACCGCTTCGCGCTCGATCTTGAGCTGGATCAGGCGGCGCTCCAGCTTATCCATCACTTCCGGTTTGGAATCGATTTCCATGCGGACGCGCGCGGCGGCCTCGTCTATCAGGTCGATGGCCTTGTCCGGCAGGAAGCGATCGGTGATGTAACGGTTGGACAATTCCGCCGCCGCGATGATGGCGGGGTCGGTGATATCCACGCCGTGATGTAGCTCATAACGCTCCTGCAAACCGCGCAAAATGGCGATGGTGGATTCCACGCTAGGCTCGTCCACCAGCACTTTCTGGAAACGACGCTCCAGCGCGGCATCTTTTTCGATGTATTTCCGATATTCATCCAGCGTGGTCGCACCTATGCAGTGCAGCTCACCGCGCGCCAGCGCCGGCTTCAACATGTTGCCCGCGTCCATCGCGCCCTCGGCCTTGCCCGCACCGACCATGGTGTGCAGCTCGTCGATGAAGACGATGGTCTGCCCTTCATCCATCGCCAGCTCTTTGAGCACGTTCTTCAGACGTTCCTCGAATTCGCCACGATACTTCGCACCCGCCAGCAGCGCGGCCATATCCAGACTCAACACCTTCTTGTTCTTCAGTGATTCCGGCACTTCACCGTTGACGATGCGCTGCGCCAATCCTTCGACGATGGCCGTCTTGCCCACGCCCGGCTCGCCGATCAGCACTGGGTTATTCTTGGTGCGGCGTTGCAGCACCTGGATGGCGCGACGTATCTCGTCATCGCGGCCAATGACAGGATCGAGCTTGCCCAGCCTTGCACGCTCGGTCAGATCAATAGTGAATTTCTTCAATGACTCGCGCTGCCCTTCCGCTTCCTGCGAGCCGACCGATTCGCCGCCACGTACCGCATTGATTGCCTGCTCCAACGGCGCACGCGACACGCCATGCGTTTTCAGCAGCCGACCGGTTTCGCCCTTGTCTCCCGTTGCCGCCAGCAGAAACATCTCGCTGGCGATGAACTGGTCGCCGCGCTTCTGCGCCTCCTTGTCGGTCAGGTTGAACAGACTGGACAGATCGCGTCCGACCTGCACCTCACCGCCGTGACCTTCCACTTTAGGCAGACGCGACACGGCATCGTTGAGAGCGGTTTTCAGCGCATTGACATTGCCTCCGGCGTGCGCCAGCAGCGAACCTGCACCGCTATCGGCGTC
>MGTA01000229.1:0-3210 GCA_001799225.1 Deltaproteobacteria bacterium RIFOXYD12_FULL_50_9
ACCCTCTGAATCGCCGGCTGAGAACGCCAGCCAAAGGCTTGGCGCCGAAAACGTGGGGCGAAGGTCCATTTATGTTTGGATATTTTAGTCATGTTGCTTCTGCTGCCGGAACTCATAACTCCGTTAGATTTGGAATCAAACATTGGTGTCCATTTTTTCAACCTCCATCAGCAGGAGAATGCCCTGGCTATGCCGCCTCATGTGTCCATAATTCACCGTTAGTCACTCGCCCTATTCCGATCCTCGCCCAGAAGTGCCTCAAGACTATTCTGATCGACCACATCATTTAACTTAAAGGCGTTCCGGCGGATAAAAGGCGCAACCGCCGTCGACCGATACTGAAGGTGCCGCAGGATGCGAAACGCCGAGAAGTGTTTAAATACCCTGGATACGTTCTTCTTCCAGCCGATGCGCCACAACATGTCCTCATAGGCGAAAAATAACCGCAAAAAGCAAATGAACGGCCATGTCGCAAGGCTCAAAACCACAATAAGCAACGACGACAAAAGCGCCGCAACAAAACTGTGGCCCGGATCTATTGCGGCCCGCCGAACCACAATCGCAATAAGAACGAATCCGACGAGCGCCTGAACATTGCCAAGTACTTTCGCGACCGTCTTGTGCTCCTCTCGCATTTCGGCTACCGCGCCCATCATTGCAATCAAGGTAACGGTCGGTACGATGATCAGCTCGATCGGCAATGAGAACGTGTACGTTTCCACGAGTACTTCAACGATGATAAGTACGGACAAGCTGTCGCGGACGAGGACTCTGATTACTCGAGGTGTTTTCTGTGGATTGTGGAACTGAAATGGATATGCTAAGGCGCCAAATCCAAACCAGATCAGTGTGTCTTTAAGAAGTTCTATCGTCCAAAGGCCCAGTTCCCGGAGCCCGAGGACCAAAATCACAGCGTACGCAGCTAATGATAACCATATTAGGATGAGCTTAGAGAGGAGAGCTTGCCTAACCAGGCCAAAAGCACTCTCCCGCACACCCTTTACAGATAAAGCCAAAGTCAAAATGGCGACGGTCCAGAACGCAACGGCTATTTCTCTAGAACTAAAAATGTTCACTTTGCACTCTTGAATCGTCAAACAGGGATCACAGGTTCGGAGGGATAACGCCTATTATAACCAGACCGCGCCAAAGAATTTTGCCGCGTAGCGCCGCCAACGTTCTCGCGGTCTGGTTAATAATTTTGTTAAGTGTTTTCATAGCCAAGGTATTTCAACATCTTCATATCCACCAATGGAACCGATGCTTCCATGATTTCCAGGATTTCCATAGTTACCAACGTTCCCATAATTTCCATAATTCCCGTAACTTACGCTTCTGTGCGGTGATGAGCGATAATACATAAGGCGGTTGTTTTGAACGATTTCGCCAAGGTAACGACCGGACATATCAATAAATATCCCTTGCCCTTCCATAAAATGCCCGATGTTCTGTCCAGATGGTGCATGCAATTGGCCATTTACGAAATTGGCTATATGTTGCCCTTTACTGTTGAATAGAAATTCCATTCCTGTGTCTCCCCTGTGGCACACTCAACGTGAAAATCACCGGGTTATCGGTGTATTTTATTGTTAACCTACAATAATTCTCACTTCAATGACTGGTCCCAAAACTTTTATGGAAAAAGTCACCTTGCCGCGAATTCGTCTTCCAGATGAATTGCATCCGCCGGAAAAAGGCCGAGTGTTGTTATCTGGCGCTGGGCCGCTGCAACGTCGGACGTGAAGAGTACAACAATCAGATCTTTCAATGCACGCGTACAGCATACATAAAAAAGACGCCTTGTCCTCTCTACAACTGTTTCTTTCCCTTCGCGCCTGTTTGCTTCGTCCCTATCTGAGAGCGGTTTGATTCCCAAATATTTGTCATAGGAAAATTGAACGTGGGTACCCTCATCATCGTCGAGCACTACAAGCACGCGCTCAAATTCCGCGCCCTTGATGCCTTGCTGTGTCGAGAATGGAGAGAAGTCGTTCACGTACTTGTAGTAACCCCAGAACTGCGATGCAGGGCACGCAAGAAAGGCGTCCATGGCCGAAACTTCCTTGGCCAGCTCTTCCCCGTCGTCCTCATCCTCAGCAACCATGGAGTTGTCGTCTTCCTCCGCTTCGACCGGGGCCGGCAGATTTAAATAAGAGAGGACCCTCGGATCGAGGACTATTACCTTTGTCTCATGAACAAGACGGAGAACATCGGCATTGGTTGCGCCTGATCCCGGTTCCATCATCTGCTGAAGTCTTTCTGTGAATCGACGCAAGTCGTCAAGCCTTTCAGCCATGTTGATCCCGCTCAGATTTTTGCGGTCCAGAAGTGGCGATTGGCTTCTGAGAACCTGCATCGCCTCGAACTTGCTGGCGTTCACAAGCGGCAGAACAAAGTTGCTGAAAGGGCGCACTGGCCATGCGGTTCCATCCATGAATCCGTTCTTGAACTTCTCTGGAGCCCTATCATTCAGTGCCGCGTACAGATCGCCGAATCCAAGCCGCTTGGCGGCCATTCGGTGGACGATGACGAGAAGTTTCACGGCTCCGTTGCCTTCATCTGTCTGCCACTCTGGATCACTGTTTTGCTCAGCAGCCCAGGTGCGCACCTGCGCGATCTGCTGATCGCGTCTTTCGTCAATGGGAAGAATGAATAGGTGTGCGCTGCCCGGCACACTGACCAGAGCGTCCTCCGGCCCTGTCATCCGGCCACGCGTCTGAACTAGGCCATCCCCATCTCGTCGGATTGCATTAGCGACTCTGAGTACAGTTGCAGGACAACGGAAATTCTCTGGCTTCGTGATGTTCGTCCAACCAGGACCTGCCGAAATTGCGCCGATCCCTGTCAAGTAGATGCGCTGCATCGGATCACCGAAGAAACCGAGACAAAACCGATCTCCCAGCTCCTCATCCACCGCCTTAAGTGACGCCACGACGTTTTCCATTGTGTCCTGACTCTCATCGACAAAGAGAAATGGGTATTGTTGAGCGAGGAGGCTCCGCATCAACGGACGTTCGGCTATGAACTGTGACGCCATCTTTATAATGTCGTCGTGACCGAGGATTCCGTTCCCATAATCGCTACCCGTTCCATAGGTGAACGAGCTGACCCGGCTAATTCGTGCTCGCTGCTGCTCATAGCGAGCTATGTCGCTCTCGTTCTTGTCGCGCGTGCGCTGCTGCACGCGAGGCCCGAAACTGCCCGCTTTCT
>MGTA01000229.1:3218-6000 GCA_001799225.1 Deltaproteobacteria bacterium RIFOXYD12_FULL_50_9
TGGACGAGGGGATTGTTCCCTACATCCGCCCAAATCTCTCCGGCCGCTATCTCCGTGTATGTGATGCAAGCGATTTTCTGTCGGCGCAGCTTCAGCCTCTCACCGTGCTTGCTGAGGATCTGGGTGAGCCCCTTGATCAAGGAAGTAGTCTTCCCCGAGCCAGCCCCCGCAATCATCAGGAAGCTTCGCGGTGGCAATGAGTTAATGCAAGTGTAAAGCTCTCGATCAGCTTCGGTATCTTTTTGCTGAGCGCGACTTGTCATTCCGCCGCCTCTGAGGCTGATGCCGCGTCGCATGCAGCGACAGAAGCCGCAGGCTCGGTTGATTCCGGCAGGGGGGCAGGCAGCTCAAGACTGACCACGCTATCGAGCCAGCGCAAACCGTTTTTGATGTAGAGCGGCACATTCCAATTCGTAGGAGGTTCGGTCAGGATGCCCAAGGCAAACTTCGTTTTATCGAACGACTTTCCACTAACTCGTTTGTGAAGGCCGGACGCAAGATCGTCTGGTGTCGCAAGGGTTCCACGGAGTTTCAGGCCGACGTGTCGTTGTGCCGCAGCTTGGCACCATGCCGCGTTTTCAAGCCCAAAGGCCTCTTCCAGCGTTCGCCCGCACAGACTGGCCGTCGCGCCATTCCATGTCACATTCGTCGGGACTTGATAGGTCACGCGAACCTTGAAGCCGTTCCCGCCTTCTGCCTCATGCAACTTCTCGGTGTCGGTCGCGGCAAACAGCTCCGCAACCGTCTGCTTCTTTGGTAGCCACTGGATCAAAGTCTGGTTTGAAGTGAGCGCGTCCGGTTCGGATGGCAAACATGTCGTGCCGGATTTCTGCACCGCCGGCTGGTCCGCTTCGGTGCTTGGAATCTCAAACTCGATATCTTCGTCCTCATCCTCCTCCACGGCAGCAGCAACGAGCTTCACACTGTCCAAGTCGGTGATCACGAGCGCAATAAGACCAAGGAACTCGATCAGCGATTTGAAACGGTTAGCAAAGGCACCGCCTACCTCCAGAATGGACAGACAGGCCGACCGTAGGGAAATGGCCTCCTTCTCAATCATCACAGGGAGCAGGAGCCGTTCGACATTGCCCTCTACAAGAATGGCTGCGTCTGCGAAGAAAAGGTCACAATGCGTTAGCTTCAGATACCTTTGCAGGAAATCACGTTCGCTGGGAGTCTGACTGTAGAACGTAGAGAGATTCAAAATCTCGGTCGTCTGATCGCCACCAATGTTCTGCCGTCTGAAATATCGGATAGGTTGAAAGCCACGCTCATAGAGGATATGAGGCGAGTGGGTTGTCACGACCGTCTGACTTTGGAAAGCGCCGCCATCTAGTTCGCCTTTATTCACGAGGTCGAGGACGTTTCGAATGAAAACTTGCTGAAGCTGGGCGTGAAGGTGCGCCTCGGGCTCCTCTATGAATATCAGATGCAAAGGGGCACGTTGCTCCTTGTCCGCGATCCATCTGGCGTGAAGATCGAGTATCTCGACTACCATATAGATAAGGTTCTTAAAACCGAGGCCGTTGTAGGTGTCGGGAAGTCTCAAGGCCTCCGCGCCTTCACCGAGGACGTAATGAACGCGGGTATCCTGGCTGCTCATGATCGTAGCTGGGTTGAGTGCCGACTTGATCTCGAGTCGTGGATTATGAAGACCCGGATAGCCAAGTTTTGAGAGGCGGCCAAGAGTATCTTTGAACACGTCTGACAAATGTTCATTGAGGCCTGTCTCTGAGTCGAATAGAGCCCTTAGAGCGCGGTGGTCTTCCTGCCGTTGATTGAGGTTTCGCTTGTAGAACCTGCTCAATCGTTTGGATAGATCTTCAGATCGCCCTGCGCCCATTCCTGTGCCTGTTGCTGGATCTGCCAAATGACGTTGCGCACTAAGGTTGTCGACCTTGAGGAGGGATTTCAAGATCGCTGCCCCGCCAGGATCTTTGCCAAGCGGAAGTGGTTTGTATCCCTCCTGAGGCTTGTGTGCGTCATCGAACTGAGCCCGGTCAAGAACGTAGTAATTGAACTCAAACTCTTTCAAAAGCTCGTTCTTTAGGTAGTCGGTCAGGCTTTTAGGCCACGGTACATATTGCTCATTCTCCCGCTTTTTTAAAGCGGAGGCCTTGGCCTGAGCTTCCGAGAGAGCTGTGCGGAATTTTTCCAGAAGCTCCACTGGATTACGCGCCGCAAACTCTATCCGGATGCCGACTTGCGTCCC
Organism: Deltaproteobacteria bacterium RIFOXYD12_FULL_50_9; assembly: GCA_001799225.1. Classification (GTDB taxonomy): domain Bacteria; phylum Desulfobacterota; class Desulfobulbia; order Desulfobulbales; family CALZHT01; genus XYD12-FULL-50-9. The sequence goes on from MGTA01000229.1 coordinate 5,431, forward strand.
GTGCCACGCCGTACTGGGCAATAGCGGGATCACAAGGTACAAATCGCTCGCTGCCACTTCGAACCAAAGATCCAAACTTATCGAAGGCAACCCTGGCTGTTCTGCACCGCCCTCGTGAAGGTTGCCGATGGCGTCAAAATCTTTCCAGCAAGCCGAACTAAAATCGTACAAGGAAAACTTGTCCTTCGAGCCAGATGCAAATGCGTACAGTGCCTGTGTAGCCGATGTCTTCCCGCTGTTGTTCGACCCAACAAAGATTGAAATATCAGAGGCAAGCTCGATATGAACATCACGCAGTCGCCTGTAGTTTTTTATACTGTATGAGTGTAGATGCACGCTTTTCTAATCCCTGATTTATTCGAGTTAACGTTATGCTCACTTGGATAGAAATTCCCGGTCTGACGGCTTCTTGAAGATCAAGGTGATGTCAGCCCGCTTGCCTGTCTGGAGTGAGTAGTATAATGCCTCCCCCAGACTCTCTGTTCATTACTTGCCAAAATCAAATTCAATGGCGAGTGTGGAGGTGATGCAGTCGGCGCGGGCCATATCCACCCCCCCGACCCTTCCTAT
>MGTA01000229.1:6012-6872 GCA_001799225.1 Deltaproteobacteria bacterium RIFOXYD12_FULL_50_9
TAGCTTACCGTTAATCAGTCCCCACTCGAAATCATCCCAAGGACCGAGATTCTCTATCCCGTATTTCTTTTCGACTTTCGCCGCAGTCTTAAGCGCGCCTTTCCAAATGTCGCGTTGGATTGGCCTGCGCGAGTGGTCTTTAATCGGGAAAACCTCTTTATCGACGAGCTTGATTTTTCCATCCTCAATTTGTTCCCGGCTAACTTGGTGTCTGTTATACCAAACTTTAGTCACCAGTTCGTCGATGGTATCGACGATTTCTGCAAGCCGCCTCGGCTCTTCAACCCACTCCTGTTCAATCATCAGATTGGCAAATCGAGCTGGCTGGACGCGACGTAGTGCCTCGCCCAAGGTGATAAAATACAGGGACCTTTTCTGCGAAAAAGACGGTGCTATGTCCGGGTGCGATAGCTTGTTACTGCCGTTTGGATGGCTAAAATCTTTAGTATTGTGCGTGACAAAGGCGAAACGGCTTCCAGCCTTAACTTTCGCTCCCACCGCGTCTGAGTAGATTTCAATGAGAATCGCATCGTCGATGCTATTCCGTTGTCTGTGGAAGGGAGCGCGCTTGTCGATGGCACGCTGCGCTGCGCGAAGCTTCACTGCGTCGGAAATCTCGATAACTGGCGTGCGCGCGAACAACTTCTCAATCCGGCTGACTGTGTCCATGGCTGCCTCGCCCAGAGTGGGAAGGCGATGATCCATATCATTAAGATGGCGAAGCACTAAGCGCTTTTGCCTTGGGTTGCCAAATTGTTCGACGGCCTCCTTGGCGCGTTTCAAGGTACTGGAAAGGCTGCGGCTGCTCTCCTCAATAACACGCGCCTTATTGCGTGTGAATTCATCGACGACTGTGCGTG
>MGTA01000230.1 GCA_001799225.1 Deltaproteobacteria bacterium RIFOXYD12_FULL_50_9
CCACTGAATAGGGGCAGCGCCACGGAACTTTGGCAAAAGAGAGGCGTGCACATTAATTGCGCCCTGGGGTGGCAAACAAAGAATCCGGCCAGGCAGGATCCTGCCGTAGGCCGTAACAACAAGCAGATCCGGCGAATAACTTTTCAAGGCGTCCAGGAATTCCTGATTCCTGATCTTGGTAGGCTGCAGAACCGGGATGCCGGCCTGTTCAGCCACCACCTTGACCGGTGGCGTTGCCAACTGGCGGCCCCGGCCCTTGGGTCGATCAGGTTGGGTGACGACGCAGACTACTTCTTGGCGATTGGCAAGCAACGCCTGTAGTGTCGGCACTGCAAACTCAGGGGTTCCCATAAAAACGATGCGGTAAGGTTTATTGTCCAAAGCCCCCCCTTTTGCAGTGCGATCTATTGTTGAGCTTCCTCAATCTTATCCTGTTTTTCCTGCAAAATTTTCCGCAGTTTTTTCTTGTACAGCGCCCGCTTCAGAGGACTGATCCGGTCGAGAAACAGCTTGCCTTGCAAGTGATCGAATTCATGCTGGATAACTCGGGCAAACAACTCCTCCGCCTCAAACTCAAGCTTCTTACCATCCAGATCTTGAGCCCGAACCCAAACCTTCCTCCACCTCTTGACATTGGCGCACAACTCAATCACACTCAAGCACCCTTCTTCCTCGACCTCTTCCCCTTCAAAGGCAGTGATCGCCGGATTAATCAAGACAATAAGCTTATTGGCCCGGTCCTTAGGGGTTATATCAATAACCACGACCTGCAAGTGCACTCCGATCTGAGTGGCGGCAAGTCCGACGCCAGGGGCGTTGGCCATGGTTTCCGCCATGTCCGCCACAAGCTTGCACAGTGCATCATCAAACACGGTTACCGGCTCTGCCTGTTTTCGCAGTTCCGGATCAGGATATGTCAAAATCTCTCGAAGCGCCATCTTCTTATGATATCCCACAGATAATCATTTTTAAAAACTAACGAGATAAGAGAACGTAATCATAACATATTCTCCGGATCAACGTCCACCATCAATTTAATCGCCTTGCCCTTGAGAACAGGCGGCAAACCGGCCAACAAACGAGTACACACATCATTTAAAGCCTCAACCTCGATCCCTTTTAATAGAATCTGCCAACGGTATTGACTTCGCAACCTCGTCAATGGTGCCGGCGCCGGCCCCAGAACAATAAGAGAACTTGGTTTTCTGATTAACTTTTTGAGCAAGCCGGCCAAGAGCTCGGCAGCCTCTCGCGTCCGGCCCTCTTCCTCTCCTTCAATCCTGAAATTGATGAGCCGGGCAAAGGGCGGAAAACCCAATTCCCGCCGTAATGACAGTTCCCGGTCGACCATGCCCTGATAGTCATGGGCCTGGGCCGTGACAACGCTATAGTGCTGAGGTTGATGGGTCTGGATAATAACCCGGCCCGGCTTTTCACCCCGACCGGCTCGGCCCGTTACCTGAGCGAGCAACTGAAAAGTCCTTTCACCGGCCCGAAAATCGGGTAAACCTAATGAGGCATCTGCCCAAATTATGCCGACCAGCGTCACATTAGGAAAATGCAGCCCTTTGGCAATCATCTGAGTGCCGATCAAAATATCGATCTGACGCTCCCGCACCGCTTTAAAGATTTTAATATAATAGTTGCGGTCAGTCGCGGTATCCTTGTCCAATCTGGCAATTCTGGCCTTAGGAAAACGTTTTGCAAGTTCATCCTCAACCCTTTCGGTTCCAGACCCAACTCCCACCAGACGACTGGATCGACAATGGGGACAACAGATGTCACTCCGCATCGTCGTACCGCAATAATGGCAAGCAAGTTCTCTTCTTCCCTGATGCAGGGTCATTGTCACGCTGCACTGCCGGCACTGTACGGACTTGCCACAATCCTGGCAGAGCATGAAGTTAGAAAACCCGCGGCGATTTAGAAAAATCAGGACCTGGTCCCCTGCCGCCAATGTCTCCTTTATCCCGTTGACCAGATCATTTGAAAAAAGCGGCGGGGCTCCGGAAACAGTGGGTATTTTTTTCAAATCAATAATTTGCACCTCTGGAAGAGGTCTATTTTCAATACGCTTTGTCAGCTCAAGCAACCGATATTTTCCGGTGAGTGCATGATAATAAGTCGTGATGGAAGGGGTGGCGGAACCCAGGATCACCGTCGCCAACGTCTGACTTGCCCGTAATACCGCCAGATCTCTGGCGTTATAGCGTAAACCGTCTTCTTGTTTATAGGCGCCGTCATGTTCTTCGTCGACAATAATCAAACCGATATTATCAAGAGGGGCAAACACGGCAGAACGGGCGCCGATAACAATTAATGCCCTCCCCCGCACCAGTCGCATCCACTGATCATAGCGTTCGCCAACCGATAACCCGCTGTGCAGGATAGCAATCTGATCAGGAAAGCGGGAGTGGAATTGCCCCTCGAGCTGACTTGCCAGTGAGATCTCAGGCACCAGAACAAGCACGCTTTTTTTCTTGGCCAAAGCCATCTCGGCGGCCCGCAGATATACTTCCGTCTTGCCGCTACCGGTGATCCCGTGCAATAAAAATACCGTAAAGCAATTTGAATCAATTGCCTTTGCAACGGGCACCAGTACCCGAGTCTGCTCATCGGTAAGAGAATCCGGTCTAGGGTTAAAAGTCGGCCTTTCGCCAAAAGGGTCACGATACACCTCGCGCTCCTCCTGCTCGACCAACCCTTTTCCGACAAGCAGCGGTAAAGCTTTGGCGGCTCCCGGGTAAAACCGGGTAAGCTCACGACGACTGATCCACTCCTCAGCAGAACCAAATGCAATCTCTGCTATTGCCGCCAGGGTTTTTGTCTCGGAACGAAGCGGCTTATAAGCGCTATCAAGGGGATGACGACAAATTCTGATACATTTCTCTTTCCTTAGCTTGATCCTGTCCCCGGAAACCTTGGTAACCAGTTCTACCAGTCCGTCCTGCTGCCACAGCTCCAATATATGTCTACCCTTACCACTCCAAACTGATTTGGTTTCGGCTGGAGTAAGTTTTCCTTGCAAAACAAGCTTTTTTTGCCATGGTTCAAAATCGGGATTAACTGGAAAGTCCTTTTTTTTTGTGGTCACAAAAACCTGGCGGATACTTCGAGGTGTCAAACCACCGGGCAGAGCGGTTTTAATTACTTCGCCAAGCGGATACTTATAATATCCGGAGATCCAACGATAAAAACGGATCATGTTTTTATGAAAAAGCGGCTCAGTATCAAGAACATCGATTATACGTTTGACAATAACTTCGGCAGGAAGATCTGCAACGGGGCCGAGCAGATAGCCGGTAATCTGACGATTACCAAGCGGCACTAAGACACGCATTCCAGGTAAAAGATCAATAACGATATCTTCCGGGGCGGCATAGGTGAGAGGGTGATCAAGAGGGGCAGCAACAGCTACTTCAAACAACTGCATAAAAACCTTGCTCTCCAAATGACCTTATAATACAGAGTTATCCGAAATGATCGATCTAAGGGAAAATACGTAAAAAAACAAGCAGTAACTAAGCTGTTAAACTGTTTAAACTATAAACTCAACACTCCAGGCAAACCTGTTTGATATAATCCCGAAAATCATCTGCTAAAACAGGATGCCGGAGAGCAAAAGCGACAATGGCCTTGAGATAACCAAGCTTATCACCAGCATCAAAACGTGTTCCTTCAAACTCATAGGCATACATAGTCCTCTTCTTGGAAAGAGCTAACAAAGCATCAGTCAGCTGAATTTCACCGCCATGTCCCGGGGTGGTCCGGCCAAGAAGATCGAATATGTCAGGCTGCAAAATATACCTGCCAATAATTGCTAAATCTGAATCAGTAGTGCCTGGCGCAGGCTTTTCCATCATTCGATCAACCCGATACACCCGTCCCTCAATCGACTCTCCTTCGACAATCCCGTATTGAAAGGTCTGATCCTTAGGGACCTTTTGCACCGCGATAATCGATTCACCGTATTTCTCAAATAATTCCAGCATTTGCAATGAACATGGTTTGTCATTTAATACTAAGTCATCACCAAGAAGTACCATGAAAGGTTCATTTCCAACAACATTTCTGGCAGTCCAGATAGCATGACCAAGGCCGAGCGGTTTCTTTTGACGAATTGAAACGATATCGATAAGATTTGAGATGTGTCGCATCTCTTCGCAAAGTTTGCTCTTTTGCTTTTTTTCAAGAATAGTGTCTAACTCAAAATCATAATCAAAATGATTTTCAATTGCTGACTTGCCTTCACTGGTAATAAATATTATCTCTTCAATCCCGGAAGCCACAACTTCTTCAACTATATACTGAATAGTCGGACGATCGACAATGGTAAGCATCTCCTTAGGAATTGCCTTGCTGGCCGGCAAAAAACGTGTTCCTAATCCCGCTACTGGAATGACGGCCTTACGGATCTTCATATATCCCCTTTTATTTAATAAAAAATGTACCAGTATAGTTATAGATGTTTAACCAGTTGACTAGGTTGCTTAACCTAGTAAAACTGATTAAGCCGCTTTTAGAAAGATGTTATCCGGGCAAATAAGCAAAAAAAAAGCTGAGATAATGTTACCATCATCTCAGCTTGAAAAAAAACAAAAAAAACATCAATTAGGCTTTTCTTCAGCTTTATCTTCCCGATAATTAACAAGTTCCAGAATTGCCATTTGCGCTGCATCACCGATACGATTTCCAGTACGAATAATACGGGTGTAGCCACCAGCTCTATTCATATATTCATCACGGATTTGACTAAAAAGTTTAGCAACTATCTTCTCATCACGAATAGTTGACAGGGCCTGTCTTCTTGAGTGCAGATCCCCGCGCTTGGCTAGGGTAATCATCTGATCTGCTACCCGTCTGACCTCTTTGGCCTTCGGTGCAGTAGTAACTATCCTCTCATGCTCCAGCAAAGATGTTACCATATTTCGAACCATTGCCAGACGATGTGAAGTAGTGCGTCCAAGTCTCTTCCCGGCTTTCCCGTGCCTCATATCATATCCTCACAAAAACTATAAATTTTCTTCTACTGGAGCGATGTTATCTGTCTCTGGAGGATCCCACGCATCTAACTTCATTCCCAAGGAAAGTCCCATCTCAGACAACAATTGTTTGATTTCATTAAGAGACTTTCTACCAAAATTCTTGGTCTTAAGCATTTCCGCTTCTGTCTTCCTAACGAGTTCACCAATAAACCGAATATTAGCGTTTCGCAAACAATTAGCAGATCGGACAGACAATTCAAGATCATCAACACTCCGGTGCAGATTTACATTGATCGGAGTTGATTCACTATTATCAGACTTATCTATTTCAGGCTCAGCATAACCTTCATCGAAATTGATGAAAACATTTAACTGTTCCTTCATTATCTTGGCTGCAAAAGCAAGTGCATCTTCAGGGCGTACACTTCCATCAGTCTCAATTTCAAGAGTAAGTTTATCATAATCGGTTTGCTGACCGACACGAGCTTGACTGACCAGACATTTAACTCTTCGAATTGGTGAAAAAATTGCGTCTATTGGGATTACACCAATTACCTGATCTTCCGTCTTATTCTTTTCGGCTGGTGAGTAGCCTTTACCCCATTCGACTTTTAATTCAGCTACAAACGCTCCATCGCCGGTAATAGTACAGATATGTTTTTCAGGATTCATCACCTCGACGCTGGAGTCGCAAATAATGTCCCCGGCAAACACCATACCTTTCTCTTTTTTCTCTATCCGGATAATCTTTGAATCAGCAGAATTAAGCTTTAAGCGAACTTCCTTAAAGTTCAGTATAATCTCTGTAACATCCTCAAGAATACCTGAGAGCGTTGAAAATTCATGTAAGCCGCCTTCAATTTTTACTGATGTAATAGCTACACCTTGTATCGATGACAAAAGTATGCGTCGAAGGCTGTTACCAATAGTCGTTGCGAATCCACGTTCGAGAGGTTGACAAATAAATTTACCATATGTGCTTGAATGGTTTTCTTTGTCTATCTCGACATGCTCAGGAAAAATAAGCTCATGCCAATTCCTGTAACATGGATTTGTTTCCAATGGTTTTAAATGCGTTTTATCCATCGGTATCCTATTTTTTTGATGAAATTAAAAATTCATCAGGATTTAAAACCTAATTTGTTTGTAACTCGCAGAAATACATTTAACATATATTCTGATAGTGAGTTATTTAGAGTATAGCTCTACAATCAACTGTTCCTGAATTGGCATTGAAATCTCCTGCCGATCCGGTAAAACCTTCACAACCCCTTTGAAATTATCTCTGTCTAATTCGAGCCAACTAGGAACACCACGTCGAACTACGGCATCAAGGCTCTCGTTAATTGAGGAATTCTGTCTGCTTTTTTCCTTAACAGTGATGACATCATTAATCAGGACTGTATAAGATGGGATATTAACCTTTTTCCCATTAACCAATATATGATTATGCCTTACAATTTGTCTTGCTTGACTCCTGGAGCTAGCAAAACCTAATCGAAAAAGAGTGTTATCAAGTCTTCTTTCAAGAAGAACTAATAGATATTCACCTGTTACGGCTTTAGCTTTTTCAGCATTTTCAAAACATCTTCTGAATTGTCCTTCGAGCATTCCATAAATACGTCTTACTTTCTGCTTTTCCCTGAGCTGAATGGCATAGTCCGATACTTTTCGTATTCTGGCCTGACCATGTTGTCCAGGTGGAAATGCTCTTCTTTCAAAAGAACATTTATCAGAATAACATCTGTCGCCCTTAAGATACAATTTCAATTTTTCCCGTCTGCATTGACGACAGACAGCACCACTATATCTGGCCAATTTCAATCCTCCATCCAATATATACGCTTATGCTAAAAAATTCCAAATTACACCCTTCTCCTTTTAGGAGGCTTGCAACCATTGTGCGGTATTGGGGTAATATCACAAATAGAACTTACATCAAAACCAGCTACTTGAAGGGCACGGATGGCTGCATCGCGACCAGGGCCAGGCCCTTTAACTCGCACCTCAACCTTACGCATACCATTCTCAATTGCTTTTTTGGCCGCTATATCTACCGCACTCTGTGCTGCAAAAGGGGTACTTTTTCTCGACCCTTTGAAGCCAAGGCATCCAGCGCTTGCCCAAGACAATACATTCCCTTGCTTATCAGAAATTGTAACAATGGTATTGTTAAAAGTAGATCTTATATTAACAATTCCTTCAGGAATGTTTTTCTTTTCTTTACGTTTTACTCGCTTAACTTTTGGCCCAGCCATTTATCCTGCCCTCACAACCGGTCTTTACCGGAATACAATTATTTCTTCTTCACGCCTGCCCCACGTCGAGGTCCTTTTCGTGTTCTTGCATTAGTATGCGTTCGTTGTCCTCGACACGGCAATCCTTTACGATGCCTAAGACCTCGATAACACCCCAAATCCATTAATCTTTTTATATCCATTGCCACTTCACGACGACGGTCGCCTTCGACAACGAACTGATCATCTAACACCTTTCTGATATTGGCAATATCAGTATCAGTAACAGCATCACTGCTAGTATTGAAGGGAAGGTTTACCTGCTCCAATATTCGACGAGCAGATGCCCTCCCGATGCCATGGATATAAGTCAGGGCAATTTCCATATGTTTATTTTTAGGTAAATCTACACCAGCAATACGTGCCAAGGTTTCCTCCCTTACTATTTAATCTGAAGAATTAAATTTCTCGAATTATCCTTGTCGCTGTTTATGTTTTTTCAGTTTACAAGAAACTCGGACAACACCCTTACGCTTGAACACACGACAATCACTGCAAAACTTTTTAACTGAGGCTCTAACTTTCATTATCTTTACCCATAACTATTAGTTATTTTTTTTCATTGCGTTGATTTTTCGCCCTAAATGTCACACGTCCCCGAGTTAAATCATAAGGAGATAATTCAACAGTTACCCGGTCGCCAGGAAGAATCTTAATAAAATGCATCCGCATCTTCCCAGAGATGTGGGCAAGAACCTTGTGTCCATTATCAAGCTCTACGCGGAACATGGCATTTGGAAGCGGCTCTATAATTGTACCTTCAACTTGAATAGCCTCTTCTTTAGGCATGTTCTTTATATTTCCTCTTTCACTTCTCAACTACTTAAAAAAGTTCTGTATACGATTTTTGAAAAAAGGCATAATACCTTATTTCATTCAACATACTCAAGCTATTTTTACGTAAAGACCAATTATGTCTCAATGTAAACGTTCACTTAATATAATTGGGTCACTATCAGTCACCACAACAGAGTGTTCAAAATGCGCTGATGGTGACTGATCTAAAGTCACTACTGTCCACCCATCACTTAAAACCTCTACTTCATATGCTCCGGCGTTAACCATTGGTTCTATAGCGAGTACCATTCCGGGAAGTAATTTGGGAGTTCTCTCTTTCCGACTAAAATTTGGAATTTCTGGTGATTCGTGTAATTGAGCACCTATTCCATGGCCAACAAATTGTCTAACTACTGAGAAATTATGTTGCTCAACATACTCTTGAACCGCTTTAGATATATCATTGATCCTATTCCCTGTTCGGACTTGGGCTATACCTCTATCAAGGGCTTCTCGGGTAACTCTTATAAGCTCGTTTTTTTCATTACTAACTCGGCCAATCGGGACGGTTATGGCTGAATCACCGTAATAACCTTTATATTTGACCCCAAAGTCAATACTTACAATATCGCCATCCTTCAACTTGATCTTATGAGAAGGTATTCCATGAACTACCTGCTCATTCACAGAAACACATAAACTTCGAGGATATCCTCGATATCCCTTAAAAGCAGGAACCCCACCCTTTTCAAGGGTAAATTGCTCTGCCATGCGATCAAGTTCCCAGGTTGTCATCCCAGGAACCATATTCATTTCAAGCATTGCCAAAGTAGACGCTACAATTTGATTGGCTTGCCGAAGAATATCAATCTCGGCATGAGTTTTCAAAATAATTGCTTTTCCCATCAACAATTATCCTGAATCAACGACGGCCTTTTATTCTTCCGGTTTTAAGGAATCCATCATAATTACGCATTATTGTATGCGATTCAATCTGTGATAATGTATCAATGGCAACGCCAACAACAATTAATAAGGCGGTCCCCCCGAAATAGAAAGGGACATGTAGTTTACTCACTAAAAGGGTAGGTAGAATGCAGACAGTACTGATATAAATTGCACCAATTACCGTTATCCTTATCATAATACTATCAATAAACTCTGCAGTTTTCTTTCCCGGCCTAACTCCAGGAATAAATCCACCATTCTTTTTCAAATTCTCAGCCACATCAACTGGATTAAAGGTTACCGCAGTATAAAAAAAACAGAAAAACACGATCAATCCAACATACATAATAGTATGAGGTATACTTCCCCACTGTAATGCAGCTGAAAAACGTTGGACCCAATCAATCTTGATAAACTGTCCTATCGTAGCTGGAAACATCATTATCGAAGAGGCAAAAATTGGGGGAATAACACCTGCCATGTTAATTTTCAATGGAAGATGGGATTGCTGGCCACCATACAGTTGTCGGCCAATCATCCGCTTAGCATACTGAATTGGAATGCGTCGTTGAGCCGTCTCGAAATAAATTATAATTGCAACGACCGCTGCCATCATAAGCAGTAAAAGTGGTAGAAGAATTAACTGCATTTCGCCAACACTTACCATCTTTATGGTCTTAGCAATGGCGGAAGGCATGCGCGCAACGATCCCGGCAAATATTATCAAAGAGATACCATTACCAATCCCACGCTCAGTCATCTGCTCACCCAACCACATAATAAAAGCGGTTCCTGAGGTCAATGTAAGAATGGTCATCAAGCGAAATCCCCATCCGGGAACCATGACAATCATTTCACCACCGGTCGGTGCAGCCATACTCTCTAAACCAATACTGATAAACAATCCTTGAATTATACTTAAACCGACTGTGGCATAGCGGGTATATTGGGTTATTTTCCGACGCCCGGCTTCACCTTCTTTGGATAATGCTTCAAGTTGCGGAATTACAACTGTCAATAGTTGGAAGATAATGGAAGCGCTGATATATGGCATTATGCCAAGCGCAAAAATCGAAAAATTCTCAAGAGCACCACCTGAAAACATGTTGAACATGTCAAAAAGTGTTCCTGCATTTTTTTGAAAAAAAGCGGCTAACTCCACTCCATTTATCCCGGGTGTCGGTATCTGAACACCCGCACGATAAACGGCGAGCATCATTAGTGAGAAAATAATTCTTCTCCTGAGCTCCGGGATATTAGCCATATTCTGGAAACCGCTTTTCATAAATTATTCCTCAACGGTTCCACCTGCTGCCTTAATCTTGATAACAGCACTTTGGCTGATCTTATCAACTGCTATTGTTAACGACCTGCTAACTTCGCCTTCGCCAAGAATTTTGACAAGTTTATATTTGGTTGCCACCAGACCAGCATCCACCAGCAACTGTCTATCAACTCTTGTTCCTTCAGGAAAACGATCTAATTCCTTAACATTAATCACACCATACTGCAGTTTAAATGGGCTGGTAAATCCACGCTTCGGAAGTCTCCTCTGCAGCGGCATCTGACCACCCTCGAATCCCAATTTAATACCGGATCCAGACCTGGCTTTTTGTCCCTTATGGCCGCGTGTAGCAGTTTTGCCGTGGCCAGATCCTGATCCACGTCCAATCCTTTTTCTCTGTTTCCTTGATCCGGGGCTAGGTGACAAATTACTTAGATTCAACATGACTATTCCTCCACTGAAACCAAATGCTGTACTTTTTTTATCATCCCACGGATCTCTGGAGTATCGATTCTACTGACCGTCTTATTAATTCTTGTCAGTCCAAGACCATAAAGAGTAGCTTTGATTGATTTTTGGTTACCAATCATGCTTTTTTTCAAAGTCACTTTAAGCAGATTTTCCATTTAGAATTTTCCTCTAACTATACCTTTCACAGAATCATATATAATCAATAGAATAAACCTATTAAATACTCTCCGCCCCAACTAATTGCTAGCAACACTAAAACATCATGAACTTCTTTGGAATTCAACTTAAGAGGTCTTTTACAATTTTCGACCTAATGCCGTCGCGATCTGCTCAGCACTTCGTAGACTGCGTAAACCTTGAAGTGTTGCTTTGACTAAATTATGCGGATTATGAGAGCCGATACATTTAGTAAGTATATTTTGTACACCTGCAGCTTCAAGAACAGCACGAACTGCTCCACCAGCTATGACACCCGTACCTTGACTTGCTGGTTTAAGCATAACCAATCCAGCGCCAAACTTACCCATTATCTCGTGTGGAATACTTGTCTCTGTAATCGTAACAGATTTCATATCCTTACGCGCTTTTTCAATACCTTTGCGAATTGCTTCAGGGACCTGATTAGCTTTACCTAAACCATAGCCAACTTTACCCTGACCATCACCGACAACACATATGGCACTGAAATTAAAACGTCTACCGCCTTTGACAACTTTTGCAGTTCTATTGATAAAGACAATTTTTTCAATCAGCTGGTCATCAGCACCTTCATTTCGGAAATTAGCCAAAGCATACCCCCAATAATCTTTTGTTCATTCAACGAGTTAATTATAAATTTACATTCATTGCTAAAACTTAATATAGATTCTAATTAATAATGCATGTACAACTAGTGTTTCGAGAATCTATAAAAATAAACTCTATAATCACTTCAGGTTAATAAACTATTAAAAATCTAGACCGCCTTCTCTGGCACCTTCAGATAAAGACTTTACTCTACCATGATAGATATATCCACCCCGATCGAAGACTACTTTACATATACCTTTTTGCTTGGCAATCTCAGCTAAAAGTAGACCAACCTTTTGCGCTTTAACAATCTTGCCCTTAAGATCTGCCCCACTAATATCTTTATGCAGTGAAGATACTGCTGCCAATGTATGCCCGGTAACATCATCAATTATTTGGGCATATATATGTTTCGTACTCTTAAATACACGAAGTCTAGGCCTTTCAGGAGTTCCTGAAATATTTTTTCTGATTCGCCTGATACGTTTTTGACGTGCAATTACACTATTAACTGTTCTAGCCATGTTTCAACCTATAAAAATTTGAGGGGAAAATACTATTTTCCTGACGACTTACCTACTTTTCTCGTAATATGTTCTCCATCGTAACGAATCCCCTTGCCTTTATATGGCTCAGGTTTACGAATATCACGTATACGAGCTGCAGTAAGCCCCAACAACTCCTTATCTATCCCTTCTAAAACAATACTAGTTTTCTCAACTACTGCCTTAATGCCATCAGGAAGTAAAAACGGAACAGCCTTTGAATATCCGACATTTAAAGTAAGCAAAGCGCCTGCAATTTCAGCTCGATAACCAACACCTTCAATTATCAAAGATTTCTTAAACCCATTAACTACACCAGTAATCATATTATTGACTAATGTATGAGTAAGACCTGTATATGCATCATCTTTTTTGGTTAATCCTTGGGTAGAGACCCTAAGGGTGCCGTCTGTTTCGGTCAAATTCACATCATGTCGAATTTGCCTTTCAAGAGTTCCTCGGGGACCAGACACCTTAACAAAGGTGCCAACAATATCAACCTTGACCCCTTTCGGAATGGATATAATTTTTTTACCAATCCTTGACATATCAAACTCCACAATATTGAAAAAACCTTAATGTTAAATCACCAAACATCACAGATCAACTCACCACCGACACCATTTTTTTGTGCTTCACGAGTTGAGAGCATCCCCTTAGATGTGGAAATAATTGAGATTCCAAAACCACTCATAACTTTTGGTATCTCATCTGCTTTCACATAGACTCGACAACCGGGGCTGCTTACTCGTTTAATGCCTGTGATGACTCCCTGCTTATTCTGATCATATTTAAGATCGAGGCGAATCACACCTTGTTTATTGTTTCCTTTAATGATATGAAAATCGCTAATATACCCTTCACTTTTTAGAATCTTAGCTATGTCTACTTTTAAATTCGACAGTGGTATATCAACACTTTCAAATCGCACTAGACCTGCGTTTCGAATCCTAGTCAGCATGTCTGCAATTGGATCACTCATTGACATTACAATTACTCCTAATAACTTATTGAATAAATGTTTTAAAAATCTTTAAGATCTAAACTATTCAATAAAAAAATTAATTACCAACTAGATTTGGTGACTCCGGTAACTTCACCGCGAGACGCAAGCTTTCGGAAACATATCCTACACATTCCAAATTTTCTAAGGTATGCCCTTGGCCTGCCACAAAAAGGACATCTATTATAACTTCTAACCTTAAACTTTGGTTTTCGCTGACTTTTTACAATCAATGATGTCTTAGCCAAACTGATCCTCCTTGGCCTGATAATAATTAATCGTTATTTTTTGAAAGGCATTCCAAGTGCTTTTAATAAAAATAACCCTTCACCATCTGTTTTAGCTGTTGTAACGATTGTAATATTAAAGCCCTTTATTTTATCAATTTTATCATAATCAATTTCTGGAAAAATTATATGCTCTTTAATGCCCATCGAGAAATTGCCCTTCCCATCAAAACCTTTAGATGAGACTCCTCTAAAATCTCGTACTCTAGGGAGTGCCACATGTAGCAATTTGTTTAAAAAATTATACATAATTTCTTTACGCAATGTTACTGAACAACCAATAGGAATTCCCTGGCGCAACTTAAAACCTGCTATAGACTTCTTTGATTTATTAATAATTGTCTTCTGTCCAGCAATCATTGATAATTCATTTGAGGCAGAATCAACAATTTTTGGATTTTGAACTGCTTCACCTAATCCCATATTTAAGACAATTTTCTCTATCATTGGGACTTGCATCAAATTGGTATAACCAAATTCTTGCATCAATTGAGGAACACATTCTTTTTGATAAAATTCTTTTAGACCTGGCATTAATTCCTCCTACAAAAAACGTCAGTAATGATTAAGCCTTAGGTTCGACAGCTTCACCACATTTTTTACAAATTCGAACCTTATTGCCATCATCGAGTTTCTTTTTTCCGATACGAACTGTTGAAGTACATTTCGGGCATATCAGCATTACATTAGAAACATGGAAGAAAGCCTCTTTTTCAACAATTCCGCCTTGTTGATTTTTATTGGAAGGTTTTGTGTGTCGCTTAATAATATTAACTTTTTCAACTACTATCTGTTTGACGTCACGATTCACACGGATAACCTTACCGACTCTTCCCTTGTCTTTTCCAGTAATTACCTCAACCTTATCATTAACTTTAATACTAGTATTCAAACCCATCATATCTACCCTTTTTTTGTACTTCTTGTGTAAAATAATTATTTCTTATTATATGTTATGATTAAAGAGTGAAATGTATTACAAAACCTCAGGGGCCAGAGAAATTATCTTCATATATCCTCTTGAACGAAGTTCTCTTGCTACCGGGCCAAAAATACGTGTTCCAATGGGTTCACCAGAACCACTTAACAATACGGCAGAGTTATCATCGAACCTGACAAAAGTATCGTCGATTCGCCGAATCTCTTTCTTTGTCCTCACTATTACAGCACGCAGCACATCACCTTTTTTAACTTTAGCGTTTGGAATAGCTTCCTTTACAGTTACTACAATGACGTCTCCAATCTTGGCATATCGTCGTCGCGTACCACCTAAAACTCTAATACATAGAACTTTCTTGGCACCAGAATTATCTGCTACATTTAGTGTACTTTCAGTTTGAATCATATTATCTCCAAGTAAAACCTTGATTCATTTGGTTTTATCACATAAAAAAACTTATCAAAAAACAAATCGGCTGTTGCTACGATTCTATTTACTATAAAAAAAGCGTTACATTTGATCCGAAATACAAAGTGTTGTTCAGCTTACTTTCTCAAGAATTGCACGTAATCGCCAACGTTTCATTTTGCTAAGTGGACGGCACTCTTCTATAAGAACTCGATCGCCAATACTACAACTATTTTCTGGATCATCAGCAATATATTTAACATTCTGCTTGATAAACTTACCATAGAGTTTATGGGCAACGAGTCTTTCGGATTTTACAACAATACTTTTTTCCATCCTATCGCTTGTTACAATCCCAACTCTCGATTTTTTTGTTTTCTTTTCAGTCATACCTGCCTCTGTTAAGTAAATAAATCATTACTATCAACAACATTACTTGTTAAATGAAATTATAACTTTCAGTTAATTAGAAAGTTTCTCTTTCAGTATTGTCTTTACTTTAGCGATATCTTTTTTTAATAATCTAATTTTAGATGTATTTTCTAGAGGACGTATGCTGTGCTGAAATTTAATTCGAAACAACTCCTCAGACAGTTCTCTAACTTTAGCCGATAGAGCATCTTGACTTAATTCTCTAATTTCTTTGACTTTCATAATGTTGTCTCTAAGGATATTATCTTTGTCGCAAATGGCAACTTATTGCCTGCCAATATAAGAGCTTTTTTAGCTAGAGCCTCATCAACCCCATCAATTTCATAAAGTATTCGGCCTGGCAATATTGATGCTACCCATAATTCCGGGGTGCCTTTACCTTTTCCCATGCGGGTTTCAGCTGCCTTTTTTGTTATTGGCTTATCAGGAAAAACCCTGATCCACATCTGCCCACCACGTTTAACGGTTCTGTTAATTGCTATACGAGCAGCCTCAATCTGTTGAGCTGTCATCCACCCGCATTCGATGGCCTTAAGGGCATAAGTACCAAATACAAGGGTTGAACCGCGATATGCCAACCCTCTCCTTTGGCCTTTGAACTGTTTTCTATGTTTAACTTTTTTGGGGCTTAGCATCTGTATACCTTAGTAATGATTTCAGTTAATTCTAAAAACCACTATTTATTTATTGGAATCACTGCTCAATGTCAGAATCTGAAAGTATTTCACCTTTAAAAATCCAAACCTTAACTCCAATAATCCCATATGTTGTTTGGGCTTCGGCAAAGCCATAATCAATATCTGCGCGAAGGGTATGAAGGGGAACCCTACCTTCCCTATACCATTCAGTACGAGACATCTCTGCTCCACCTAAACGACCCGAGCAAGAGATCTTGATACCTTTGGCGCCAAATTTCAAAGCAACATTGACTGACTTTTTCATCGCTCTTCGAAATGCAATTCTTCTTACTAACTGCATAGCAATACTTTCAGCCACAAGTTGTGCATCTGCTTCAGGTCTTCGAACTTCCTGTATATCAAGGTGGCACTCTCGCTTAGTCAGCTTATCAAGGTCCGTCTTCAGTGCTTCAATTTCGGTTCCTTTTTTGCCGATAACAATACCTGGGCGAGCCGTATGGAGCTTAATTCTAATTTTATCTCCAGTTCTTGCAATTTTAATTTTTGAAATTCCTGCATGATTAAGACGATCTTTTATATATTTTCTAATCTTCTGATCTTCTGACAGAAATTTTGCATAATCACGTCCTGCATACCAGATGGATTCCCATGTCCTTACAATGTTTAAACGCAAGCCTATTGGATTTACTTTCTGGCCCAAAATCATCCTCCATCAAATACTAGTAATTAAAAATTAAAATCAAGATTATTTAAATAACAGTCAAAAACTATAATTCATTCGACTCGATCAAACATAAAAAATAATTGTTATTGTTCTTCAAGTACAACAGTGATATGAGCAGTGCGTTTAAGAACACGAGTAGCCCGGCCCATAGACCTTGCCCTTATTCTTTTCAGCATAGGACCACCGTCAATTACAATCTTTTTAATATAAAGTGTATCAACATCAATAGCTTCATTTTGGCTAGCATTGGCCACCGCTGATTCAACTACCTTACGTAACAGGTGAGCCCCTTTCTTTGGCATAAATCTTAATGTATTGATTGCATCGCCTACTTCTTTTCCCCTTACAAGATCAGCTACCAGCCGTGCTTTTCGAGGACAAATTCTGATATATCTTGCTAATGATTTAGCTTCCATAATGCCAATACTCCTTTACTGTAGCTTCAAAAGGTAACGCAAATTCCAATTATTCTTTAATTATTTTTTGCTACTGGCATGACCATAAAATGTACGAGTCGGCGCAAATTCACCCAGTTTATGACCTACCATGTTTTCAGTTACGAATACAGGAACAAATTTTTTGCCATTATGGACAGCAAAGGTCAAACCAACCATCTCTGGAATAACATCAGAACGCCGGGACCAAGTTTTAATAACTTTTCGCGAACTTGTCTCTTTTGCTTCCATGGTCTTTTTCATCAAATGAACATCAATAAACGGACCTTTTTTAACAGATCGTCCCATCTTGTACGCTCCTACAGATTATGACCTTTTCTTAATTATATCCTTATCGGATTGTTTTTTCTTTCTTGTTTTATAACCCTTTGAAGGAATACCCCATGGTGAACAAGGATGCCTGCCTCCTGAGCTCTTACCCTCACCACCACCCATCGGATGATCGATAGGATTCATGGCAACTCCGCGCACTGTTGGGCGTTTTCCGAGCCATCGATTTCTACCTGCTTTACCAAGTTTTTGGCTCTCATGTTCAATATTACCTATCTGCCCAATACATGCGCGGCAATTTCTATGAAAACGTCTTACCTCTCCCGAAGGTAATTTAACTAGAACGTGATCACTCTCTTTGGCCATTAGTTGAGCTGCTGCGCCGGCACTACGTACTAATTGTGCACCTTTACCGATCCGCATCTCAATATTATGAATAATGGAACCTAAAGGGATATTGCCCATCATCAAACAATTACCGAGCTTAATATCAACAGAATCACCTGATTGAACAATATCACCAACTTTAATTCCATGTGGCGACAGGATATAACTCTTTTCACCATCTACATAAAACAGTAAAGCAATATTTGCAGATCTATTAGGATCGTATTCTATAGCCGCAACCTTAGCTGGGATATTCACCTTATCCCTTGTAAAATCAATGACTCGATACTTGCGCTTATGACCACCACCAAGATGCCAAGCTGTAACTCGGCCATTATTATTTCGCCCTCCACTACTTTGAAGGGTTTGCACTAAGGCCTTCTCTGGACGTTTTTTACTCAGATCGGGATTGACCACGCTTACAAGCGATCGCTTTCCCGGAGATGTTGGTTTGTATGTTTTAATTGCCATTTGTATCCCCAAACACGCTACATATTCATAATTATCGGTATAATTACTACCAATCCGATAAAACCATACCTACATCACAGACCAGATAGAAAATCTATCTTATGACCTTCAGCAAGTGAAACTACTGCTTTTTTATAGTCTGATGTCAATCCGGTATGACGTCCAACTCTTTTATTCTTACCTGGAATATTTAAAGTACGAACTTTAGTAACTTTTACTTTAAATAGTGTTTCTACCGCACTCTTTATTTCTAATTTATTCGCTCTATTATCAACCTTGATAACCAGCTGGTTGTTTGTTTCCTGGAGCTTCATACCCTTTTCAGTAAGACAAGGTTTCTTGATAACTTTATTTAGGTCATTCATGCTAATAACCTCTCTTCAAGCTGCGACAAGCAAGGCTGCAGCAAAACTAAATTTTTATGGAGCATAACGTCATAAACATTCAAACCTGATGTAGGAATTACCTTTATGCCTGGAATATTTCTGGATGATTTTAGCAAATCATTATTTTCGTCAGGTGTAACAATTAGGGCATTTTGAATTTGAAATGAATTCATTACATTCATAAACTTTTTTGTCTTGATCTCTTCTAACTGAAAATCATTTAAGACAATCATATTTTTCTCTTCAAAACGAGCACTTAAGGCCATTCTTAAACCTAATTTTCGTACCTTCTTGGGTAGGGAATAGCTATATGATCTTGGCTTTGGTCCGAATGATACGCCACCACCCCTCCAAAGAGGAGAACGCTTATCACCAGATCGTGCTCGTCCTGTGCCCTTTTGCCGCCAAGGTTTTTTGTTGCTGCCACTAACTTCAGCTTTTGTTTTTGTTGATGCTGTACCGGATCTACGATTAGCAAGTTGCATCAAAACAATCTCATGAATAATGTGTGGGTTGATTTCCACACAAAAAAGTTCATCATTTAATTGGACTTCGCCAACTTTTTCTTTATTTATATTATATAATTCTGTAACAGCCATGATTTTACACCCCCAATTCAAAAGGTAATCTGTTATCCACTTTATTTAGCGAAAATTTGTAGTAATCCACCCTCAGAACCAGGTACACAACCCTTTACTATCAGTACATTATCTTCCGTACGAATATCTACAATAATCAAATTCTTTTTGGTTATCCGTTGATCTCCCATATGTCCAGGGAGTTTCCTACCCTTAACTACTCTACTGGGCCATGCACTGCTTCCAATAGATCCAGGAGCTCTGTGAAACATAGATCCATGCGTCTTTCCACCGCCTTTAAAACCATGGCGTTTCATTACTCCTTGAAAGCCTCTTCCTTTGGTAATGCCACTGATATCCACCAAATCGCCTATCTTAAAGAGATCGCTTATAATCATCTCCTGGCCAATCTCATAGAGATTCGGATCTTCTACTCTAAATTCTCTGATATGATAAAATCCGCCCTTTCCAGACCCTTTTATGTGACCAGCCTCAGGCTTAGTCAGCCTAGATTCCTTCTTACTGTCGAATCCAATCTGAAGTGCGTTGTAGCCTTCTTTTACGTTTGTTTTTTTCTGTAGAACAACGCAAGGGCCTGCCTGAATTACTGTTACACCCACAGCGGTACCCTCAACCGTATATAAACGGGTCATCCCAATTTTCTTTCCGAGCAAACCTTTTGTCTTAGGCATTCTTCTTACCCATTTATTAACTTGAAATTAAACTCACAGAAAAAACAACCTTACAACATGCTTTAAATTATGAGCAAATTCAAGCTAATCATTATAATTTAATTTCTACATCCACTCCGGCAGACAATTCTAGCTTCATTAATGCATCAATTGTTTGCTGGGTAGGTTCTAAAATATCAAGAAGTCTTCGATGTGTTCTCATCTCAAACTGCTCTCTTGATTTTTTATCCACATGAGGTGATCGAAGCACACAATATTTATTAATTGTTGTTGGCAATGGAATAGGGCCAGCTACTGTTGCCCCGGTTCGCTTAGCAGTTTCAACAATCTCGATTGTTGATTGATCAAGAAGCTTATGATCATATCCTTTTAAACGAATTCGTATTTTTTGAGTCGGCATCATAATGGTATCACCCCTTATTCAATAATCTCATTAATAACGCCAGCG
>MGTA01000231.1:0-2988 GCA_001799225.1 Deltaproteobacteria bacterium RIFOXYD12_FULL_50_9
GCTTCCACTTTGCCAAGCGACAGCTAGCAGATTGAGCAGCCGGTCGGCAGCGGCCATTTCCCCGCGCACTGATGGGATGCAGACGATGCCGTCCTCGTCGGCCAGGGGGAGCAGGTCTGCAGACTTCCGCACCCAGACCCGGGCCTCGGGGGAGAGTTCTATAGTAGAAGCGCCATCCTGGCGCTTGTCTTCAAGCGGCTGGAAGCCGCTTCCACTCTCCAGCTCCGCCGGCCAGCGGTAACCAAGCAGGCGGGCAACGGCAACCTGCAGCACCGTGACATCGGTGCGCATGGTAGAAGCGGCTTCCAGCCGCTTTTTCTCTTCACTCCAAACCACCGAGCCGCAGGGATGGCCGTGAAAGATCCACTGGGTGGGATCGTCAGAGTAGGGTTTGGGCAGGCCGTGGGGGTATTTTTGGGCGGCGACGGCAGTCCAGTGGGGGAGGTCGAAGGGGACTTTAGCTAACGTATGATTAGTAACCTTAAGCGCTTGATCAATGCCACGCACTAAAGTGGGATACTCTGGAGAGGAACAAAAAGCCCAAATTGCGGCAAGATGTTCAATATTCTTTGGTATCAACGCTGCGATATTGCAATCAAATTTATGCCCTTGGAATAGAGAAGATTCCAAATTGCGCATACGGTTAATGGCGATTCCATTTTTATCCCAGGCTCGAAAACCTCTTGTTGGTCTACTATTTTGCTCACGAGCTTTTGTTACCATTTCACCTTTGCCAGACTCCCAAAGCAACGCTCCAGTATACCCGGAATATTCCATAGTAAATTCAGATGTTGTTCGAAAAGGAACCAAACAATCTTCAGACAAGATACTCTCCCACCAATACATCTGAAATCTCGCTAAATCTCCAGTACCTATCCCTTCATAGGAATCAACGTATTCAATAAGTAATTTGACAAGTTCTGCCTCCTCTTGAAACGACACCCGCGCATCCGGATTCTCCAACTGCCTGGCCTGCCCCACCTGTTTAATCTCAGCGATAATCAACCCAACAGCCTTGTCTCTTGCGATGCGGGGTCCGGAGACATCAAGGCCGGAGATCAGGGTAGAAGAGCCATCCTGGCTCTTTTGTTTTAAAAGCGGCAGGATGCCGCTTCTACTCTGCCCCCGGCTCAGGGTGATGAGTATGGCTTTGACCACTTCGCCGCTGATGGTCTCGAAGGCCCCTGGTCCCAGTCGGGCAATCAGGTGCCAGGTGTCATTTTTCAGCAACTTTTCGCGAAATTTCTTGTAACTGGTCAAAAAAAGCCAGTTCTGCGGCATAACCACCGAGACAGTCCCAGAGTGGAAGCGGCTTCCAGCCGCTTGTTTAAAGAGCCTGGAAGGCTCTTCTACACATAACTCCAGGCAGCGGTCAAGAAACACCGTGGCCAGATCATTCTTAGCCGCCGGATACTGCTTCTCGCAGAAATCCCGCAACCGCTCATCCTGTTTACCCCGCGCCAAATACGGCACATTGGTGATGACCCAATGATACTTCCCTGCAAGCAGGGAGGCAGCCTTGGTCAACCCTTGCGCCACCACTGCAGCCTCTTGCCCCTCGGCAGTCTGTTCCTGATTCAAAGCCTGTTGAAGAGCAGCACTAAGCTCATTCCATTCGACAATCTTGGCAGCATCAGTTCTGGCTGGATTCAACAGGCTACCCAGCACCGGAGCGTCTTTGAAGGAATCATGCAGCCAGTCGAGGGCAATCCGCAAGTTGTGCTTATCCAAGGCCAGTTGCTTCCATTCTTCCTTGGCAACACTTACCGATAACCCCGAGCAGGCAACATGCAATTCCGGCAGCGGCCGATAGCCACCACTCTCCGGATAGCGCCAGGCGGTCAGGGCCAGGGCAAAAGCCGCCAGCTCGACACAGCGTTGATCCAATTCCAGGCCATGGATGTTGTCGCGCAATACGGCATCAACCGCTTCGCGGGCCGAAAGGCCTTCCAATGCCATGCGCATGGGCACCAACATTAAGAAGGCGGCCACCAGAAAATGTCCCGAGCCGCAACAGGGGTCCAGCACTTTAAATTCTTGTAAACTGTCAGGCCAGGCAGCAAAGGTGCCAGCAGCAGGTTGCCATATAGTAGAAGCGGCATCCTGCCGCTTTTCTTCAAGCGGCTGGAAGCCGCTTCCACTTTGCCGCTTTTCTTCAAGCGGCAGGATGCCGCTTCCACCATGATAAGCCGAATGATCCCGAATGTACCCCCTGATTTTCTCCAACTGATCGGGATTGCGAATGATATGGTCAAACGATTCTTTTTGCCAGAAAGCGCCACTTTTGCCAGTTTCTTTATTAATCGCATTAGCCGTGAACGATCTCCATGAATGCAAAATACCCGATAACTGGTAATCGGTTTTTGGGGTCACCACCACATGAACATGATTTGGCATGACCACAAACTCATCAATATCATACCGTTCACCATCAAAATGCCGCAGCGCTTTTTCAACAATATCCCTGAGATTTGGCTTTTGCAGTAAACACTCACCAAATCCCTGATCAAGCCATCTCTGGAGACGTTCGGGAAATTTCTCATAAAATTCTTTACGTGTCTGTGCATCATGAGGTTCTGGCTGTTGTTTCAGCCAGGCTTCCTTTTCTGCCTGCCATTGGTTTAATTTTTCCTGCGGCAGGGAGTCAGCGGTACGAAAAGTTACAAAGTAGGTGACACTGTCTTGTCGCCAATGTGGAAGATTGCCCGAAAGATTGGCTATGTCGTTGCCTTTGTGGAGGTAGCCGATTTGTTTTAAGCGGCTGGAAGCCGCTTCCACCTTGACAAACCTTAGATACTCCAAAGGCACTCCTAGTATAGCTGCTTTTTTACGTAGCTCTTCTTCACTCTTGGCAGTCTTCCAATCAGTCTCGTTTAAACGTTGGGCAGCCCACCAGGCTCCCAGGGAGTTGTCGAGCAGGAAGGATACCATATAAGGTTCGGTAAAGAGCTGGGTCACGGCGGGCAGTTCCCGAGCGCCGATCTTCTT
>MGTA01000231.1:3023-12590 GCA_001799225.1 Deltaproteobacteria bacterium RIFOXYD12_FULL_50_9
GCCAGAACTGATAAACCCAACCCAAGGAGTCGGAAGCTGTGAAGACCTCCGGCGGCAGCTCGGTCAGCAGGCTTTCCAACTTCAGTTCATGTTCTGGCGGCAGCGAAAGCTGAAATACCGGTGAATCGATGCGGAATATCTGCGGCAGCATCCGGGCGGCACAGCGAGCGGCCAACTCCCAACCGTTGGCGGCCCCTTCATCGGCGGCCAGGTCTTCGCACTCCTCCAGGGTCACAGCCACGCCATCAAACATCAGCAGGTTGTTCTCAGCCAGGAAGCGGGCAAACAACATCCGGTGCCAATGCTCATAGGCCACCTCTTCGGTCAACCGGGAGATCTCCTGCACTTCACTTGTAGCATTACGGACATCACCTAGTTGACGGCCATGCACCCGCAACTTACGACGCAGCTCTTTATCAGCATCAGTCAAATGGGAATACGGAGAAGCCTCCCCAACCCCAAGCTGCTCAAGCGCGGCACGGGCGGCGGTTTCCGCAACATCACGGGCTTCCTTGACGGTCCGTTCAAGTTTGTTGCGCAGGGATTTTTCCAGGGGGTGCATATATTCATTTCTCCAGTGAAGCCAGGTGAAAAGGATTTCTACTTGGTGCCGATTTTATCTGATCACAATAGGCCCTTTGCTAAGAGCAGTTTTGAGTTGCTGATTAATCTCATTTGTCCAGACATCGATATCTGCCTCAGTTTTAAGCATACGACGAGGCAGATAAACAGTTTGCGTTTCCGGCTCCAGTAACTCCGCAGCGGCAACCAGTACATTGCCAAAACGACCAGGCATGGCGGCCACCCGATCGGCAAACATTACCAGATTGGTCTGGGCCAGGGTCTGCAACACTTCGTCGGTGGAAGCGAGCGCCACTTTGGGTTGATCCGCCATGGTGAGCTTTTGGGTCGCCAGCAAAGAATTCCGCTGCTCTGGCTCCAGTTGTTGCCAGTTCTCATCAACTTTAAGTCGTTCCATGCCCTTGTCGTGGCAACTCTGATACTCCTTGTCCAGACGGTTCAGTTCATCACGAAGCAACTGGGTCAAATTAGCAATCAGTGGTGCGATTGGATCTGGCTCTGCCAGTAGTTGCCGCTCTTGCTCGATATGATTGACCTGCGAAATAATAACATCGGCATCCTGAATGCCATTGGTGTAGCCTGCGAGAAGCTTCAATGGGGTCCATGACGGCCAACGTTTATCGATACGTTCCTGCAACTCGGTCCAGGAATCTATGGCAGCGGTCAACTCATCTCGGCGGTTGAAAAGAGCAATTAATTGTTCGTTACCGGCTGTCAGTCGTATTTCAGCAAGTATTTTAGTATCTGGCACGGCAGGTTTGGGGGCATCACCACCGGCTTTGTTGGCCAGTTCCTGAAGTTTTTGTAAGAACTGTGGAACATAAGCCAACTCCTCCCCTTGGATAACGGTCAAGCCAATCTTCTGAAGTAACTTTCTGATCTGGATGCGGTGTGCCGTGGTAACCGTGGTTGATTCGACCTTAAACATAGTCTTGCCAATGGCTTTACGTTCAAGCGCTTTGGGGTCTAGAACCTGACCCCGTTCATCTTGGGCGCGAATCAAGCCCGCCACCAAAAGCACCTGCAGGCCGCCATCGACGGCATCCCCAGACCAGCCGTATGGCGATCCTTCAAACTGGGTGCGGATATCCACACCTTTTTTCCCAGCGGCGAAAAATCCAAGTATAGCTTTGCAGACGGCATTTTTTGCTGGCTCACCATCATCCCCAACAGCCTTGAGGGCATCCGGCGCTCCCTGATGGGCTTTTTCATAGACCTTTGACCAGCCGTTATGGTCAGCGATTGCGAATTGGGGATAGAGACGTTGTAAGGAGTTATTGGCGGCCTCAAGCACCATTTCTTGCAGGTTGTTGCCGAGGATTTCATTGCCGCCCCCCTGAAATACCCGCGACCCTGATAACGCCTCTGCCAGCAACTCTTTTATCTTTCCCTCCGCGGTCTGCTTGGTCGTTTCCATAGCGGCTCGCGCCTCTATCCCTTCAGGACCAATTGGCGTGCCACGCTTATCGAGGGTTGCGCTGGAGGCCTTATAATCTATCAAGTAGTGCCGAAGATCATCGGCGGAACGCTTAGGGATAAAGACGAATACAGTTGGCGACTGATTGCCGGCCTGACGTGCATCTACACGGACAGAGTTTTCGTCAATGCTCCAACCGTCCCGTATCCAAACACAGACTTTCTGGTTACTGTCCTTCGGCAGTTGAGCTTCAAAGATGGAGTAGATATCGCGGGTTACCTTCGATGTCCCCTGGTTCAAGGAAAGTTTTTTGACAATGTCACCAAACATCTTGCGGAGGCGGTCATCCCGCTCCGTTTCGATACGGTGGGCTTCATTGGCAAGCTGACTGCGCTGACTCAAGAATTCATCGCTCCAGGCGGAACTTTCTTCAGTCTGGATGCGATATTCATCCCCAACCTTCATCAATAGTTCGCATTTACCCAGGAGTCCCGGCAGTTTTCCCCGAAGAGCGCTGCTTCCCTGAGAAATGTCATCAACCATCAGATCGGCCAGGGTGTCGATAGTTGCACTAATCCCAATCTCCTTGTTACTGCCGGCCAGCTTATTGATCAGAAACACCAGTCCACAGGCGCGGGCAAGAAGGCGCTCATCTTCAGAGCCTTTCATCCAGCTCATGGTCTTTTCATAGACCTTGCGCGGAACGATACGGGCCTGCAGTAATTTTTCGGCAGAATCGAAGTAGAGATAATCAGCCGGAACAACGTGGCCAAGTGGCTCATTCAGGTTTGTCTGGATAACTTTGTGCGCCATACTGAGCTGGTTTCTTAACTGGCTGTCCGTGCCGGTCTTGTCGAGCACACGCAGGGTGTTCTCCCAGAAACGACGCCGTACCGGCAGAATTGGATAATCCTGGGGGAAGTAGTTGATGTCCCCCTGCCGATGACCGATAGTGGTGCCGGCCAGGTGGCGCGAAATCTCACCAAGGTTAGTCTGCATTATCTGTTCAATCGGTGTCTTGGCAGCCGGCTTTTTGGCCAGAATAACCTGACGGATTACGGCGTCCACATCTGCATCAGATAATTCAATACGAATGGTAAAACGACCTTCCAGCCGCTTGAGATTGGCGGTGCCGGTAATAGCGCTCTGACCAGATCCGATAAAGAGCAACTTGCCACCGATATTTTTGCAGCAGGCCTCTACGACTTCCTGAACATCGGTGGATCGCTGACTATCCTCACCAATGTATTGCTGCACTTCGTCGAGTACGATTAAAGTCAGGGGGAATTTGCCCTCACGGGTCAGAGCTTGACGCATTGCTTTAAGCATGTCATCGCTGGAAACGTCCTGAACGTAGGGATACAGGTTGTTCAGTGTCTCGACGCAGGAGGTTGGCGAATAAAAGAGATTGGGCTTGGCGATTACGAGCGCCTCATGCAGACCCTCGGCAACGTAGAAGTTATCCAGCTCTTCATCCCAACTGAATCCTTTCTGCTCGACATGGCTGCGAACCGTATTATAAATGCCTTCATGTTTAAGCCACATGACAAAATTGGCAACTGGATAGGTTTCGGGTAGGCCAACTGACTTGAAGACGACTGACAGCAAGGCCAGCCGGACACTCTTGTCACGGGAGCTTGCACCCAGTGTGCCGGATGCGGCGTGCAGACCGCCGTGGCGTTTGGCCTGAGTGATGAGTTCCTTGATCAGGTCAGTGATATTCTGCGGCAGGTGAGCAATGCCACGAGCTGTTGCCCCGTCTTCAAAGGTAGTATCAACCCAAAGGGCACGCAGCATCTTGAGCAGATGAGACTTGCCAGACCCATAAAAGCCACTTACCCACACTGCTGGTTGCTGGGCCTGTTCGACATTCTTCAGGTAGATTTCCAGGATGTGCGCCATCCCTTTTTCGTACTGACCATCGCAGACAAAGGTCTCCAGTTCATAGCGGAGTACAGCCAGCGCCTGGCTGGTCTTCTCATCATTAACGCTTGCCACGCCTTCGTTGACCAACTTTCTCGTGGTCGGGTCTACCTGATATACGTCACGATTGTTCATCACGATCCTTTCGTCAGAATTCCTTGTCAGCGGTGATGGGTACGGCTAGATAATTCCAGCCGTCATACCCGTCCAGCAGGCGATAATTGTTTGGACTCGGCATATCTCCTGGGAAAAAGACCAATAGACGGCCTTTTACCAACGGAGCCAGTTTATCAACCACTTCTTTAACCTTGAGAAAACCAAATAGTGTACCTACACCTTGAATAGCAACGACCGAATTTTCACTAACCTGCTTGGCCGCGAGGAATGTCGTAAACTCTTCGGTGATATAGGTTAGGTATCGGGGGAGCAAGGGGGACAGCAGGTGCGGTTTTTCGTAATAGCTTTTTGCGTAACGCTGAGGGGCTAACCAATTGGCAAATGAATTGGTCAGATCGAAGAGCACCCAAACATGCCCTGACCGCTGGGTTGCGAGTTCAAATTCATCCACTTTGGCCCGTAGCCGGAGCTCTTCATTTTCATTGTACACACAGAAGATGACCCGTTGGGCGGCAGCGGTATCGCTACGCCAAGGTACAGAAATATAAGAACTATACGATTGGATCAGTTGTTTAACTCTGCTCACGCACCCACCCCATCTCTTCTGCAGTAATCAGATTAGGAAACGCTACCTCGATGACATCCCCCATACGCTTCAGTATGATCCAACCACGCCTTGAGGCATCTTCGGCAAGTTCAATAGCACGTTCAAAGGAGCAGTCGAGAAGTTTGACGTAATCAGTTTGGAAAAGACCGACCCCGCGTTCTCCGATCAGGTAACCAAGCAGTAAGGCATAAGAGACGCTCCCAACAGTAGGGACGGCTCTATTTCGTATCTTGGAAGATCGACCAACAAGGTGGCCTGTTTGGGTCCAGGTTGAGTTAAGATTTTTGGCATTGGAGGCGAGCTTTCCAAGACTGTATCGCCCTGGGGCCAGAGTATCAAGATACGTTTCCATTGATTGACGATTGACCAATGAGCCTGCCGGCAGCGGGAGGATATACTTTGCAGAGGCACTAAGAAGAGGGTCCCGTGCATAGGCACAAAGCAGGGCTATAAGAGAACGTCCCGCTTTATCACGTTGCCAGAAAAATAGAAGCGCCCGGAAGAGCAAAAGATTGGGAGCAAGAGAATAGAGTTCGACAAGATATCTTCTGGAGATCAGACGATTTTTGCCCGTCCGTTTGCCGAGGCAGTTAGCCTCTATAATGGCACGGCCATAATCATCGCGGGAGGCGCTGGCATCATTCATATAATCGAGAAGAATGCTCAACTCCTCCAACATCATAGTGCGGGAAACATGGGGACTGCCGGCAGGGAAAGCAAATCCAAATTTTTTAAGATTATCATTTTTCGTTGCTGTCATGCTCACCGTTTGAGTCCCTTACGCCATTTTCTCTAATTCATTCGAAATGGAAATAATCAATGATCTCCCTGTTTATACGGGAATCAGAGTGTTTTGGCAACAACAGTTTGTCAATGCCTTTGTTTGTCATAATAACCCAGTTAAGTGATGCAACAGCATATTGGTAAATTGAGTTAGGCTGTTCTCGCATCGTGGTCACCATGATTTAAGGGCCACTGATTAATTTTTGGCCAACACAAATCGTTGTTGAAAAATCTAATAATTTCAATAGTTTAGCAAGACAGGCACCTATACCAAACACAAGTGCTTGTTATCATTAGAATTTTTATAGGGCCGGGGGTACCCCCCTTCCTTCCATTCATATCCATTCAAGCATTCTTTCTTTTTTTCCAGTTTTATGAAAGGTGAAGCAGCATAGTGCTGCTTTGCCTCAGTCAAAGGCTGTTGGTCCGTCGTGGATTGACGGCCTTTTTTCGTTGTTCAATCGATTAAACAAAGGAGGCAGTACCATGAACAGACAGATACTTGAAACCCCATTCTCATCTGACCAGATCAAGCAAAGAAGCGGCAGCTTCGGAAAAGTCTTGGATTATGTTGAGGGCCATACCGTGATTCAGCGCCTGAACGATGCTTTTGATGGCCACTGGTCATTAGAAATCATCTCTCATGACCTGATGGATGACGAGGTTGTAGTCCAAGGCAAGTTGAGCGCCTAAGGCGTGGTCAAAACCCAATTTGGCAGCAGCGCTGTGGAAGATATAGCGGCATGAAATTCTTGAGACCGGCTACGGTGAAATACTTTTATTTTAATATTACACCAAAATATTACACCAAAGCCGGTACAAGGCACAAAAAAAAGGACTTAAACCGTAGTCTAAGTCCTTGAAATTGTTATGGTAGCGGGGAGAGGATTTGAACCTCTGGCCTTCGGGTTATGAGCCCGACGAGCTACCGGACTGCTCCACCCCGCGACACGTAAGAAGAGACAACATACTCTATCAGAGTTTTATGTCAAGTTTAATTCAAAAAGTTTAATTCAAAAATTCCTAAATAACATCCAAGCCCGGTGTAATCGATGATATCGATTTCTCACTGCAAACAAAAGGATAATTATGCTGTTTTTACCGAAGGACATGCGACGTGAATGGTACAAAATTCCACAATGAGCTGTTTACGTTCTATAAGATTCATGCGGAAGTAAAAAGGACTTAACATCAGGATTCGGATGGCTTCTTGGGGTGTCATGGCAGTGTCCTCCCAAATATAAAACAAAAACTCTCTTGAGTTCGCCTCGCTGTTTAGACTATTGAATAAGCATACTTCATGCCAGAAAAGCAGCAGAATATCCTGGCGCCAAAAAGGATCCTGCCAAAACAATATCTTAGGACCATTTAGCCAATAATTACGGAGGATAAGAGCTTAAAAATCCGTGAAATACAGAAATTTTGCTGCCTAGGCTTCTCGAATCAACTGTGTCAAATTTTCCGCAATTCAAAACACAAAAAATAAATTACTCTGAAAAATATTGGCAAACGCCATGCTTATCAAATCTAACTATTAAGAATTACAGTATTTAAATATTTTCCAATATTCCGCACAAAAAATTCCATTTTAACGGAAAGTTTTGTTGCTTGTTAACTCTTTGGCTTTAATCTGAACTTGTTAGACGGGATCAACGCCATTTTGTTATGGTATCGAGTAAAAATCGTGAAGACTATAATCTCTAACGTTCTAATAAAATTTGACAATAACTGCCGATGCGTGATACCTCAAAAAATAGGTATGATCCATACCGCAATACTTAAATAGAAACAGTAGGCTTTGCAAAATAAACACAATTTAACCCTTATGGAATATTCTATGCAGGATGAAACAAACCAGAATAGTAAAGTATACTTGCAAAATGGCCAGTTAGCATACGTTATTGACAGCTTGGGCCCGATCATCGTGCCGATTACCGATAAAGACGGCAAGCCCCTGCCCGATGAACCTGACCCGCTCGATCTCGGTGATGCCCAGATGTTGAGTCCAGACATAAATATTGATCGACGAAGGCCCCTGGCATCCCCGGCCGACACCTTTGTACTGCTGCCTCCCTATCTAAAGAAACAGGTGAGATTCTGGTAGTTGCAGCGAAATACACCTTATATTTTCTGTAGGCTGCAGTTGAGATCTCTTGCAGAAAAAAACCTGATTGATATATCATATGGTTACCAATAAATTAAGACCTTAAACAGGCAACTTCAGGGAGGTAGTTGATGGCAGTCGATCCCCAATTAACAATTCTTCTTGTAGAAGATGCCGGGACCATGCGAAAAATGGAGGCCCGTATTCTGAACCAGATCGGGCTTACGAATATCATCGAAGCGGTCGACGGTCAGGATGCCATAACAAAACTGCAAAACGAGACAGGAATTCAGCTGATCATCAGTGACTGGGCCATGCCAAAAATGGATGGCTATGCCCTGCTCTCCTGGGTGCGTAACGAGCCGCAGTTCAAGACAATTCCGTTTATCATGGCAACCGGGCATAGCGATAAAGCTTACATTGCTCAGGCCAAGGAGGCAGGCGCCAATGGCGTAGTCGCCAAACCATTTACCGCTGACGAGTTGAAAAATCTTATAGACGAAATCTTCGGGGTTAAGAAGATGGTCGCCAAAAAACAGGAGACCGGCCCCAAGGTCAGCAAAGAAGGCCGGGTCCATCTAAAAATGGCACATATCCAGATCACCGACCATCTGGCCCTTGGTGTTCTGAAAAATCATATCGATGCAGGTATCACGCCCACTGAGGCTTTCAGCCTGGAAACCATCTGCCTGCCGGGTTGGAATCCTGTCCAAAAAGCCTTGGAGGAGGGTGATGTTGATGGGGCTTTTATTCTGGCGCCGGCGGCCATGGATCTTTTCGGTTGGGGAACGCCAATCAAACTTGTGCTTTTTGCCCACCGGAACGGCAGTATCTGCGTCCGCAATAAACAGGGTAAATATGTCAAACCATATCAACAGTTCTTCAAGCACAAGACATTTCTGATTCCACACAAGATGTCGATTCATAACATGTTGGCCCACATGTACTTTACCAGGATGGGGCTTCGGCCAGGCGTCGCCGGTAAAGAGGCGATCAATGTCCTGTTCGATGTCTGCCCACCGATCGGCATGTCGGAGTACCTTAAACAGAATTCGGATGTTTGTGGATTCCTGGTTGCTGAGCCGATCGGTTCGCGGGCCATCAGCGCCGGTATTGCAGAAAAGCAGTTCCTTTCAAGTGAGATATGGCAGGATCACCCCTGTTGTGTCGTGGTATTCCGGGATGAGACCGTCAACAAATACCCGGAAGCTGTCCACGAATTTGTCAATCAATTGGTCAAGGCTGGACTGTTTATGCGCGACAATCTTGAACAAGCTGCTGAAATTGCGGTCTCTTTTCTCGACCCGCAGGGCAAGATCGGGCTTGACGCTGCGCTGCTTCGCCAGGTTTTAGGTGATCCTCAGGGCATCACCACTGACAATCTCTACCCGGTCATCGAGGATCTGGAGAGCATTCAACAGTACATGGTCAATAAGATGGAGATTGGCAGGATCATTGATTTGGCAAAATTTGTTGAAACAAAATTTGCTGATCAAGCCTTTAAGGATCTACGGTTGGAAAAATTACCAGTCAAAGTGACTGATCCGGGTAGAACAGCTAAATCCGCTCCTGATGCTGCCAGAAAAGTCGAGGGCTTCCAAAACGAGATTTTAACAACCCGCGAAGGTAAATATCTGATATTCACTCTAGCCGAGGAGAGGTACGGCCTGGGGATTATGGATGTCCGTGAAATTATTGGTTTAAAAGAGATTCATGAAATATCCGGCGCCCCGAGTTACTTCAAAGGGGTAATCAACCTGCGGGACAAGGTTATTCCTATCCTTGATATGCGACTCAAATTCGGCTTTCCTGAAAAAGAGTACCATGATCGAACCTGCATAATCATCGTGGAGATCTCAGGTGTCAAAGGTTCTACCCTGATAGGCGTCATTGTCGATGCTGTTTCCGAAGTAGCCTTTATCAAAGATGGCCAGATTGAAGATCCCCCCACCTTTGGCTCCAAGGTCAACACATCCTGCATCCTGGGTCTGGCCAAACTCACTTCAGGGGTTACCATACTCCTGGATATCGATC
>MGTA01000231.1:12600-19908 GCA_001799225.1 Deltaproteobacteria bacterium RIFOXYD12_FULL_50_9
TTCCGGCAAACTCATGAACATGGCTTAACTGCGCCGGCTATAAAGGGATATCCTTTCTTTCAATACTTCTGATCAGCATAAGCGAGCCAACCGCCGGCCATTACCAATTGACGATCAAAGGGGTTCAAGATGATGGAGCAGGTAAGCTCCCCGCTTTTGCCGCGAGCCTGAAAGTTTGAAAACCCGGCGTCGACAGTGATCACCACATCTCCTCCCATAGTGAACAGCCTTTCGATCTGCTCTTTGGGAAGTTCAATGGCCAGCATGCCACAGTTAAACATATTCTGCCGGAAGATCCGTGCAAAGCTTTCGGCTATGACCATATTGATATTATTTACCTCAAATACCCAGACAGCATGCTCCCTTGATGAACCACAGCCAAAATTGGCCCGGGTGACAATCGCACCGGCATTAGCCAAGGCCGGTGAACGGGGATCAAAACCGTCCAGCTTCAGGTCTTCAAGGATATAGGGTCTGAGCGCTTCTTTGCTGTTCTCAGTCAGATATTTGGCCGGAATAATCTCATCGGTGTTTATATCGCTTCTGTCAAGAAAGATGGCGGGGCCGCCAAACCTTTTCATCGCGGGTATCATAACTTATCTCCTACTCTATCTTGTCCCAGGAATTGCCGGGGATCGGTGATGACACCGCTGATGGCGGCTGCAGTCGCTGAAAGCGGACTCATGAGATGAACCATGCCGCCTTTTCCCATCCGGCCGTTAAAATTACGGTTGGTAGTCGAAGCGCACACCTCACCAGGGGCAAGAACGCCATTGCTCATGCCAAGACAGGCGCCACAGGTGGGGTTGGTCACGCAAAAACCGGCATCCATGAAGATTTTGAGTATCCCCTCTTCCATCGCTTGCATAAAGACCTTTGGCGTGGCCGGTGACATGACTCCCCTGACACCATCGGCCAGTCTGCGACCTTTAAGAATCCCGGCAGCTTCGCGCAGGTCCTCAATTCGTCCGTTGGTGCAGGAGCCTATATAGACCTGGTCGACCTTGATTCCCGTCATATCGGTAACGTCTTTAACCTCATCCGGTTTAAAGCCGTAGGTTGCCTGTGGCGGAAGATCAGTGATATCCATTATCAATTCAGCTGCATAGTTAGCATCCGGATCAGAGTGCCATTTCTTGAAATCGATAGTTGCACCATTAATAGATAAATATTCACTCTTGATAAACGGCCAGAGATATTCGGCTGTCACCTGGTCCGGCATGCAGATTCCACAAGTAGCCCCGGCCTCGATAGCCATGTTGCAAAGAGTCATTCGGGACTCCATGGACATGGCTGTAACTACCGGTCCGGTAAACTCTATGATCTTGTCAGTGGCGCCATTCACGGTCAATTTTTTGATAATAGCGAGAATAACGTCCTTGGCATAGACACCGGGGCCAAGTTTGCCGTTAATGATCACCCGCAGGGTTTCTGGATTTCTGAACGAGCAGACCCCTTTCAGTATCCCCACCTCCAGATCGGTGGTTCCAACGCCGGCAGCAAAAGCTCCAAAGGCGCCGTGCGTGCAGGTATGGGAATCGCCCATAATCACGGTATTGCCGGGTCTGATAAATCCTTTTTCAGGGAACAGGGCATGACAGACACCATTTTCGCCGATATCAAAAAAATCAGGAATCCGATGCCGTTGTGCCCATTCGCGCAAGGTTTTGGCCTGGATGGCGGTTTTGGAATCCTTGGACGGTGTCACATGGTCAATGACCGCCTTGATTCGTTTGACATCAAAAACCCGGTCCTTACCACGGCTCATAAGGTCGTTGATGGCGATAGGCGTCGTGATCTCATGACACATTACCACATCAATATCAAGAACCGCATTCTCTGGGGTGGGCGTATCCCGCAGATGGGCCGCAAAGATCTTTTCAGCAATAGTATTGCCCATTATCTCATACACCTCCGTCGATTAAAGATATAGCATTCGGTCGTAATCCGAACAGATATTTGCCAAAAAATATGATACTTTTTCCACTAATTCGCGTCAATGACAAGTTGTATTCCCAAAGCAGGTCATTGCTCTTTCTCCCCCAATTTAATTGACAAACGGCCTTGTGGCAACTATCCTGAAAGCTATTCAAAATCAAGCCATACCCCGATAAACTGGATTATTTTAACACCCCCTTTAGTGGTGTAAGTACCTTTACGAAAGTAATTTTCTGCTAAAAATGTGCAGAAAATTACTTCTCAGGCACTATAACAGCCTGCACGATCTCATTATTAATGAAATTTAGGAGGATTTTTTTATGTTATTCAGTAACCTTCAACAACGAATCATTAATCGTAATATCTTTTTTTTGCTTATTGCCATCTTCCTCCTCTCGGGCTGCGCCGGCTTGAACTTGACCGCTAATGAAGAAAAAAAAGGCTCAACCAGCGAAAAGGAAGTTCTTCTAACCAACCAGCCTTACTATCCCACAGACTTCAAAGATCTACTGATTCCCGGCGAACTATCCTGGGATCGTGCGGACAGCATGACCATCAGAACCGGTACGTATGCCGGCGGTATCCTGAGTTTCTCCGGTCGACTGGAGATAAATTCACTAACCGACTTCTTCCTTAACAGTATGGTCAAGAATGGCTGGCAGTTGCACGGTTCAGTAAAATCAAAGGACACCCTGCTGGCCTTTATAAAGAGTAAAGAGACCTGTCTCATCCGCATCATTGAAATAGGCTATGGCAGAAAGACATCGGTCAGCGTCTATATCACCAAATCTCTTGAATAGCACGGAATTGCAATCAAACTAGTATACGAATCAGGTTCGGCAATGACAACAGCATTGAGCGGAAAAAAAATAGTCCTGGGAGTTACGGGCAGTATATCCGCCTACAAAACTGCTGAGTGGATCAGGAGTTTAGCCGGCGAAGAGGCACTGGTGCAGGTAGTCATGACCAGGGCTGCTACAAAATTTATGACACCGCTGACCTTTGCGGCACTCTCCGGAAATAAAGTCTATTCAGAGATGTTTGAACCGGATCAGGCAGAACAGATTCACCATATCACTTTAGCCCGCGATTGCGACCTGGTTTTAATCGCACCGGCCACGGCCCAGACCATCGCCCGTCTGGCCTATGGCTTTGCTGAAGACTTGCTTTCCGCCCTTGTTCTGGCAACCAAGGCCAAGATATTGATCTGCCCGGCCATGAATACCAAAATGTACCAGCACCCGGCAACCCAAGCCAACCTGAAAAGGCTGCGAGAGTTCGGTTATCAGGTTCTGGAACCGGAGATCGGTTTAATGGCTTGTGGTGATGAGGGGCCTGGTCGCTTGCCGAATTGGCACAATGTTCGTCATGCCCTGTATGCCGCTTTTATGCCGCAGGATATGGCAGGCCAATCAATCCTGGTCACGGCAGGCCCCACCCAGGAACCTTTTGATCCTGCAAGGTTTATAAGTAATCCGGCAAGCGGCAAAATGGGTTACGCCCTGGCTGCTGCTGCCTCGATCAGGGGGGCGCATGTTACCCTGATCAGCGGCCCCACCCATCTGCCAGTTCCGCCAAATGTAGAAACTGTACAAGTAACTACCGCCGCAGAGATGTACGATGCGGTTATAACTCGTTGCCGACAGCAGACAGTTGTGGCCAAAGCAGCTGCAGTTTGCGATTTTCGACCGGCAATCAACTCGCCGAACAAGATTAAGAAAACAGACGCGGCTCTGGCAATTTCATTGCAGCCAAACCGTGACATCTTAAAAGAGCTGGGAGAACTCAAGGCCAAGAGCAAAAAATTCCCGCTTCTGGTCGGATTCGCGGCGGAAACTGAAAATGTCCTGCAGGAAGGGGCCAGAAAGCTGCAGAAAAAAAATCTAGACCTTCTGGTGGCAAATGATGTTACTGCGCCGGGAGCAGGTTTTGGCGCTGACACAAATCAGGTGACCATTCTTGATCCTGCCGGCCATCAGGAGGTTCTCCCCCTGCTCAGCAAAGAGGCAGTTGCGCACCGGATATGGGACCGAGTAGTTGAACTCCTCAAGAGCAGATAAATCGGGTAATTATTGCTGCCCAGGCCCTTTAACCTTCAAGGTCGATATTCCGGCAAGGGTAAATTTAAGCCAGTCAAAACCAAAGCGCAGCAAGGCCTCATCATCCTGTTCAATATGGCGGCGACTGGCTTTATCAAGGTCAAACTCCTGCAGCAGGTTATGCTCGTTGACATACTGCCGAAATCGATCAAGGTTGTAACAGACCATGAAGGCCATCTGCTGCCTGGGGCCGGCATCACCTTCCCCTTGCCAGGGATTTCCGGCAAACAGGGTGTCCATTTCCGCCCACAGGTCATTCATCAGGTTAAAATACTGAATCTGCTGATCCTTGAGCCACTGTTTGACCGTCCACACCCGCGTTTCCGCATGGCCCTTACAGTAAAGGTGGTGAGTCATGAAATAGTATTCGTCCGGTCTGCCCCGGGTAAAAGTTCTGGCTACTGCCCTTTCAAGCGGGTAGGTCCGGCAGGCTGAAGGCCGATCTTCGTATACCGTACAACCGCTCCGCCCAAGGAAAGGACAAGTTTTCTCCTCGTTATCGAGCATTTTTAGTTGGACGGTCGGGAAATTGGGGTTGACCGCCTGCGACACCAGGACATGGCTGGTAAGAAAGGATTCG
Source organism: Deltaproteobacteria bacterium RIFOXYD12_FULL_50_9 (assembly GCA_001799225.1). GTDB lineage: Bacteria > Desulfobacterota > Desulfobulbia > Desulfobulbales > CALZHT01 > XYD12-FULL-50-9. Next base: position 17,218 of record MGTA01000231.1, read on the forward strand.
GAATCAATGCCGAGCCTTTTTTTAAGCCTGATGATATCATACGGATAGAGAAACAATTCAAGTTTCCGACAGCAGTGCGTAAAACAAGAGACCCCGGGATGACAGTTAAACTGAAACACAGATGTTCCCAAAGGCACCATCCCTTCGGGAAACTCCTGACTATTATTTTTTTTTAAAGAGTTATTCATCTATTGCATTCTCATCTGAATTTTTTTCTTTGAGACCAACTTGCCATTACCCATTCTGCCGATTAATGCCCCTTCCACAATTGCTGCAGAAAAATTATAACTGAACTTGCTGACAATCGGAAAGGAAGTTATAATGAAAACGTCTGGTTAATTGCTACGATCTATACCATAATTTTTACTCGGAAACCACTTCTCTCTTGGACCTGCAAACTGCTACAATTGAATGGCGTCGTCTGTTCCCCAATACTCAATCTTATGCCAACCCCAAACAGCTGACGGATGAGATTGCCTCTTTTTTCCTCAGCACAATCACGCCGACAGGCCAGGCGGATCTCCGCCCTATCAATCTTCTCTGCAAATTATCTGAATCGTCGAACCCGGAACTCGCCGAATCAGCGACCGAGTCTCTTTACAACACTATCATTGAAAAGCTCTGCGACGATTTCAGTACACAAGGTATCAACGCAGCAAATCAGGTTCTCGTCCGAATGCTTTTTAATGTCCGGGACACCAAGCGTGGCGAACAGCTGAAGCAGCTTCTCGCCACGCTTGGGATCTGCCATCAGAGTAACCTGCTCGACCGTTACGAAAGGTTGAGACACCCGACTCCGATCGGGATTGCCCAACGTTGCAAGGTTCGGAAAATCATTCTGCTGTCAAGAGTGACGATCGGTGCCGATGTAGTGATTCTCGGGGTTTTGACCAGGCGACTCAGAGAGGCCTTCCCAGCTGCCGAACTGGTGTTGATCGGACCGGCACATCTGGAGGAGATCCTGCACGGCCTGCCGACCACCAGATTTCATTGCTTTGAATACCGGCGTTTTGGCGCAATGCCGGACAAGATATGTGTCTGGCCCCTCATCTACGATATTGTCCAGGATGAGCGCTCCGGTTACCTTAATGACGAATTGCTGCTTTTTGATCCCGATACCCGGCTTACCCAGCTTGGACTTCTGCCTCTGATTGAAGAGGTATCTACCTATTATTTTGACTCCCGCAGGGAACCTGGTAACGGCAATGAATCATCCCTGGCTGTTCTTGTCAATCAATGGCTTGACATCATTCTGCCAGGTACGTTTTTCTGTAATCCAACTCTCTTGTTTAAAGATGAGACCCTGCAAGCAGCTCAGACATTTATCGCCGGCCTTCCGGCATCATCACTCCTGATCATCATCAATCTAGGAGTAGGAAGAAATGAAAATAAACGTATTCCTGAACCCTTTGAAACAGAACTGCTTCTCTCTCTGTTAACCAGAAAGGATACTCTCATTCTCCTTGATTCCGGCAGCGCCGCAGAGAGCTTGATGCGGGTAAAAAGACTGCTGGCAACGGTTCAACAACGGTCAGTACCCACTGAATTTTTTTCTGAAAAAGAACTATCTACCAAAACCATACCTTTTAACCACGGGGTTGTCGGTTTCAAAGGGTCGATCGGTTCAATCGGTGCTTTAATCAGCAAAGCTCATGGCTTTATCGGCTATGATTCAAGCTGCCAGCATATAGCTGCCGCGGTCGGCACCCCATCGGTCATTGCTTTTGCAGGTGCACCTAACCAACGTTTTCAAGAGCGCTGGCGGCCATTCTCGCCTGCCGGTACGTCTCAAACCTTTATGATTGAGAATATTGCAGCGCTTGATCCTGAGGCAATTCATCTACTCGCTCAGCAAATGACTGTTGATCTACATGCCCTGATAAAAAAAACAGGCGAGTTGCGAAAATAATCTGTAAATAATGATAGCCATAAAAAACATGAGACAATATTATAACTTCCGCTATTTACTCAAATTGATGGACTTAGACTTTTAGTCGCGTATAAGGAGACCAATTCTTGCCAGCCCTTACTTCCGAAATTCTGCCCTATCTGCCGGCCCGATTCAAACGAGCTCGGTTGTTGGTCATCGGCGATATAATTATCGACCATTTTATCTGGGGCTCCGTATCCAGGATCTCACCTGAAGCACCGGTACCGGTCGTTGACGTGACCAGGGAAAACCTGCTGCTGGGTGGTGCTGCCAATGTCTTAAATAATCTCTATGCCTTGGGCAGCCAGGCTACTTTATGCGGGGTCATCGGCAACGATATCATGGGTGAGCAGCTTATTAAGCTGCTCACCGAACTGGGCTCATCAACCCTTGGATTGATCAAAACCGATGACCGACCGACAACCAAAAAAACCCGGGTCATCGCTCAGAGTCAGCAAGTGGTCCGTTTCGATCGAGAAAAACGCGGGGAATTGCCGCCAACCCAGCAGCAACAAGTTTTCAACTTTATTGACAGCGTCCTGGATCATATTGATGCGATTATTATATCCGATTATGGTAAAGGTATGATCACGCTCCGTCTTATGGATTTTTTACGAGAACGACTGGCAGGGTTAAACCGCAAAATTCCAGTAATTGTTGATCCCAAGCCAGGTCAGCCTGAACGCTTCAAAGGTGTTACCATTATCACACCAAACAATCATGAAGCAGAGCTTATGTCAGGAATGAGGTTTACAACTGAA
>MGTA01000232.1:0-4485 GCA_001799225.1 Deltaproteobacteria bacterium RIFOXYD12_FULL_50_9
CATGTAGTGGACGGCGGAATATGCCGCTTTTCAAAGCCGGACTTCCCGAACTTGAGTTCGACGGCGGCGAGCTTGCGCCGCAGCACCTGGACGAGGAAGTTCCCGCTCCCGCAGGCCGGCTCCAGGAAGCGGGAGTCAATCCGCTCGCTCTCTCCTTTGACGAGATCGAGCATCGCCTCGACCATCCACGCGGGGGTGAACACCTCCCCGTGGTCAGCAACGCGTTGCTTGGACTTGACCAAGTTCATGGGCCGGTACATTTCTGGCGATTCCTTATAGTAGATATTTCGGGCCAACAAAAAGCTAACCGGGAGCCGGTTGTTTCTGCGATCCAGTACAGCGCCGTGTTCGCAAGTCACACCAAGCGTGCTAGCTCATAAATTGTCCACAAAAACCTGCGAGGCCGACTAAATCCACCTCGGCCAGCTTCCATTTTCTGTGATCATCATCTCTCGCGTAGCATTTCAATCTGGGAGGCACACCCACCGAGTACTCCCATTTGAACGTCTTTGCATGTATGACTTTGTTCGAGAATTCGCGGAACGACAAATCAACTCTTTCATCGTTCTCCAGCACCAAGCTACCACACTTCCAATGGGTGCCTATTTGTTTATGGTAGTCCGTAATCCTCTCTTCATCGTCGAGGATTCTCAATAACAAGGCAAGTTCGGTAATGGCGCGATTGGCTCTTTCCTCGCCTACTTCAAAGATGGCTTTCCCAAGGTATTTCCATTCCCCCACGAAATTCTTTTGCATAAGCTCGATTAGCGGCGCTCGGGAGTAAGCGACGCTCATAATGACAGAAAGGTTTTCGTGAACCAACTGAGTCAGTCGTATCGGGTATTTATTCATTTCCTGTCTTTGCAACGCGAAAATCACCGGTTTAACCGGTGCATTTTATTGTTGAAATTAAGAGTCATGTCCACGGAATTCATGCAGTTTTCGAAGAAATTGTAATGTCAAACCAGAGTTATTTTTCGTCTTCCAGGCTGTACTCACCTTTTAATAATCTAAAGAAGACATCGTTTCGACTCGAAGCCAATCGGTATATGTCTTCATATGCGTACATTTCTATTCTAATTTCCCTGAACTGAGGAGCAGCGGCGCTGTTCGCTCCTATGGAGAAATTCTCGTTGAAAAAATATGAAGAATCCAGAAAAGGAATCTTGTGAGGCGAGCCTCCGATGTTATTGGAGTTTAATTCCTTATTTATATCGCTCTTCCGCGCCAATATTACTCCGAAATAAAGAATCTTGTCAGGATCAGCATCCCAGTTCAGCACTTTGACAGGCTCTTTGTAAAACTGTGCAGCGTATCGTTTTACTTGCGCCACCATGCTTTCATATTTACTACCAGCATTGTGAGCACTAGATGTTGATTTCAGCTCCAGAATCAAAAGCTCTCTTGGTAGCTTCGGATCATCTGACCACAGATAGATGTCAGAGGCTTCTTGCCCCTTTCGTGTACTTAGACCCTTAAACGTCTCAGAAAAGATAGTATACTTGTCGTCGAGAATCCAAAGATTATGAAGGTGGTTTTTGTTTGCCGAAGTACGTAAATTTTCACCACGTTTCAGAAACAAATCATGGATATCGTCTTCAAGTTCGTTCTTTATTTCTCCTTCCTCATCGAATTTCCTGATCAGTCCCTGGAACTTCTGAAGCACCCTTTTTCTGTGATCAACGTAAATTTGAAGACTAGAATTTAGTAATTTTCCAATCTCTTCAGTTTCTGATTCCTGATTTATCCAATAGCTCTTCTCAACCTTGCCTTTGCTCTCGATAGCAGTACTGACCAAGTCGGCTTCTCTAAGGACACTGTTTGTTGAGGCTGCCTTTTTTTCATCTATGAAGACAGAAAGGGAAAGATACTTTTCCTTGGTGGTCGCAACATTTTTCCTTGTTTCAGATCTGTTTCTTTCAATCTGCGATGCAAAATGTTGGTCAAGTACAGCGGCCAGACTGAACTGGATTTTTTCAACGTGTTCGACGGGAATCTCGATTTTGTCGCCCTTCTGGTCAACATTATCATCAAAGTATTCTGATGAAAGAAACCAGTCATAAGCGTCTGGAAGGTCTATCTCATATTCTATTCTCCCCTCCTCAATTTCTGCGCGAAGATGTCTCGCGAAGCAAATAATTTGATTTCTGGTCTTCGGTGTATCTTCTTTCTTTAGCAACCACAATTTGAACTCAGATTGAGCATCCGATTCATTTTCGAATTTTACTTTGAAAGGGATGCTGTCGACGTTCTTTTCTATGTAGGATCGGGTCACATTAACCATTTGACCGGTAAGCTCGACCGAGACCTGGAGTCTCTCGTTTTCAATAAAGAATGGAAAAAAGTTTTCAATGAACCAATTTTTGATTTTCTCGATATCAGAGTACTTTGAAAAAAATGTGTTGGCTCTTTTGTATGTGTGTTGTTTGATGAGCTTTAAAGTCAAGACGGTTTCAGAATTTTCCTTGTCGGTTTTAGACCCATCAGAGACTTCGATATCAAACAGAGGACATGAGATTTCAGGATAGTTGAAGTGCTTCTGTCTATACTCACCATTCTCCTGCCGATAAACCGACCTGTAACTAGCGTTGTCTGAGAAATAGACTATGGCTAGGCGCCCTTGGCCCATCGGATGAAAGTGTAGGATTTCTTTTTGAGGATTTCTTGTATCCAGGTGCGTGAAGTATTTTCTGTTTATATCCGTAAAACCTTCGCCGTTGTCCTTAACTACAATTTCGACGTGATCTTCGTCCTTATCGATTATTACCTCGACCTGAGGCTGGTATTGTGGATGATTTTCATTCTTGTCTCGAATGATCGCTGCATGTATGGCATTTGAGACAACTTCTCTTATTAGGTATCCAAATTTCTCCCTGGAGTTCTTGTAGAGTTTCTCTGCTCTGTATTCAACATCAGATTTCTGCTCCACAAATATTTCCTCAAAAGTATTCAGAATTTTCGTCTAAAAACAACTTCAATGCTTCAACGCTAACAAGTTATTCAACAGTTTCCTGATAACATTCAAAATGTTCCATGCCTGTCAGGGGTAAGCGACAAATTAATTTTTATATATCTATCTGAAATTGTGTCATTATTGAAGTTATTCAACATTCAAATTGCATTCTTAGGTGGTTAACTGCTTAATTCCGATGCCGCATGTTCCAAATGAAATTTTAACGAATTCAATTGAATGAATTTAGAACACCGACCGTTGTAAAGCAACCTGTAGATCGCGATCATGGCCAGCCTGAACCAGTTCAGCCATTTTTGACGGTTTCAAGGAATATCAAAGTACCCCTTGCCGTAAGTCACGTAAATTCATAGCAAAACATTCTTCATAAATGAAGCTGAATGTTTAAGTCATACTGAATGAGATTGCAAGCATTATAAAAATAGCGCCGAATGACCTCAAGATCTTGCCAATAGTGATGCCGTCACTTTCAATTGCTTCAAAGTATCGCTCAGATTTTTTTGGCTCAGGATCGCATAATCAACCACGGCGATGGTTATGAATATCTTTTTTTTCAAAGACATATGCGTTCCTCCTGAAACCCTCCTCTGGGATCAGCCCGCCATCGGCTGACGGATGATGGTTTTCCATTTTTCCGGGGCCGCCTTTCTGGTGTCGCTCAGATAGATCTCATGATGTTTGCCGGACAGTTTTCCCCCTACAGCCTTGATATGATCATGGACTTTCTGAATGGTCGGGCCTTCCTCTGAAAACGGGCCGACATGCATGATCTGGGCAGCCTTGCCTTCGGCAAAGTTCGTGAAGCGGAGATTGGCGAGTGCGGCGGTGTTTTTCTTTTTCCGCACCTGCTCGACTGCTTCGCCCACCTGTTCCTTAGTGATCAGTTCCGGTTGCATGATCATAATGGTCCATTGCCAATCGTCTTTCGCGTCGATACTGAACCGGGACATGTCCTCGGTCCACCACAGACCCTCCAGAGGCAGAACGCCGTAATCAATGCCTTCCGTGCTCTTCTTGATCAAAAATTTCAATGTGTAGGAGACACCGAACAGGGCCGCGATAGCCTCATGAAAGGCCGGCGAAATGTTCGGATCACCTTTGCCGTCAATCATCAAAAAGTTCATTGCCGGCACCTCAACGATTGCCACCTTCTTCGTCGAAGCAGAGTAGAGGTATTTCAGCTCTTTCTTGTAATCAATCTTCTGCATGGCTATCCCCATGATCATGCGGGAAACTTGCTAGTTGCCCGGCTGCCAGATTTCAGCGTCCAAACTTGCCATCGATGCCAGCTCGATCTTGGACGGCTTGACAATGACGACGCAGTAGTTGGGATCGTCCGGCCCTTTGAAATGGGCCTTTAATCCGTCAAACCAAAAGGCATCGCGCTCGGCTTTTGCCGTTGAAATCTCCGCGACGCCCTCGATCTGGAGCCAATTTCTTGCGGTTATAAGGTCTTTCGCGCCCAGGGAGACATGGACATTGGGGTTCTGCCGCATGTGCCGGATCTTATCCGA
>MGTA01000232.1:4508-19832 GCA_001799225.1 Deltaproteobacteria bacterium RIFOXYD12_FULL_50_9
TTGATAATTCCTGGTCAGCCAGCCCGACTACGTACCGTACCCACGGTTTGCCGTCCTCGGTAATCGTTGCCAGGTTGATCAGTTGCAGCTCCTTGGCCAGCTCGAAAATTCTTTGTTTCAAATCGCTCATGTCAGTCTCCTTTTAAGGTTAAATTCTATTGGCCAGCGCCTGTTTTCATCAATGGTAGCGGTTTGATCATTCATCCTTGGCCACCTCCCAGTTCTCGCCAGCGGAAACAGTCGACGGTATGGTCATTGACCATGCCCACCGCCTGCATGTGGGCATAGATGATGGTGCTGCCGACGAAGCGGAAGCCACGCTTCTTCAGATCGCGGCTCATGGCGTCCGACACCGGGGTGCCGGCCGGGATTTCGGCAATACTGCGCCAGGCGTTTATAATCGGTTTACCGTCCATGAAGCGCCATTGGTAGGCGGCGAAGGAGCCGAACTCCTCTTGGATCTTCAGGAAGGCGCGGGCATTGGTGATGGCGGACGCCACTTTCAGACGGTTGCGGATTATGCCGGGATTAGCCAGGAGTTCCGCGACCTTGGCCTCATCGAAGCGGGCCACCGAGTCGGGGTCGAAACCGGCAAAGGCCTCCCGATAGGTGAGCCGTTTGCGCAGAATAGTAATCCAAGAGAGCCCGGCCTGGGCGCCTTCGAGGATCAGAAACTCGAACAAGAGCCGATCATCGTGGACCGGCACCCCCCACTCCTCGTCGTGGTAGGTACGGTAGAGCGGGTCGCTGCCGGCCCAGGCACAACGAGGCAGAGTTGTCGCGTCAGCCATCGATTATTCCTTGCATCATATCGTCATCGCCTGCTCCAGGTCCTCGATCAGATCATCCGCCTGCTCGATCCCCACGGAGAGTCGCAACAGTCCGTCAGTGATGCCGATCCGTTGCCGTTCAGCAGCCGACATCTTGGCATGGGAGGTGACCGCCGGCTCGCAGATCGTCGTTTCGATACCGCCCAGGCTGACCGCCGGTTTAATCAATCGCAGCTTGCGGACAAAGCGCGCCGGATCGACCCGCTCTGACTCCAGCTCAAAGGAGAGCATGGGGCCGAAGCCGGTCATCTGGCTCCTGGCCAGTTCGTGAAAAGGCGAGCTTGCCAGACCGGGATAGCAGACCCGCCGGACCTGTTGACACCCTTCCAGAAAATGGGCGAGACGACCGGCGTTTTCCGTCTGCCGTTCGACCCGGATCGCGAGGGTCATCAGGCTGCGCTCAAGGAGGGCACAGGTGTCGGCATTGACGCTGCCGCCCAGGCTGAGGGCCATCTTGCGGATGCGTTCCACATGCTGCCGGGAGGCCACGGCGATCCCGCAGCAGATGTCACTGTGGCCCCCCAGGTATTTGGTGCCGCTGTGGATCACTACATCGATCCCCAGGCCATACGGATTTTGATAGATGGGGGTGGCAAAGGTGTTGTCGATGATGGTCAGCACCTGCCGCTCCCGGGCAAAGGCCGCGACCTTCCGGATGTCGATCACGCTGAGCAGCGGATTGGTCGGCGACTCGATAACAATGACCTTGGTCTCGACGCGCACCGCGCTGCAGATGGCATCAGCGTCCGTGGCGCTGAAGGTGCAGGCCATTCCCAGCCGGGGAAATTCATTGGTGGCAAAGGCGTGGGTTCCGCCGTAGAGTTCATCCATCATCACCACATGGTCGCCGGCCCCGGCAAAGGCCAGGATAGCCGTACTCATCGCCGCCATCCCGGAGCTGAAGAGCACCCCGTCCTCCGCCCCCTCCAGGGCGCAGACCTTCTCGACCACGGCTGTCTGGTTCGGGGTGTTGAAGTAGCGCGGATAAGCGACCCGCTCCCGGTCCAGATAGTTGAAGGCGGTCGAGGTGTAAACCGGCGAGTTCACCCCGCCGTACACCGTGTCCTTGATCGCGCCGCTGTGCACACACTGCGTCTCTTTTCGCATGGTCGACCTCCTTTACTTGATATGCAGTCCATGAACACACTTTTATCTCCTGCTCCCCTTATGGTTAAGACAGATTAGCCATTTAGTGAGGCTTTGATATCCTTGATAAGGAGAAAAAGATGGTACGGGTCGGTCGGGCTTTTCTCAAAACCCCACCCTTCGTACCAAGCACGCGCGGATGCATCCTTGGCATGCACCAAAATGGCTCGAATTCCAGCGATATCAGCCGCTGCAAGCGTTCTTAGCAGAGCGTCTTTCAGAAGTGCTCGTCCTAACCCGCGTCTCTGGTGTGCATGATCAACCGCCAGTCTGGCCAGCAACATAACCGGCACCGGATGCCTCGCAAGGCCTTTCGACACACGATCAGGTGCCTGACTGTATTCAACGCTACCTACTGTCAGGCTGTAATAACCCATCACCTTGTCATCAATGCATAAAACATAAGTCCATGCACTGCCGGCCTGCTGATTGATCAGCGCAAACCGTTGCAAATAGCAGTTCAACTGGGGCTGTCCGCAATCAAAGGCGCTTAACGAATCATCGGCTCGCAGCTTACGGATTGGCTGGTAATCTCCAGCCATCAACCAAGCACTCCTGGTTCATTGAGCAATTTGTGCAAACGCGGTTTTGTCTGCGCCGGGCGATCCAATGCTGCCTCGAAAGCCTCCCATTGAGCATCATCAAGTTCAAAACGACGCCGATCAGTAAGCGCCTGATTAGCTGCCATCACGCCGGCTTCCAGCAGAAATTCGCTTACATTTCTGTGGCAGACACGAGCCGCTTCCTGCAGTAATTGCTTCACCGCCGTCGAAGCACGCACATCAATACGTTCACTTTTCGATTGAGACAAAGAGACCATGGGCTCCTCCTTTTTTATTTCAGTATAACGTACTGACAACGTCGTGACAACCGGCATTTTTCAATCAAAATAAGAGCAGCAACCAATGGTTCTCAGAACATCGGCATTGTCCCGATAGCCCTGAGAAAAATCTGGTCGTACCCAGCGTGATTGATTGAATTCGGTCATAACACCATCCTCTGGAGCCGCAACATTGGATTCGATCCTCTCTGGAACTCGAAAATCTCCCTAAAACCACCGTCTAATTATTTTTTTGTAGATTATGTATTCATTGCCAAAAACATGTTCTAAATATTTTTCTTCTCGCAAGATCACTCTGTGCAATAAAAAAATTAAAATAACGAGCAGCGGTGCGAACCATAACGAATTTGCCACTATGCCAATCCCTGCATAAAGCAGCACCAGAGAGAGGTACAATGGGTTGCGTGTAAAACCAAAAGGCCCTTCACTAATGATGACAACCGTTGGCTTACGGAAACTTATAGGCGTTTTCTGCGTCCGCATAATGCGCCTTGCGCAGAAAGCCAATATTCCCGCAAAGATAATCAGGATAATGCCAACGATCAACCAATAAGCTCGATGGTTATTTTGCAACAGAACTGGACTGTGCCATTGTAAACCAAAGCCTATAAGCAATAATGCCGCAACAAATAGTGGCGGCGGAACAACTCTTCCAAGCATACTTTGTTTTTCGTTCTTCACTATGACCTCCTTTTTGTCAATTTTGGCAGTAAGACTTCCAGCCATAACCTATAGAAGGTCATACTTTATTGGGCATTAACCTATGTTAAGCCAATTTTATTACGGATACGAGAAAGGGCAACGTCAGTAATACCAAGATACGAGGCAATGTGATATTGCTGAACTCGGTCAATAAGTGTTGGGTGATCCGCTAATAAACGACGATATCGTGTCTCTGCCGAGTCCAGAAGAAACTCTCCTTCTCGTATCTCTTTTTTGACCGCTACACTTTCAGCATGCCGTCTTCCTACCCGTTCCCAGGCAGGATGACGGTCGTAACTATTTTGGATTAAGCGGACCGGTATAACCAACACCTCCGTTTTTTCAAGTGCTTGCACGGAATATCTACAGGGTGCATTAAAAATCATGGCGCTGAAGGAGCCAACAAATTCGTTTTCAATAGCAAAAGCTTTATTAAACTCTTTTCCTTTTTCCGTAAGATAATAAAATCGCACCAGCCCTTTGCTGATAAAAAAGAAATTTGGCACTGGTTCACCGGCCTGAAAGAGTAACTGATGTTTATTAAAAATTCGCTCCGTAACCTTTTCTGCAAAATAATTCCACTCTTTTTCAGGAACATCGGCCAATTGTCCAATAAAACTTCTGAGATTGTGCAAGCCGCTTTCTGATGTGTTAATTTTCACGTGCTCGTCACCTCGAAGTAGTAGCAGTAATAGTTTGGTTGAGCCGCGCTTTGTTCAGTATCCCATTGAGGGGTGAAACCAAACAAATTTTGTGCCTGCCTACAGCAGGCATATTGCCGTTTGTCAATGTCTGTAACTGTTTGGTTTTATGCCTCAACCCAACCGACCACATAATTTTCACAGTTACATTTCGCTGACGAGCCGACCAAAAGTCTCCACCTGTGTCCAATTGGTGAACTCAACAACTGTTTTAGGATCGGTAGGCCCTTTTGTCATCCACATGATCACCCGTATCATCAATCTGTCCCAAAAGCTATACTTCTGGTAGTCTATTTTCCCCGCAAAAACAGCGAGTTCCTTTGGCCGCCAGGATATTTGCTTAAGGAATTTCTTTAAATATGGATTAGTTGCCGGTTGATTCTTATCCGGTTTTCGGGCGACAACATTTACCGAGAAAAAGGCATTCGGTTTACTATCCAGAATTTGTTCATTTCGTTTTATGAACTCGTAAACTTGCCGGCTATGCCTTCCGTAGCGGATACTCGCACCGAGAACGACCTTATCAAATAGCTGCAATTCCATATTCGGTTCGTCGTCTATAGACAACAGCGTTACGATATGAGCCTGCTGCTCGATAACCTGCCGGAGCCGCCGGCAAATTTCTCGAGTGTGATTATCGGTAGTTGAATAGATAATCAGAATTTTAGCCATCTTACGTTGCAAGGTTCATTTTTAACATAGATTTGCCTCTTTCACGATTTTTCCCAGGGTTAGAAATGGTTTTTGCTACTCGCCCCAGAACTCTTTTAATTTGTCCGCGTCAAAGATGTAGTCTTGAACCCGGACTATTTTAGTACCTTTGATGGTAACTACGCCAATTCCGGTTGAATTCACTTTTTTGCCGAATTTATTTGTAGCTTGTGCCTCCCAGTGGACCGCTATGATATTTTCATCACCGAGATAGAAGTTGTTTTTTAAGTATATATTTTTAATAGTAAATTTTAAATCAGGAAAGACTTTCCGCCAATTTTCAAACCACTCTCTTATTGCTTTTTTACCTATTATCTCCCCACTTGCGGATGTATTTCCCGGATAAACAAACGTGGCATTTTCGTCCCAATCCTGCAAATAAGTTTCAAGATCGCCACTGTTCATGGCTTCCATAGCTGATCTTGCCTTCATAATTGAGAGAGATCCGCATCCTGTTAGTAAGAATATGCATCCAATTAACAAAATAGCTGGTCTAACCAGGCCCATATTTTATATTCTCCATGGGTTATATTGCTTAAATTCCATCTTGTACTGACATAAGCATAATGCTATTGGTCCTAAAGGCCTGTAAACCACTATCTCTTTTTCCGTTTTTTGTCAACCGACCAGGCAGTATCAGTTCATTTGAAAAAATAGGATTTCATCAATATTGTCAACAAGATGTATACAAGTTGTGTATATTCCGGATGCCAAAACCCTGTTTGCCGGCGATGTTTTGTTCACCAATTTTCATCCGAATATGCGGGATGGCGATATTCCGGGCTGGGAAAACGTACTCGATGGAATTTCAGCCATGGATGTTACAGCTATAATCCCGGGGCATGGGCCTCTGTCGACCAAAAAAGATCTTCAGGATATGAAGCAGTACCTGATGACCTGTGAAAGGCTCGGCAAGGAGTTGGCCGGCCAGGGAAAAGACGCGCAGTATATCGCCGACGAGATACTTAAGTCCGTCCCCAAAAGAGCGTTCTTTGAAATGTTCGTGGCAGGTAATGTATCGGCAAAATATTTAACAAAATAAGCCGACTGAGCCTAAATTGTAATAGTCACACCGCACGAGGGATTAAAGCGTCAAAAAAAAGATGATTCACTTTGAAATCATGTCTTGCTTCAGCATATACTGTATATTATAACAGTATTTATCACCCTAGTATTCAGACATATGCGAGGCTACCGTGAAAAGTCTGACAGCAAAACAAACAAAACTTATTGAATTTATTGACGATTGGCAGAGGGCAAACGGACACCCGCCGACCCAGGCGGAAATATGTGGCCACTTCGGGTTTAGCAGCCTTAATACCGTGCGCAGTCACCTTCTGCTTATCGAAAAAAAAGGTTACCTCCAGCGGAATTGCGGGAAGGCACGTGGAATCCGCTTGACATCGTTACAAACAACACTGATAAACCGGCAGCAGGAAAATTCAATACCCATCCTCGGCAGTATTGCGGCGGGTGTCCCAATATGGGCGGAACAAAATTTAGAGGGTTTCCTACCTATTTCACCCACACTGTTTGGCGGAGGGGAACTTTTTGCACTCCACGTTCTTGGCGACAGCATGACCGGCATAGGAATAAAAAATGGCGATATTGCGGTCATAAAGAGAACTGATTGCGTGGAAAATGGTGATATTGCAGCTGTTCTGGTTGAACACGAAGCCACATTAAAACGAATCTATTTGTCATCAAAAGCACTCGTGCTTAAATCCGAAAATCCTGCCTTTGCAGATCAAATTTATGACATGAACCAGAACAACCTTATCCGTATCCTGGGGAGCTATAAGGGGATTATCAGAACCACGGATAATCGGTATTGCTCATGAATCTTTTATTCACCGCCAAAGAGTATGGATGTCATGATGTCGTGCCGCTTGACGGTGCGCCTATGCCCAGGCATTTGGACTACCTTGATTTATTAAAAACTTTTGGAAACGGAAACCTTAAAGTTGACGCCGTCGCCGAGTTCCAGGCCAGACCTTTGCTGTACCTTGTATCGGGAGACCGATTACGAAATGTTGACAAAGAAAAAATTATGGAATTGCAGCGCCTTCTGGCTAACAGGGGGGAGCGGGCTTACCTCGGTGTTTTAAGTCCGGGGGAGTTGATTGTATATCCAATAAACCTGGACCGATCCGTCTTGGCCCACGGTTGGAACGAAACCATCAAGCTGGACGATTCAGTGGCACCCCTGTTTTTTCAGAGTTTAGTAAGTGGCGTTTTCACTTTGAAAGGCCAGCCAGAGGCCCCTGATTATGTATTTAAGACAATTCATGACCTGTTGAGCCGTTCATCAGAAATTCTCATATGCAAGCATGCCCTTAACCCTCTGGATGTCCTTTCGTTTCTCGGTCGGGCTCTGTTCCTGCGCTTCCTGTGTGATCGAAAAATAATCCGGTTGAATGAGCTTGATGCAATTTGTCCGCAGGCAACATCTCCAGGGGACTGTTTCAAGAATGCTAATAACTCCGTAACAACCTGCCAGTGGCTTGATGACACCTTCAACGGCGACTTGCTTCCGCTCTCCAGCAACTATAGAGAAGTATTCGAGCACGCAGACTTACAAACAAACGGCAAACTGTTTAACCATTTACGAGCTATCCTTGAGGGTTGGAAACACGCAGGGAATGAACATTTTCAACGTCCAATACCAATAGATTGGCCGGATCTCGACTTCGCCCACATCCCCATCGGTGTACTCAGCCAAGTATATGAGAGTTTCAGCCGGGTATGGGATTCGCAACGATCGGAAAAGACAAGTGTTTACTACACACCAAAAAGCATTGCACGCTATCTGGTAGATGACGCCTTTGCTGGTTTAACCAATAAGCAAGATGCCCAGGTTCTTGATCCGAGTTGCGGCGCCGGGATATTCCTTGTCCTGGCATTCAGAAAGCTTGTTGCGGCACGTTGGGAGCATGACGGAAAAAGACCGGACACCAAGACGATTCAATCCATCCTTTACAAACAGCTCCGCGGTTTCGATGTCAGCGAGTCAGCCCTGCGCCTGGCGGCCTTGTCGCTTTATATTACCGCTATAGAACTTAATGATTCACCCCGTCCTCCCAAAAGCCTTAAATTCCCAAAACCGCTCCAACGCGTGGTACTTTATAACCATAGACGACCTGAGGAACTAGATTCCAGGGGGTTTGTCCTCGGCAGCTTGCACCCGGATCTTTCTGAAGAGTTCAATGGCCGTTTTGATCTGGTTATCGGAAACCCGCCATGGAGTCGTCTGCAGGGGGACAATGAAGAGGCCAAAAAAGAAAATAAGGCACATAATGCCGTATTCACAACATTGACTCGCCGGGTCTTGATGGATCGTGGCCTTGCAGAAACAGCAAAGACCTACAAGAATCCTGACAACAACCCAGACCTGCCATTTTTATGGAGATCAACACAATGGGCGAAACAGGGCGGCATTATCGCCATGGCACTACCCGGAAGAATATTCCTCAAACAGACCCCCGCCGGCACCCGTGCCTTTAATGCAATACTACAGAGTTTCGAAATTACAGGGATACTGAATGGCTCAAACCTGTCGGATACGGCGGTGTGGCCGGGCATGAATCAGCCTTTCATGCTATTTTTCGCACGTAATCGCAGGCCTGCCGCCAATCATCATTTCCATTTTATTACCCCCCATTTCGAAAAGCACCTGAACGACAAGGGGGGCGTGCGCATTGATTTTCAATCCGCGCAGCCGATAGCTGCATCAGCAGTCATAGAAGATTCCTGGCTTCTAAAAACATTGGCTGTGGGAACGGCGCTTGATGTGGAAGTGCTTCGCAAACTTGATGAATTAGATTGGCCAAGCGTTGGGTCGTATTGGAAGCCCCCATTCTCAGGGTTAGGATACAATCTTTCGCCAAACTTGAGGCAAGATAATGCAGCATTCATGACTGAGTTACCTAACTTTATTCCTCCTGAGAAAGGGCAATTTTCAGTTAATGTCTCTTTGCTGACTAAATCCGGCTTCACCACCGCCCACAGACCGCGTGGGCCTGAGCTATATTCCTCACCACTGCTTATCGTGCCGCAATCTCCAGGGGCGTCCATTACTTCGGCTAAGTCTTATCTGCTTCATGATGCCACCGTTTTCAATAAATCATATTACGGATTTTCCGCACATGGGGTTCTTGATGCTTCCTCTATTTCGCTTCTTCATCTGATCACGCATTCGGAACTGTTCAGATACCATGTTCTCATGACAAGCTCCCGGATGGGCGCGGAACGCCGAACCTTTTTAAAGGAAAATCTTGAAAAATTCCCATTTCCGGTAATCGAGCTGTTGCCAAAGAATCAACGGCAACACGCAATAGATCTGTCAAAACAGCTTGAAACCACATCCAATAAACCTTGGCAGGAACTTAACGACTTCATTTTTGATCTCTACGGGATGAATAAATATGATCGCCAGGTTGTGAAAGATACGCTCGAAGTAGCCCCTCCCTATAAAGAGGCGCGTGATCGAGCCAATAGCCCTCCGGTAAAAAAGGACCGAAACGCCTTCTATGCCGAACTGCAACGATTGCTTGCCCCGTCTTTTACGATTACTGATGAAACCGTATCGGTTGATGAAGTTGCAATCACGCGACCGGATTTTCTTTCACCCTGGCATTTTTTTGCTATTTCAACAACCACTGCTTCCGCCCATATTACTCAAGCGGAGCAGAAAAAATTGATTTCCCAAATCGCCGAAGAAGCCAATAAATCAGGATGCAGCAGGGTTATTGTACATGAAGATGGAAGTCTACTTATTGGAGTTATTGGCCAATATCGATATTGGACCTTGAGTCGTGCACGACTGTGCGCTTTAGACATTTTACGCCATCATCTTGATGTGTTTCCTTTTGGGAGAAGCTGATGGCTGTAGGTTTTTTTACTCAAGGCATAGAGTTCACATTGCCTCACCCGCCCATCTCGCAACGGACAATCCTGCTTCTTTGCAAGGTAATCAGACGAGCATGGCAGTTGCTCATGGAACAGCCACCCACCCACTTTCTCTTCAATTCAACAGATGAGGATGCCATTACCCAGGTATTGGTGGAGATCATTGAAAACCGTCTGCGAAAATACGGCGAAGTTGATGGCTTCAATAGCGCATTGTTCGGCAAGGTCGTTCGAGAGCCGAAAATCACAAATTTTGACAAGAAGCACCCCGATAAGATGCCGGATATTTTCTTCGATCTGAAACGTGAACGATATCCGCTTCTCAGCGATCAGGATGGGCTTTTTGTGGAATGCAAACCCATTGACGGCAAGCATCCGATTTTGTCCTGTTATTTCAACAAGGGATTGGTCCGGTTTGTTAACGGCGACTATGCCTGGTCAATGCAAAATGCTCTGATGGTCGGATATGTAAGAGGGCAGTATTCATTTGCAAAGCTTGTAACTGTACTTGATGATGAAAAGAACTCAATTTTGAAGACGAATAGGCATTGGGAAATTAACAAATATTCCATCTACCGTTCAAAGCACCCACGAGAGTTTGAGTGGCCTGAAGGCCGTGGCCAAGCTTGCCCGATCTCGGTCACGCACCTTTGGTTGCCATCGTAATTTTCAATCCATCGGGGCCGGAGAAAATGATCACTCTGCCCCCATTTCCTCATTCTTTGCCGGCAATGATGGTTACAAATCCCCTGACTACGGCACGATATTCAAGCAGGAGCCCCAACTTCTCCAAGGTTGTCGCCACAAAATCCGGAGAGATCTTGAGCTTACGGAAGGCACTCTTGTGCAGCGACCAAACGTCAAAGCACGGTGGGGAACATCGCAAGATATAATAGAATTAACATCATCAGGATTGATCTTCTATTCATTTTTCTCCAAGATATCTAACCGGCGATACCCACTCCTCAATTATCTCTTATTCTGCTTGCCCTTTGCCAACCGCAAATTTGCCTGTGAAGTATTTCTTTCGTATTTGTCCAGCTTCTTCCTCTATCCAGCGGTCAAGCCCAACCTTTTTAATCCGGCAGAGATTGATGAGTTTTATATTATGAGGATATTTGGCGGCTTGGTCAGCAACTGGCGCTAAGAACGTACATGGAAAATCATTACAGTCGCAGCATAATTCCACACCTTTGGCCTTGACACAATCCAGGGTTGCACACCCTTTTGGCAGATGAAAATGCTTTCCGTCCTGTTGACGGCAACCTTTACACGCTATTTCATCCTTCGGCACATTATATTTGACGTGAATCATCTCTGCAAAATCGTTCGTCAAATTGTCTTCGTAAAGTTCACAATTGAAGCAGTCTATTCCACAGGGGGCTGTTAATGCCTTTTTGTCTTTCATGCATGCTCCTTATAATGTCGATGGTGATCTTAATCAGGCGTTTATGGGCAGATTATTCTAAATCTCTTCCCCTGTATCATATATAACGAAAGTCCTTTTGACTTCAGAAATCTCTTGGGTTAAACAATAAACCGACGGAGATGAAGACAGCCTTGGCGCTCATGAATAATCCTGATTTTTGATGTCAACAGGGTTTGATCGAATAGTGCTGAGACTGGGCGAGGCCTGTTTGATTGTGCGTAGGGAAATAAAAACTTGATTTATATCAACAAGGTAAAAGTGTTAAGAGGTTTGAAAGGTTTATCATGCCAGTCAGTCAGGAATATCTTGATTACGTCCTTGATCAGTTGACCTTTTTCGGCCAGGTGCAGTCCAGACGGATGTTCGGCGGCGCCGGGCTCTATCTGAACGCTCTTTTCTTCGGGCTTGTTGCCGATGATGTGCTCTATTTTAAGGTCGATGACACCAATAAGGCCGAATATCTGGCTGCCGGCTCCGGGCCATTCCGGCCGTTCGGCGCTGAATCTTATATCATGGGCTATTATGAGGTGCCGGCCGAGATTTTGGAAGATCGGGATTTATTAAAAGAGTGGGCCGCCAAGGCCTTTCAAGTAGCGCTCGGGAAAAAAGTCGAACGCGCCAAGAAGCCTGCCTCAGGAAATAAAAAGCCGCGCCGGAAAAAAAGTTAGCCTTTCTTATCTCTTTAACCTGACTTCATTCTCAATTGGCAGCTTGTAATTTTCTTCCGAATTTTCAATGTTAACGGCCAGCTGACCGTCATCTTCCGGCTTGGCTTTCCCCAAGATTGGCATAGTTGTTCATACAAATCTCCGAGTGGCGAGATGCTGTTTGCTGTTTGAAACTCCTTGACGGCTGACCAGGTGGATATGTAACCGATAAGCTCCGGCAGATTCCATTCAGCCTGCATGGCAAAATCGGGGGGGATTACCTCCTGGAAAGGAAAAACTATGTCGTTATAGCTAGTTTCAACCAGCTTCCTTTCAACTGGCCAGTAATCACCAAGGGTTTTACTGTAAAAATCAGTAATGATTGGATCAATGCCCGGCGAGACGGAAAGCAGATTATATGACCAAACCGCCAAAATGCCGTCCGGTTTCAAAACCCTGTCAGCCTCTTTGAAAAAATCTTTGAGGCGAAACCAATGGAGAGCCTGGGAAACCGTTATGATATCACACTCTTCGTCTGCCAAGGTGCTGTTTTCAGCGGTTGTGACAAGGTATTCTATCCCGCTGATTTTTTCGGCATTTTTAATCTGCGAACTGCTCGGATCCGAGGCGATGACACTCTTAAAAAAACGCACCAGTCCCTTGGCGGTTTGCCCTGATCCGGTTCCGCAGTCCCAGGCTTTTTCCTGCGCAGGGGATAGAGAAGCTAAGTACGCGAAGAGCTCTGCAGGATATTCAGGGCGATATTTTTTGTAGTTTTCCGAATTGACCGAAAAATGATCTTTAAAGTCAGTATTCACAGGGATTCCATGTTGGTAATTTTAGGCGCTTGCACTTGGGGATGGCCTCAAGTCAAATGGGTAGACCTGATTTTGTGTATTTTGTTTCTGAAAGAGGATATTAGGCTTTTTTTTACGTTTGACCTGGCTTAGCGTCTACATTCACTAAACCCAACCGCAATTTTATCAATTTGGTACTGATGAACATCCACACCTATCACCTTGGCACTATTAAAGATGGCGTAATTAATACCTGCACCCATGGCGCTTGTATAAATCAATCCATCAAACCCGCAATGTTTTATGAACTCGCACAGGTACTGACTCGGGAGGTACTCAAGATGGGCCGACTTGGGCAATACGGGCATGGTTAGTTCTTCACTCAGACGGCAGAGGTACTCCATGTAACGACGGAGCAACTTTATTTGCTCTTCGGACAGTAAAAACGGTGAAATAGTTTTTCGTGGATAGCGCAAATCCGCAAGTTTAATCTTCTTATCTACTTCAAACTCGGCAACACAGACCATTTCGCCTTTATGGGGACGAATTTCAGCTATCGCCGTGGTTGTATCTGAGGCAACATACAGACATGGAATGCCGACCGGATTTGCCCGCCCATTACCGGTCAGTACTGCTGGTGGTGTACCCATTTGATCCAAAGCGTATGGTTGCGGCTGCTCACACATTCTGGCTCGATAAACTTTGATAGGAATATCCGCTGTAGACGCAACCAGAAGACCGAATAGCTCTTTAAGTTGCTTCGTCGCCTGGATATTTTTCGGGAAAAAACGGTTCCGGTGCTTCAGTTCTTCCCGAAAGTCCTCCCACTCCTGAACAGCAGAAGCGTCATGCTGAATGACCGGCGCGAAGTTTTTTTGCAGCATGTCGATATTGTTAAAAATAAGCCCCAACAGCATCTCAGCCTTCACGGAATCTAGCTTTGCAAACAGTTCCCAATCCATTCGTAGCAGCGATTCTATACTTGATGAACCTGGATTGGTGCTTTCTTCGTAGAGCCCGAATACCGTTTCAAAACGATCTATCAACTCAAACGGCTCTACTAATTTGACGTCCAGGCTAAGACAGAATTCACAGTTACCCGTTTCCAGGGCAAGCAACTCTATCTGTTGAGTAAGAAAGGTATCGCCGAAACAGTTTGCGCAGCACTTCCTCATAGGTCACGCGTCAGGGAGTTGATCATTAGCTCAATATGGTGCTGCATCGAGAGCTTCTTTATATAGCCAAGGCCGGGATAGTGCTCTCTTTCATGGAATTTCACGTATTCATTAACCGCCTCAGAGCGATAAATTTTTGAACTCTTCTTCTCCACATCATCAACTAGCTTTTGCAAGGCTTCCAGGAACTTGCCACCAGGGTCAACCGGGGTGTTTGTCCGATCAGAGAGGTAGTGTTTGACGAACATGTCGTCATCTTCAGCCGCATCAATAAAGGTCAGGTGTATTGCAATCGTATAAGCCGGCCCGCCGCCCTCGTTATAATCATCGCCAACGATTAGGAAATCTCCGAAACCATCTACACTTTCTTCCTTATAGGTAATATGCAGATCGGAGAAATGCTCCACTTCTGGATGTTCGCGGTTGGTGCGTTTAATAAAGCCGTCACGGACAAGGACACGAGTCTTTTTGCTGAAGTGCTTGCGGTATAGTTTGCTGCAATACTCTTCGATAAAGATATGTTCCGAGACATTTTTTTGACTGTTCAGGGCATCCGCTAGTTCACGGCCATGCTGGTAGCCGGAGTGTACTATGGTGACAGGATGTGAAGCAGATTTACAGAAACTGGTAACATTTGACAGTAAGGTGTCTTGAGTTACGATGTAGCCTAATGAGAAATTGTGATATTCGGACAGTGTTCCATTGACGAGTTCATTGATGAGAGCGGGATTAATGTCGCAGAGGGCACCGCATTGGGGATTAAAGATCAGCACAAATCGGACATTTTTTTCAACAAGTGCTTCCAGCGCACGGTGTAGGCCAGACATATTTTGCTTCACCGGTTCAATGATAGGAACGATGGCGGCTTGAGTCATACGTTCGGCATTCTCACGGATGGTAATCAATTCGTATTGTTTTCCGCGAAAGTATGGGTAGTACATTGAACCTCCTTGATAGACACCGATTACCCAGGCAGGCAGTCTCCGAAAGCCGTGTTCAGCAGTTGAGAAAAACGCATCTGTTTTGCAACACCTAGCTTGCATGAAAGTGAAACAGCTGTAAGTGATTCTGGCACTGAAAGGACAAAATCCCGCAACCGCCTGCTGTTGTCACGTTTCTTGAGCACAACCACCATGGCGTCATGCGCTGCGGTTGGGTCGAGCGAGCAGAAAAGTTCACGGCAGGTTTGATAAATGCGTGCATTTGAAACCTGCGGCACTTCTCCAAAATGGGCTTTGATGATTTGCTCGTACTCATTTTTTCTGAGCGAGTCGAATATGACTTCAGGTCGAACAAACCTTTTGAGTTGTGACGACTCTCGCACGGTGCTAATTGTATATCGGTCCGTTAGTACCATCAAACCAATATCATCACCCACAATCCCAGCCACTTTGTCCATCTGCGAATTCGATGTAATCACATTGATACAATCGAAAA
>MGTA01000233.1:0-147 GCA_001799225.1 Deltaproteobacteria bacterium RIFOXYD12_FULL_50_9
AAGCATCAGGATCGGTCCACCCCGGTAGAAGTCACCTCGGTACATGGTTTGCCACAGGTCGTTGATGCCCGAAGGATCCTGCCCAATGAGGTATTCCGAGAGCTTTTGCACTGCCGTTTCTACCGTGCGTGCACGGACTTTGATCAC
>MGTA01000233.1:188-398 GCA_001799225.1 Deltaproteobacteria bacterium RIFOXYD12_FULL_50_9
CAGAAACATCTACCGTGGCGGCAGGAGATAGGTCGTCTAATTTGTTGGGGTCAGAGCACGTCGCTTCGCGAGTGGTCTGACCCGCAAGCTCTTCTAATTTGTGATTTTCGTTCAGAAATGTTCAGCGGTTCACTGCGGTGGCCATTCGCCATTCAGGTCATCAGCTCGAGTTCAAGTGCAATTTCATGCTCTTTGTGGGCCACATTCAGT
>MGTA01000233.1:412-943 GCA_001799225.1 Deltaproteobacteria bacterium RIFOXYD12_FULL_50_9
TTCACTCTCGAGAACCGCAAAAGTGGTGTCGACGAAATCCATCAATTGGTCGGAGGCTGCGATGGCCGAGTCGACGTTGCCGCTGGCCACGGCATCAATGATGGCCACATGGAGGTCAACCGTACGGCTAAGGTTTTCGGCACGCTTGGACTTCATGTGATAAATCCAGCCAAGCCGTCTGAAAATGGTGTGCAGGGGGCGCAGTGTGCTTTCAACATAAGGCTCGTTGGCCGCCAAGATAAAAAGCTGGTCGATGCGCCGATCTACCAAATTGAACTGTTGGATGGTGATGTTACTGCCGTAATGCTCCAAAGTTCTCTTGAGGTGAATCATCTGGTTGCGCTGAGAAGCCCCTGAGCGCTCTGTCGCCAGCTGGATTACGAATCGCTCAACATCCTTGCGAAGTCGAAGCAGGACGCGTTCTCGCGTGAGGTCGATGGGCGCGATCTGCAAGCCGTGCCTGGGCGTGACCAGGATCAGGGTGTCAGACGCAAGCCGGTTTACGGCCTGGAGCACCGGGGTTCGGCCGAA
>MGTA01000233.1:959-1137 GCA_001799225.1 Deltaproteobacteria bacterium RIFOXYD12_FULL_50_9
AAGTCCTGCATCGTCAAATGCAAGCCGGGTTGCAATTCACAACTGACCAGCAGCTCTTCGATGCGCTCATAGGCAAGGTCCGCCAGACTGGCAGCTGAACGGTTCTTGATGGTTTCATTCAAATCGGCATTGACCTTTGCACTTGGCACCGTACGCAGTGACTTTTTCTTGTTCATTT
>MGTA01000233.1:1151-1503 GCA_001799225.1 Deltaproteobacteria bacterium RIFOXYD12_FULL_50_9
AACACCCTGTTAAAGCCCCTGGATAGGGCGATGGTGTTGCTGCATGACGCAGTCTGTGGCCATTAGTCTGACACATCTCATTTTATAAAGACTTGGGGTTTTCACTTAGATATTTTGTGAAATATCACGGTATTCTACGAATCTTGATGGATCACGACAAAGGTCACAAGCGCAGTCAAAGACGAAGACGCTGCACCTGTTCGAACTTTTTCAAAAGGAAACTTAGATGTCGATACAACTGTTTGATCTCACTGGCCGTACCGCGCTTGTAACTGGTTCCTCGCGGGGTTTGGGTCGGGCGATCGCCGAAGGCTTTGCCACAGCGGGCGCACGAATCATCCTGAATGGCATG
>MGTA01000233.1:1510-1814 GCA_001799225.1 Deltaproteobacteria bacterium RIFOXYD12_FULL_50_9
CACGCCTTAAAGGCTCGGCCGCTGAATTACGTGCCAAAGGGTTTGACGTGCTTGAGCTGGCCTTTGATGTAACCGATGAGGCAGCTGTCATCGCGGCATTTGCCAGCCTCGATCAACAAGGCGTTCAGGTCGATGTGCTGGTGAACAACGCGGGCATCCAGCTCCGCAAACCACTGCTCGACCTCACGGGTGCCGAGTGGCAGCGCGTCATCGACACCAACCTTACCAGCGCGTTTTATGTCGGGCGCGAGGCGGCTTCCCGCATGATCAAACGTGGGCAGGGCGGCAAAGTGATCAATATTGG
>MGTA01000233.1:1860-4110 GCA_001799225.1 Deltaproteobacteria bacterium RIFOXYD12_FULL_50_9
CTCACCAGCGAGGTTGCCCGCGCCACCGTGGCGCCCTACACCGCCGCCAAAGGTGGCATCAAGCTACTGACACGCTCCATGGCTGCGGAATGGGCAGAGCACGATATCCAGGCCAACGCCATTGGCCCTGGCTACATGGTGACCGAAATGAACCAGGCCCTGATAGACAACCCAGCGTTCGACTCATGGGTCAAGGGCCGCACACCCGCACGGCGCTGGGGTCGCCCTGAGGAACTGATTGGCGCAGCGCTGTTTCTGGCTTCGGCAGCGTCGAGCTATGTCAATGGGCAAATTATTTACGTTGACGGCGGAATGCTGGCCGTTTTGTAAGAAGTTCATCCGTTCGTCCGGACGGAATGACAGCCACCGGGCAGCTTTGGTTGGATAGAGATAGAAGATTTTTAACCCATGGAGAAACAGCGATGAGACAACAGACGAAAAAGACATTCATGTCAAAAATGAGCACCTTGGCCACCATTTCAGCCATCGTTTTACTGGGGACAACCCAGGCCATGGCGGAAGTCAAGGCAAGAATTGGGCATGCCATGCCCGATACGCATCCCCAGGCCATGGCGATGAACAAGTTTGCCGAACTGGCCGCGACTTACACCAACAACAACGTGAAAGTTCAAGCGTATCACGGAGGTGTTTTGGGCAGTGACGAAAAACAATTGCAGGCGGTTCAGTCGGGCACCCAGGAGTTGTATATCGGCACGCTGTCCCCACTCGCTTCCAAAGTGAAGGAAGTGCAAATTTGGGACTTGCCATTCATGTTTCAAAATGAAAAGGAAGTTTATGCCGTGCTGGACGGCGAATCGTCCAGGGAGGTCTTTAAAAAGATCGAGCCCTCCGGCCTGGTGGGACTTACCTGGACTGGCATGGGCTTTCGTAACTTGTCCAATAGCAAGCGCCCAGTGACCAAACTGGAAGATGTGAGTGGACTCAAGGTGCGCGTAATGGCTAATCCGGTGGCACTTGAACCCCGGAAAACCATTGGCGCCAATGCCGTTCCCATGGCCTTTTCCGAGGTGTTCCCCGCGCTCGAAGTCAAAGCACTTGATGGCCAGGAAAACCCCTTGGTGCACATGTATTCCAACAAGATGCAGGAAGTCCAGAAATACATTTCTGTGACCAACCACGTCTATACCCCGGTGGCATTGGTGGCCTCCAAGAAGTTCTGGGACACCCTGTCGGCCTCGGATAAAGCCGGTTTGCAAAAGGCCGCCACTGAAGCCGGCTTGCTGCAACGTAAATACCTGGAACAAGGCGACAAGGATGTGATGGGTAAGTTCAAGGCTGCCGGTGTTGAGGTGAACCAGGTTTCTGCTGTCGAACTGGCCCGCATTCAGGACCGTGTCAAGACCGTTGTGGTCAAGTTCGCCCCCATCATTGGCGAGGACTTCGTCAAGAAGTTTTACGCAGAGATCGACAAAGTGCGCTCCGGCTCATAAGCATTCACTCTGGCTTCCCCGAGGAGGGCATTCATGGCTAAAGTCATTCACGCATCGGTCGAAGCTTTCTACCGTGCGTTGGAAATTTTGATGGTGATCTGCATCACTGTCATGCTCATCATGGTTTTTGGCAACGTCGTACTCCGCCTGTTTTTTAACACGGGGATCGACCTGTCTGAAGAGATACCGCGATTTGCCTTTGTCTGGATGACCTTCATCGGCGCCATCGTCGGCATGCGGCATCGCGCCCACCTGGGCGTTGACATTGTCACCAAAATGCTCCCCTTGGCCGGCAAGAAAGCCTGTTGGGCGATCAGCCAATTGGTCATGCTGGTGTGCTGTTTCTACATGGTTTATGGCACCTGGCTTCAGCACGAGATCATTGAAGGAAATGCTTCCCCCGTGGCACAAATCAGCATGCTCTGGGTTTTTGGTGTGAGCTATCTGACCGGTGTTGCTATTGCCGTTAATTGTTTATCGAATCTGATACGTCTGGCTATGGGAAAAGTGTCTGAAAGTGAGCTTTGTGATGTCAGTGAAGAGGGCTTGGCTGACGCGCAAGAAATTATCCATGGCGACGAAGCAGCGAACACCCTCTCTGGAGCAAAGCCATGACAATATTTATTTTCATTGGCTCTCTGCTGGGTTTGATGGCTCTGGGCATGCCCATTGCATTTGCATTGATTGGCTGTGGCCTGTCAATCATGTTTTACATGGGCTTTACCGACCCGCAAATTGTCATTCAGAACATGTGGGATGGCTCCAACAGCTTTCCCTTGCTGGCCGTTCCGTTCTTCAT
>MGTA01000233.1:4116-4909 GCA_001799225.1 Deltaproteobacteria bacterium RIFOXYD12_FULL_50_9
CGGCGAATTCATGAATGCGGGCGGCATGACGCGCCGCATCATCACCATGGCCATGGCATGGATCGGGCATGTGCGCGGCGGCCTGGGGTATGTGGCGGTCGCCGCTGCCATCATCATGGCCTCCTTGTCGGGTTCGGCGGTTGCCGATACGGCAGCCCTGGCGGCCGTGCTGGTGCCGATGATGCGCAAAGCAGGCTATGACATCAACCGCTCCTGTGGTCTGATCGCCTGCGGCGGCATCATTGCGCCGGTCATTCCGCCGTCGATTGGCATGATCATTTTTGGCGTGGCCGGCGGAGTCTCAATCACCAAATTGTTCATCGCCGGCATTGTCCCCGGCGTTCTGATGGGAATTGCGATCATGCTGGCGTGGCGCTGGTCGGTCAAACGGGACAAGGTCAAAGTCGAAGCCAAACGGTCGATACAGGAGCGTTTTGCTGAAACACGCAAAGCCTTGTGGGCGCTGACCCTGCCACTCGTCATCATCGGCGGATTGAAGTTTGGTGTTTTCACCCCCACGGAAGCTGCCGTCATTGCCGCCGTCTATTCGCTATTCGTGGGCACCGTGGTCTACCGTGAGATCAAGCTCAATCAACTGTTTCACCTCGCGTACCGCGCGGCAGAAACCACGGCCGTCATCATGTTCCTGGTCGCAGCCGCTGGCGTTTCTGCGTGGTTGATCACCACAGCCAACATCCCTCAGCAATTGGCTGAACTGGTCCAGCCCTTCATTGACAACAAGATGCTGCTGATGTTTGTCCTGATGCTGCTGGTCTTTGTGGTGGGTTCAGCG
>MGTA01000234.1:0-457 GCA_001799225.1 Deltaproteobacteria bacterium RIFOXYD12_FULL_50_9
ACGACCTGCTGGTCTTTTTCGTATTGTTCCCGGTGCTGATCATCGTAGCAATAGAAAGCAGGTCCGACCTTGCCGAAATCGACTTCCGGATTCGTAACTCGCTGATCCATGACAGCCAGCGGGTGGTTCGGCGTCTGGAAACCTGGGTAGCGAACAGAAGGTCAGCCATAGTCAATCTGGCGGAGATGGCGGCATCGAGAACAGCCCAGCAGATGCAACCTTTTCTGGAGCAGGTCAAGAAGTCGGATCTGAATTTTCAACGAATCGGGCTTCAAAACAGAGAAGCGATCACCACCGCCTACTTTCCGCTGGTCGATGAACTGGGAAAGTCAAACATCGGCAGAAACTTTGCTGATCGTCCTTTTATTCCGACTCTTAAACAGACACTCAAACCGATGCTCTCTGACGTCGCCTTGAGCAGGGTAGGCATCCCAAAGCCGAGAGTCATAATGCTTGC
>MGTA01000234.1:562-3538 GCA_001799225.1 Deltaproteobacteria bacterium RIFOXYD12_FULL_50_9
TCATTCAGGGAGAATACGGGGGCTACGTCGCTGGCATCCTGAACCTGGATCAGATTCAGGACACCCTCGACCTGAGCGTGGAGGGAGCATCATCATTCTATACACTGCTGGATAAAAACGGCAATATCATAATGACCAATCGTACCGATCAAAAGGTGATGACCCCCTTTCGGCGCGGCCCAGTGACGATTAAGCATCTTGACAAAGGGATCAGTCAGTGGATCCCGATGGCCCTGCCCAATACCCCTAAGTCGGAACTCTGGAACAAATCGTATTATGTAGTTGAAAACTCCATCGGCAACCTGGCGGAGTGGCAACTGATCCTGGAGCAACCGGTGCTGCCTTTCCAAAAAACTCTTTACAAGCGATACACAGGCAAGCTGGCTCTGCTTTTCCTGATTTTTTTTGTGTCGCTGGTGTTAGCCGAATTCTTGAGTCGCCGGCTGATCGCTACCATTGAAACACTGCGGCAGCTCACCAGCGATTTTCCGCGTAAGCTGGCATCAGACACTCAGATCGACTGGCCGACCAGCAGTATCCGGGAAGGTGCTGAACTCATTGAAAATTTCAGGGAGACGGCAGGGTCGTTGACCGCCCAGTTTGTTGAGAACCGGCAGATAATTGCAGAGATGCGCGAGTCGCGCCAGCAGCTCCTCGACATTATCGATTTTTTCCCGGACCCAACCTTTGTGGTTGATAACGAGAAGAGGGTAATTGCCTGGAACCGCGCCATGGAAAAGATGTCCGGGGTCAGCAAGGCAGAGATGCTCGGCCAGGGCGATCATGCTTACTCCATCCCCTTTTACGGGGATAGACGGCAGAATCTGCTTGATCTCCTGGATGAGAGCAATGCTGATCTGGAAAGCAAATACACGGAGGTTTTGCGGGAAAATGGCATTCTGTACGGTGAGGCGTTCTGTCCTGCCTTATATAGTGGCAAGGGCGCCTATGTCTGGGCCACGGTAGCGCCGCTTTTTGATATAAAGGGAGTTCGGGTGGGCGCTATCGAATCCATCCGCGACACCACCGAACGCCGGCAGGCCCAGGAGTTACTCAAACAGGCCAATGCCGAACTGGAGCAACGAGTAAGGGCAAGGACGGCCGAGTTATCGGTAACCAATACGGATTTAACCGCCGAGATCATCCAGCACAAATTGACCATGAAGGCCCTGCAATTGGAGAAAGAACGTCTGCTTCTGGCCTTGGCCGCTTCGCAACAAAGCTGGTTTGATCTGGATATCCCGACCGGCGCGGTCCAGGTCAGTCCGGAGTATCCGAAGATGATCGGCTATTACCCGGCGGAGTTTCAGGCCAGCCTGCAGGGCTGGATCGCGGCTATTCATCCGGAAGACCGGGATGGTATCCGCCAGGCCTTTCAGGAATTCCTGGCAACAGAAGAGACCAAGTCGATGGAGTACCGGCGGCAGACCAAGACCGGCGACTGGGTGTGGATTCGTTCCACCGGGAAAGTGATAGAGTTCGATGTTGATGGCAGGCCTTTGCGGGTAATCGGCACGCATGCCGATATCAGCGGGCGCAAGCGGGCGGAGGAGCAACTCCGGCGGGCGCTTAAGGAAAAGGATGTGCTGCTGAAGGAGGTCTATCATCGGGTCAAGAACAATATGCAGGTGATTTACAGCCTGTTAAACCTGCAGGCCAAAGGGATTGCCGATAAGGGGGTCCGCGTCTTGTTTGAGGAGAGCCGGAACCGGGTCAGGTCCATGGCTATTATTCA
This sequence comes from Deltaproteobacteria bacterium RIFOXYD12_FULL_50_9, assembly GCA_001799225.1. Lineage (GTDB taxonomy): Bacteria > Desulfobacterota > Desulfobulbia > Desulfobulbales > CALZHT01 > XYD12-FULL-50-9. Next base: position 2,298 of record MGTA01000234.1, read on the forward strand.
CGAACAGCTCTATCGTTCTGATGACCTGGCTCACATCGACTTCAAGGAGTACCTGCAAACCCTGGTGGCAGGAATTGCTGATACCTACAAACGCCATGGGGTTGTTCTGTCAGTGGAGATGGAAAAGATCAGCCTTGATATAACTATTGGTATTCCCTGCGGCCTGATCGTTAATGAATTGATCTCCAATAGCTTTAAATACGCTTTTCCTGACGGAAAAAGAGGAACAATAAAGGTCTGGATCCAGCAAGACGGGCAGGGGAACAATGTCTTGACCGTCCAGGATAACGGTATCGGCCTCCCTGTTGAGCTGGATTTCCGCAACAGCCCGTCGCTCGGCCTGCAGTTGGTCAATATGCTGACCCAGCAGATTCAAGGCCAGATCGAACTTGTTAGTGATGAGGGCGCCTGCTTCAGGATAACCTTTCCGGGAACAGAGCACAGCTAAGACAACAACATTGACCCCTGACCATAGGGGTGCTTTGTGGGTGTACAGCCATGAATTTTGATACTCTTTCGCAAACCGTACCGATATTGTTGGTCGATGACCGGCCGGAAAACCTCATTGTGCTTGAGGGCCTCCTGAGTGATCAGGGCTATGAACTTATCAAGGCGTTATCGGGCAATGAAGCCCTGCATATGGCGCTTAAACAGGATTTTGCCCTGGTGTTGCTTGATGTGTTGATGCCGGTGATGGATGGTTTTGAAACAGCCGAACTGTTGCGCGCCAATCCGAAAACCCGGCATATCCCAATCATTTTTGTCACGGCAGTGATGAAGGATAGTCAGTTCAAGGGCTATGACGTCGGGGCGATCGATTATCTGATGAAGCCGATCGAACCGCTGATTCTGCGCAGCAAGGTCAGGATATTCGCCGAGCTCTTCCAGCAGCGCCGTGAGCTGGAGATGCACAGGCAACATCTGGCGGAGATGGTCGACCGGCGGACGGCGGAGTTGCAGCAGGCATACGCCGAGCTGCAAAACAGTAATGAGCAGCTGGTCAAACGCGACAAGGAGAAGGGGGTGCTCTTGAAGGAGATCCACCATCGGGTCAAGAACAACATGCAGGTGATCTCCAGCCTGCTCAACCTCCAGGCTAAATGCATAACCGACCAGACCGTCCGCGCCATGTTCGAGGAGAGCAGGAACCGGATCAGCTCTATGGCGCTGATCCACGAAAAACTCTATCACTCCGCTGACCTGGCCTCTGTTGACTTCAAGGAGTATCTGCGCTCCCTGGT
>MGTA01000234.1:3545-3951 GCA_001799225.1 Deltaproteobacteria bacterium RIFOXYD12_FULL_50_9
CGATCAACATGGAGCCAGTCGCCCTTGACGTCCATAGCGCCATCCCCTGCGGCCTGATCGTCAACGAACTGGTCTCGAACAGCCTGAAACATGCCTTTCCGGCGGGCCGGCAGGGCGCGATAACCATCGGGCTCACCAGAAACAGCGCCGGCAACTATCTCTTGACGGTTACGGACAACGGCATCGGTTTCCCGGCTGATCAGGATTTCCGGAACAGCCAATCCCTGGGTCTGCAACTGGTCATTATGCTTACCGAGCAGCTCCATGGGACCGTGAAACTTTTGAGTGATCAGACAAGGGTCGAGGGTAGCAGATTCACTGTAACCTTCCCTGGAGCTTCAGCAAAAAAAGGTGACCGGAATGGCTAAGCTGCGAATTCTCCTGGTTGAGGATGAGATAATCACCG
>MGTA01000234.1:3967-6349 GCA_001799225.1 Deltaproteobacteria bacterium RIFOXYD12_FULL_50_9
AGTGGCAGCGAGCGGGGCTGAGGCGATCAGACTGACTGCCGAACTTCGCCCGGATCTGATCCTGATGGACATTACGCTGGCCGGGGCTATGTCCGGCATAGAAGCGGCCGAGCAGATCCGGCTGGCGCAGCAGATCCCCGTCATCTTTCTGACTGCTCATCTAGACAGTGACACCGTGGCCAGGGCCAAGAGGGCTCAGCCCTACGGCTATTTGAACAAGCCGTACAATCTCGACAGTATGATGAAAACCATCGAGGTGGCCTTCTATAAGAGCGAGGCCGATGCCAAGGTCAGGGCGTCTGAAAGTTACTACCGGCTCCTGGCCGAGAATGTTACTGACCTGGTTTCCCGGCATACCCCGAGCGGCGTCTATCTCTATGCCTCACCATCCTTTTGGGAACTGATCGGCTATACCCCGGAGGAGCTGGTCGGCCGGGATATATACGATTTTATCCATCCCGATGATCTGGAGGAGGTCCAGAACATCCATGGCAATATCCTGGAATATCCGCAGAGCCATAAAGTAAGTTATCGTTTTCGGCGGAAAGATGGTGACTTCCTCTGGGTAGAGTCGAACAGCAAGACCATCCGCAACCCGGAGACCGGCGACGTCCAGGAGCTCATCAATGTCACCAGGGATATCAGCGAACGGATGCTTGCCAAAAATAAGCTGCTGGAGAAGAATGCCGAGCTGGAGAGGTTTGCCTACACTATCTCCCATGACCTGAAGAGTCCACTGGTGACGATCAGGGGCTTTATCGGCCGACTGTTGAAAAACTTCGCGGCCGGCCGTAACGAAAACGCTTTGGAATATCTCCAGCGTATTGACCATGCTGCCGGCAAGATGGAGGCCTTGCTGAGCGACCTGCTGGCGCTGTCGGTGGCCGGTAAGGTGATCAGTGCGCCGGAAAAGATCGCCCTGGCTCAACTGGTCGACAATGTCCTGCGGCTGCTCGAAGGCGCGATTCAGGCAGGCAGGGTAACGGTCTCGGTGCAACCGGATCTGCCAACAGTTACAGTTGATCGGCTGCGTCTGTTCCAGGTCCTCCAGAACCTTCTGGAAAATGCCATAAAATACCGGGGGGATCAGCCAGATCTCCGTATCCGGATCGGGGCGCGCCAGGAGGGCGAAGAGAGGGTGTTTTTTGTGCAGGATAATGGCGCCGGCATTGACCGGCATCACCAGGAGAGCATCTTCGGCCTGTTTAAAAAACTGGATGCGAAAAGTACGGGAGCCGGCATCGGCCTCGCCACGATAAAACGCATCATCAATGCCCATGGGGGCCATATCTGGGTAGAATCGGACGGAGTCGGCAAGGGGAGCTGTTTCTGTTTCACCCTGGGGGCGTTTGATGCAGGGCATTAGAAATACGGTATCGGCTGCCCGATGGCGGCGGACACCAGCTTCACCATAACTTTTCCAGTCACTTTCAATTTCAGAGGTTAGCAGAATGGCAAAAAAGAGAATTTTGCTCGTGGAAGATGAGGCGATAACCGCAATGGATATGAAGTCCAACCTGATCAGCCTCGGATATGAGGTCCCGGAAATTGTGGCAAGCGGCGAAGGGGCGATCCGGGCAGCGGCTGAAGTGTGTCCGGATCTTATTCTGATGGATATTACCCTCAGTGGCGCCATGACCGGCATAGAAGCTGCTGAGGCAATCCGCAAGAGTCAGGCCATCCCGGTTGTCTTCCTGACCGCCCATGCTGATTCGGATACGGTCTGGAAAGCCAAGCAGGCCGAGCCGTTCGGTTATCTGCCCAAGCCGTGTAATATCGATACCCTGATGAGCACGCTGGAGGTTGCCATTTATAAAGGTGAAGTGGATGCGGCGCGGCGCAAGGCAGAGGCCGAGCAGGAACGTCTGGTTGGCGAGTTGCAGGAGGCTCTTGCCAAGGTCAAGCTGCTCAGCGGTTTTCTGCCGATCTGCGCCAATTGCAAGAAAATCCGCGATGACCAAGGCTACTGGCACCAGATCGAGGAGTACATCAGAGACCATTCAGAGGCGGAATTTTCCCACAGCATCTGTAAGGAGTGCGTGAAAAAACTCTATCCTGAACTCGGGGTCTAAGGCGGGGCGTTACACTTATTTCTTTTGTTGACTTTATCCAGGACATCCGTCTACCATGACGGTATGTTTTTCCTACTGACTTCGAGATGTTATCCTGATGATACCCTGTAGACGCCCGGTTTTACCTGTGATCATCCGGCTGTTGTCGGCGCTTCTTCTTATCCTGTTGCCGGCCTGGGCAGCGGTTTCGTCCGCTTCGCCGCCGGCCGAACAGGAGCAGCGGATCGCCGCTGATCCGTCCACCCGTGAATTGATCGATTACGCACTGCACCGCAATCCCGCAATTCAGGCGGCCCGCTACTCCTGGAAG
>MGTA01000234.1:6362-6544 GCA_001799225.1 Deltaproteobacteria bacterium RIFOXYD12_FULL_50_9
GATATCGGCTGGATACGGCCCTGGCCGATCCCGAACTCTTCGGTTCTTACGCGGTTGATGCCAAAAATACAGCGAGTCTGATGGATTGGCAGATCGGCGTCAGCCAGACCTTCCCCTTTCCCGGCACCCTGGCCGGCAAGGGCGAGGTGGCAGAAGCAGATGCCCGGATTGCCCGGCTGGAG
>MGTA01000234.1:6552-7034 GCA_001799225.1 Deltaproteobacteria bacterium RIFOXYD12_FULL_50_9
AGCCTCGGTTGCTGCCTCTGCCCAGGATCGTGGCACCTCGATTGATCTGGCCAAGGCTCAGGCCCAGGCCGCTCAGGTGCAGTACGACGGCTTGTTGCTGGCTGAGCTTGAGACCACCGAGGTTGCCCGGTTGAATGCCCTGTTGGCCAGGCCGTCCGAGGCGGTTATCGGCCCGCTAGCCCTTGATCCGATTCTTCCTGTGGTTTACGATCTCGCCGGGTTAAGGCGGCTGGCCGGCGAATCATTTGAGGAGCTCCGCTTGGCCGATGCCGAAATTGTCAAGGCTGAGGCACTGATCCGGGTGGCCCGTTTCGAAACCTATCCCGAGATCAAGCTCGGGGCTTTTGTGACCGGATCCCGAGAAGAGAGTGGGATGGTGGCAGGCGATTACACCAGTAAAAGCGGGGTGGGGCTGGAGGCCGGGATTTCGATCCCGTTTTGGCTCGGCAAGAATCATGGCAGGCGGGCGGCGGCTGAGGCCG
>MGTA01000235.1:0-18150 GCA_001799225.1 Deltaproteobacteria bacterium RIFOXYD12_FULL_50_9
GGCATGGAGATCAAATTCGATGCCTCCGGTTCGTTCCACACGGATTCGAGCCGCCATATCGTCAAGTATGAGTGGGATTTTGACGGGGACGGCACCTATGATTTCACTACCACGGATCCGGCCGACCCCAACGCGGTTTATACCTATGCCGACCCGAATCCCGCAGTAGAGGGTGACCCGGCTCAGGTCGTTACCGCCCGCCTGCGGGTGACTGACGACAATGAACCGCCGCAGACCGATATCGACACCCGGGAGATCACGGTTGCCGAGCCGCCCCATATACCGTTTGCCCGGCCGGGCGGACCGTATAAGGCGACGGTAGGCATACCGTTTACCCTGGATGGCAGTCGCTCATTTGATATTGATGCCGGCGATTCGATTACCACCTACCAGTGGGATCTCGACAACGACGGCGTCTGGTTCGACAACTTTGAAAGCGATACCAGCCAGTCGATCATCACCTATACCTATAACACCGCCGGGGTCTACAGCATAGGTCTGCAGGTCTGGGATCTAGGTGCCTTTGACCCGATCGGTTGCACTCCGCGCGTTGATTGTATCCCGAGCAAGTCGGAACCGGCGTTCACCACCGTGACCGTAGAGGATAATCTGCCGCCGGTTGCCAATGCCGGTGGACCATACACGGTTGACGAAGGTACGGTATTCAACCTGGACGGCAGCCTCTCCAGCGATCCGAATGGTGATCTCCTGACCTACCAGTGGGATCTGGACAATGACGGCCTGTTTGATGACGCCACCGGTGTACCGGTTGCCTACCAGTTCGCCGACAATGGCGACTATACAGTGGGCCTGCTGGTCAGCGACTCACTGCTCACTGGCGGCACGACAACAACGGTTCATGTCAATAATGTCGCGCCGACGGTCAGCGTCGGCGATGACCAGCATGTCAATGAAGGGGATGCGGTCTATTTCAACGGTTCGTTCAGCGATCCGGGCGTCAATGACACCCACATGATCAGTTGGGACTTTGGTGACGGCTCTGCTGCAGTAACCGGGACCCTGACTCCGAGCCATGTCTATGCCGATAACGGGACCTACACCGTCACTCTGACGGTTACCGACAAAGATGGCGGGGTAGGCAGCGACACCCTGATTGTCACGGTTCACAATATGGCGCCGGTGGTAGACGCCGGGGCTAATAAGGGTGTCAACGAAGGTGCCACTGTGAATTTCAGCGGCTCGTTCACGGAGGCCGGTTCTGCCGACACCCATACGATGAGCTGGGACTTCGGCGACGGCTCTGCTCCGGTTACCGGCACCTTGACCCCGCAGCATGTCTATGTTGACAACGGGACCTACACCGTCATCCTGACGGTTTGGGATGATGAGGGCGACTCCGGTAACGACACACTGGTCGTCACGGTCAGCAATGTAGCGCCGGTGGTCAACGCCGGTGCTGACCAAGGTGTCAACGAAGGAGCAACGGTGAACTTCAGTGGCTCCTTTACGGATGTCGGCACCGCCGATACCCATACCACAGCCTGGACCTTCGGTGATGGTTCCGGTACGACGCATGGCACCCTGACCCCGTCCCATGTCTATGCCGATAATGGGACCTACACGGTTACCCTGACGGTCACTGATAAGGATGGCGGTGTAACCGCCGACACCCTGACCGTCACGGTTGGCAATGTGGCGCCGGAGGTCAATGCCGGAGCTGATCAGAGTGTTGACGAAGGTGGTACGGTGAATTTCAATGGTTCCTTTACGGATGTCGGCACTGTCGACACCCATACAGTAAGCTGGAACTTTGGTGACGGCTCTGCTGCGGTTACCGGCACCCTGACGCCGTCCCATGTCTATGCCGATAACGGGACCTACACGGTCACCCTGACGGTTACCGATGATGATGGCGGGTCAGGTTCTGATACACTAACCGTTACAGCCAGGAATATGGCTCCGACGGTCAATGCCGGGCCGGATCAGTTGGTAGATCAAGGGGTAGCGGTAATCTTTGCCGGTTCATTTAAGGATCCCGGCACTGCTGATACTCATACAATGGCCTGGACTTTTGGTGACGGCGGGACTGCCTCCGGTACCTTGACTCCAAGCCATACCTTTACCGCCAATGGGATCTTTACCGTGACCTTGACGGTGACTGATGATGATGGCGGGTTCGGATCTGACAGCCTGGTTGTCGAGGTAAAAGCAACCACTCCGCCCACCGGCACCATCCTGATTAACAACGGGGCAGAGGCCACCAACACCACTGCCGTGACCTTGAATCTTTCGGCCACGGATAACGGGGGCAGCGGACTGAGTGCGATGCACTTCAGGAATGGCGACAATAGGATCTGGAGCGAATGGGAGCCGTACAACAGGACCAAAGCCTGGACATTGAGCGAAGGAGCGGGCACCAAAAACGTTTTAGTTCAGGTCAAGGACAATGCCGGCAATATCTCGGACGCTAATCCGGACAAAGCTGGTAATCAATCATACAAGGACAGTATCATCTATGATCCTATTGCCCCGACCGGCACCATCCTGATTAACAACGGGGCTGAGACCACCACCACCACAGCTGTGACCTTGAATCTGACAGCCACGGATACCGGTGGCAGCGGGCTCGGTGCGATGCGGCTCCGGAATTTTGACGTCAATACCTGGGGTGAGTGGGAGCCGTACAATAGTACCAAAGCCTGGACCTTGAGCGAAGGAGCGGGCAACAAGAACGTTTTAGTCCAGTTTAAGGACGCAGCCGGTAATATCTCGGATGCAGGTCCGAATGCTGTGGGTTACCAGCCATACAAGGACAGTATCATCTATGATCCTAGTGCCCCGACCGGTACCATCCTGATTAACAACGGGGCTGAGACCACTACAACCACTGCCGTGACCTTGAATCTTTTGGCCACGGATACCGGTGGCAGCGGACTCAGTATGATGCGGCTCCGGAATTTTGACGTCAATACCTGGAGCGAGTGGGAGCCGTACAACAGGACCAAAACCTGGATCTTGAGCGAAGGAGCGGGCAACAAGACCGTTTTAGTCCAGTTCAAGGACGCAGCCGGAAATATCTCGGACGCAGGTCCGAATGCCGGAGGCTACCAGGCATACAAGGACAGTATTATTTTTGATCCAATTGCCCCAACCGGCACCATCCTGATTAACAACGGGGCTGAGACCACCACAACCACTGCCGTGACCCTGAATCTTTTGGCCACGGATACCGGTGGCAGCGGACTCAGTATGATGCGGTTCCGGAATTTCGACGTCAATACCTGGAGCGAGTGGGAGCCGTACAACCGGACCAAAGCCTGGACCTTGAGCGAAGGAGCGGGCAACAAGACCGTTTTAGCCCAGTTCAAGGACGCAGCCGGTAATATCTCGGACGCAGGTCCGAATGCCGGAGGCTACCAGGCATACAAGGACAGTATTATCTTTGATCCAATTGCCCCGACCGGCACCATCCTGATTAACAACGGGGATGAGACCACCACCACCACTGCCGTGACCTTGAATCTTTCGGCCACGGATACCGGTGGCAGCGGACTCAGTATGATGCGGCTCCGGAATTTCGACGTCAAGACCTGGGGCGAGTGGGAGCCTTACAACAGGACCAAAACCTGGACCTTGAGCGAAGGAGCGGGCAACAAGACCGTTTTAGTCCAGTTCAAGGACGGCGCCGGAAATATCTCGGACGCAGGTCCGAATGCCGGAGGCTATCAGCCATACAAGGACAGTATCATCTATGATCCTATTGCCCCGACCGGCACCATCCTGATTAACAACGGGGCTGAGACCACTACCACCAAAGTCGTGACCTTGAATCTTTTGGCCACGGATACCGGTGGCAGCGGACTCAGTATGATGCGGTTCCGGAATAACGATCTCAATACCTGGAGCGCCTGGGAGCCTTACCATAGGATCAAGAAGGCCTGGTTATTGAGCGAAGGAGCTGGCGTCAAGACGGTTTTGGCCCAGTTCAAGGACGCAGCCGGCAACATTTCGGACGCTAATCCGAATACAGTTGGCGAGCAGCCATACAGGGACAATATCGTGTTCACACCGTAATTCAACATTCAACATTACAAAACAAAACCCCCGCCGCTGACCCCGGCGGGGGTTTTGTTTTGCCCGGCATTGATGCCTATGCTCGCCGGAATTTCGACGATAACAGTTGGGCGAGTCCCCCCCCGAATGCATCCTTTCTGAACTCAAAGACCACGGCCCTGAATATTTTTCCGGAAAATTGGAAAAATAATGTGGGTATTGTTGTTGGTAGTATTGTCCTCTATATTAAGGTAGTTATGATAAGGTGCTTAACCTTGTAAGGGTCAGGGTGTCCACAAATCTGAACAAATAGTATTCCGAGGAAAACGATATATTTTTATAATAATTTCAGTATATTACTCAATCATCAACAAGTGATGGGCAAGTTTGCAATACCACAATACCGGATTTCTCCGGAAAAGTTACTGACAGAGCGCCTAAATTTCCCCCTGCTTTATTGTCCAAACAGCATTCGTTGTTAATATTAAAACTAATAAAAATAATTAGTTAAGCTTGTCATGCAAGATGTTGTTAGTTGTTTGGCATGCTATTTGCTTAAATCTACCTAAGATTGTTTAGTTTTTTGGCGGGCAATGCCGCTCATTGTTCAACATCACTGAAAAAACAGATTATTATATAGTAACCAACTGTAATGGGAGGAAGTTTATGAAGATGAAACAGTACAAAACTGGAATTTTGGCTCTTCTGTTAGTAGCTGCCGGGACCACTCAGGCGGTTGCGGGTCAGATGAACGTATGGGAGTGGGCCTATAATATTGACGGGATTACTACTGCAGGAGATCCTAGTGTTTTTCCCGCGGGTGGCACTGGTCTTGGTTCTGTGTCGACCAACATTTCCGGCCAGGGCTCTCATAAAGTTATCTTCTATATGGATTACGAGATTGATGAGGATGATAATACTTATTTCAACGAGTTTGGTTCAAGTTCCGGCATAACGGCAGGTGGCCAGTCCTGGGAGATCGATGAACCGGGGTTTGTCTATGGTGATATTTATGCCCACCTGATATCCGGGGTCCTGGATAATTCCAACGGTGTACCGAGCAGCGCACCTGACGATGTCGCCATCGCTATGGGATGGGATTTTACCCTGCTTGCCGGTCAATCAGCAGTTATTGATCTGCTTATTTCGGATACTGCCCCATCAAGCGGCTTCTACCTCACGCAAACAGACCCTGACAGTCAATATTCTATATATTTTTCAAGTTATCTTACCAGAAAAGGCGGAGAGCCTGATCAGAATCCAGTTCCCGAACCGGCGACCATGCTGCTGATGGGCAGCGGTCTTGTCGGCCTCTATGCTGCCAGAAGGAAGAAAGGGCAGAAAGCCTGAACCGGACAGATGAATCTTAGGCGAATTTCAACACCCTTTATATACAGAATCAACTTGGGAGAAAGGATCATGAGAATGAATAAAAAATATATCACGGCCGTTTTGGGCGGTGCTTTTCTGCTGGCCTCGGCAGCCTCGGCCTCGGCAGCGGTAACCAAGGTCCGTTGTGTGGTGTGGCAGGGTGACGCTGCCAAGTACCACACGGCCATCAGCACTAAGAGCACCCGATTGAAGGCCGTCATAGACACGGACAACACCAACCAGATCTGGTACCGTTGGGTCTATGGCGATGGCACGAATTCAGGAATTACCGGTACAGCCCTTTCCGGTAAAAAGCAGTACAAGATCTCTATTGATAAGACCTACACTGCTTCCGCCGGCACGCCGTTCACCGCCATACTCCAGGTAGACGCCACCAGCAGTGCCATGACCAACGTGATCGAAGATACCTACCTTGTCAAAATCGAGACCAATGACCTGAACGCCCAGATCAATATCGCTATCGACAATGGCCTGTGGTATTTGTTCACCAACAATCTTCGGCGCGGGGGGAGTGGTAGCTATGAGAACTATGTTCAGACCTATGATGATTCCGACGCCATGGCCTGGCTGCAAACCAGCCATGTCATGGCGCTTGCCTCGCCAACTGCCTCAGCTGTTCACGCCTTTGGCATTAACAGCCACAAAATTGACGGCAATGTCAACGAGGACCCGTATATCGAGGCAGTCAAGCTGGGCATGAACTATTTGGTGAAAGGCTATAATAATTCTACCGGCAACCCAATTCTCAATGCTGTGGCGATTGGCACGCAGACCCATCTCGGAGTAGCCGACAACCCTGAAGCCGGACAGACTTCAGCGAATGGTTATGGAGTCCAGGTCTATGACTGGGGTTGTCAGCGCCCCATCTATCAGGGCGGCCAGATCATGGACGCCATCATCTCCGCTGGGGTACAACCCTCTGACCTGACTGGCAGAGATTTCACCAAGACCAACAAACCAATGACTGTTGACCATGACTGGACCTATGGCGAACTACTGCAGGATATGGCTGATATGTATGCCTGGGGACAATCGGATGACACATGGAATAATGGTACGAAAACCGTCACCTTGGGTTCATGGTGGTACGGTTGGAACTCTTCGAGCGGTGACAACTCAGCCAGCCAGTGGGCGGCCATCGGTTTGATGCCGGCCCAGGATATTCCCTGGAATGTTAAGGTGCCCCAGTGGGTTAAAGATTATAATGGCAATTGGCTACAACGCAGTATGGTAAATACGAACACAACTCACGGCTATTTTGTCTACAACCTTTCAAATTGCGCCGGCGATTCCTGCTTCCAGACTACTACCTCCGGATTGGGACAAATGGCTTTTGTCGGTCAGACAGGTTATGACGACCCGGCTACCCCTGCTGACGAACGGGATGACAAGTGGAAGCGTGGCCAGCTCTATATCGCCGACAACTGGTACAGTTTTTTGCATAACGGATCAAGTTGGGGCGGCCCGATGACATACGGCTGGTACTCTTTTGCCAAGGCTATGCGCCTGGCACGACCGAATGCGATTACAAATATTCAGAAATCTTACGCCGCTCCCAACAATACCCCTTTTGATTGGTACTATGGGGATTCGGCTGCGACGACCTGTACTAATAACACCGATTGCCGTAAGGGCCTGGCTCGCCGCATCGTGGATATTCAGAATGCTGCCGGGTATTGGACCGGCAACCTCTCGAACGAGCCACTGACCACCGCTTGGATGGTCATCACCCTTAAACCGGCCCTGTTTGCCGCGTCGCCGACCGCCTGCTATGAATACAATCCCAAGTCGACCTATTCAGGCGACACCGTTACCTTCAATCCTTCCTGCTCCGGCCATTCGGAAACCGGCAAAACCATTGCCAATCTGACTAATTTTGAGTGGGACTGGGACAACGATGGCGTCTATGACGAGAGCACTTCTACTCCAGCCAACGCTACCCATATGTTCACCTGTGCTACACTGCCGTGTACTTATACCGTAACCCTCAGGGTGTCCGACGATGTAGTTCCGCCGCTCACTGCCACGGTTAAGCAGACTGTTATGATCACCAACCCGCCGCATCCGCCTTCTGCCAAAATCGGTGGACCTTATATCACCTCGCTCTGTACCGGCGACACTCTGATTCTTGACGGCTCAGGTTCCACTGATCCCAATGAAGGAACGTATCAGGCCGGTTGTACTACCTGCCCGAATGATACGGTTACCGCCTGGAACTGGGATCTGGTTGCGCCGCTTACAGACTTTGTTGACAAGTCGGGTAAGACGGTCACCATGACCAGTCCATTTGTCGGCGATCTCACCACTGCCGGGGTCAAGAGCATCGGCCTGCGGGTGGCCGACAATACCGCCCTTGCCTTCCCGGGAAGCGGCCAGCCAAACCTGACCGACGATGATTTCGGTAGCGTCACGGTATATCCTGCCGCCGCCTGCAACATTGCTGCCCGGCCCAAGGCCATTTCCGAAACATCGGTCAAGATCCAACTGTATTGGACCAAGGTGGTCGGTGTAAGATATGATATCTATCGCAGCGGTGTCGGTCCGAATACCGGCTTCACTCGTATTGCTTACAACATAATCGCACCTTACGGGACGTTCCTTGACCGGAGCGTAAAAATGAACAAAGACTATTGGTACCGGGTGATGCCGAACAATGGTGGGGCATCAAAGGCGGTCAAGGCTAAGGCCGTACTGCGGTAACCAGTAAAAAAATAGCTTGATCTTTCTGGCTATAATCGAGGCCGGCGGTTGCAAACCGCCGGCCTTTTGTGTTATTGAATAGAGAAATAATCAGCGCCGCATGGAGAGAAAAGGATGCGAACCATTTCTGTTTCCCTGTTTTGCCAAATAGCCGCCGCCACAGCTATCCTGTTTTTTGCTGGTTTTTCGCCGGCCTGTGCCTCGTCTCTGCAGGTTGAACTGGTGGCAGGGAATTTACAGATCAAGGCAGTTGATGTGCCGCTGGCAGAGGTGTTGCGGTCTGTCGATTCCAAGACCCCCCTGCTCCTTAAGACCCCATCTATCGCCCTGTCGGAGGCCATCTCTACCGAGATGGCCGGAGTCTCTTTGCAGGCTGCCCTGCAGCAGATACTGGCCGGTTGGAACTATGTTCTCTTTCATAAAAAAACAGGCTTGGGTGAGACGGGTGAGTACCTGCTCTGGGTTTATGAGAAAAAGAATGGCCAACATAATACGGGCTCGGTGGCTCCTAAACCTGCCATACAAGTGCCTGGATACACTCCGCCCCCGCCAATAAACATGTCCAGAGCCGCGTATAAAAAATTGTTCTCCGATGCCCGCGAGGTGGAGGGGCAGATAACTGCCGAACCACCCTTAGATGCCCCCTCTGAGTTTAGCGGAATCATGGTTTTTGATGTCAAACCGAACTCGGCCGTGGCAGACCTGGGGATTGCTGATGGCGATCTGATTACCGATGTCAACGGTACGCCTATCCGCTCGTCTGCAAATTTTGCTAAAATGTTGCATCCGCAAGCCCTTGGCGAAAGACCATTGGTCATGATCCAACGTACCAGAGCAGATCAGACTACCGCCCCCATTTACATCTACTTGCAGGAGTAATTATCTTCAGGAGAGAGTAACCAGGATTTGCGATTCCTGAAATTTCCCAAAATGAGCGGTATGTTTAAAAAAATCGTCTGGATTATCACAGCAGGTGTGGCCGCGATCTCCCTGGCTATGGCGGCAGGCATCGTCAATCCCGGCGAAAAGGTCAACGCCCTCTGGCTGGTGACGGCTGCCGGCTGTTTCTATGCTATTACCTATCGTTTTTATGGGGCGTTTCTGGCCGCCAAGGTTTTAACCCTTGATCCTGCCCGGGTTACACCGGCCCGGCGGCTCAGCGATGGGATGGACTATCATCCGACCAACCGTTTTGTCCTCTTCGGGCATCACTTTGCGGCCATTGCCGGAGCCGGGCCGCTTATCGGACCGATGCTGGCGGCCCAGTTCGGCTATCTGCCCGGATTTCTCTGGATCCTGGTCGGTGCAGCTCTGGGCGGCGCAGTCCACGATATGGTAATTCTAGCGGTCTCGGTCAGACGGAACGGCAGATCGCTTGCCCAGATCGCCAAGAACGAGATTGGCCCGGTCGGTGGTCTGGCGACCTCTCTCGCCGTGCTTTTTATCATCATCGTGGCCTTGGCAGGACTTGGCCTGGCTGTGGTCAATGCCCTGGTAAAAAGTCCATGGGGCACCTTTACCATCGGGAGCACCATTCCGATTGCCCTTTTCATGGGCTATTATCTGTATCGGCTAAGACCCGGCAAGGTCGGTGAGGTAAGCGCCCTGGGTTTTATGCTGCTAATCGCCGCGGTTGTTCTCGGCCATACTATCCCGGGCTCGGCGCTTGAGCCGATTTTCAGTCTCTCCCGCAATACCCTTATCCTTGCCATTGCCGTATACGGTTTTACCGCTTCGATTCTGCCGGTCTGGATGCTTCTCTGTCCACGGGACTATCTTTCAACCTATATGAAGATCGGCACCGTGTTGTTGTTGGCTTTAGGCGTTATCTTTATGGCGCCGACCATCCAGATGCCGGCCGTTACCCAATTTGTCAGCGGCGGCGGCCCGATTATCCCCGGTAAACTCTTTCCCTTTATGTTCATTACGATCGCCTGTGGGGCCGTATCCGGATTTCACTCCCTCATCGCTTCCGGAACGACCCCCAAGATGATCCTGTCGGAAAATGATATCCCGATGATCGGTTTCGGTGCCATGCTGGTGGAAGGATTCGTGGCGGTGATGGCCCTGATTGCTGCGACCATCCTGCTGCCGGGTGACTACTTTGCCATCAATACTAAGCTGTCATTTGATGCTATAGCCGCCTTAGGTTTTCCGGTCGACAGGGTAAGGGAGTTTTCGGCAATGGTCGGCACCGATGTGGTTGGTCGGCCGGGCGGCGCTGTTTCGCTGGCCGTGGGCATGGCCTCCATCCTCTCGGCCATTCCGGGCATGAAAGGGCTTATGCCCTACTGGTACAATTTCGCCTTGATGTTCGAGGCCCTGTTCATCCTCACCACGGTTGATACCGGCACCAGGGTTGCCCGTTTTCTCCTGCAGGAACTCGGGAGCTATGCCTATAAACCTCTGGGCCGCCATGGCTGGCTGCCGGGTATCATGGTGACCAGCCTGATGGTGGTGACGGCCTGGGCCTATCTCATCACATCCGGCAATATCTCGACTATCTGGCCTATGTTCGGGGTCACCAACCAGTTGCTCGCCGCCATTGCTTTCGGCGTCGGCACGACGATCCTGATCCAGACCGGCAAGACCCGTTATGCCTGGACCACATTGCTGCCCATGGTCTTCATGTTTACGACCACTTTCGCGGCCTCCTGGGAGTTGATCCGCATGTTTCTGGCCAAGGCGGATCAGGTTTCAACTGCTGTCGAGGCCTTTACTTTCAGGATCGATGCCTTTCTGGTCGTGTTTATGGCCTTGCTTGCCGTTGTCGTCCTGGGCGATATGCTTTACAAATGGTATGGCTGGCTGGTCAGCGGCAAGGTGATTGAGAACAAAGAGGGGATGTGATTTGCAGATGTAATCAAGATGACATTGATTACGCATGTTTTGTTAGTGAAGCAGGGATTAGACCGTCAATTATGGCGCTGAGTCCGATCCGCTCACCAGCCAGTTGCCGATCGCCTAATAGCAGGCAGAAGGCCAGGTTCAGACGCATCAGGTTGTCGGTAATCATGTCGATGTTGAGGATCAGATCGCGATCCATCAAGGCCAGGAGTTCAGCAGAAAAGTTGGCCGGACAGCAATCGACGGCCCCGCCGGTCAGGAGTTGACCGCTGATCGCCAGGCCATGGGTCCGGCAGATCAGGGGGCGATGGGGGTAGACCAGGCATTCGTCAAACCGCAGGAGCGGGCAGAAAGCGGTCTGTGAACCCGTTTGTTTGTCAATCGTGGTTCCTGCAAGGCGAAGGGCGGCAAGCAGCACATGGGCTTCGAGGGGTGTCACCCCTTGCAGGCGGCAGCACTCATGGCAGCCCTTCCGGCAGTGCAGGTCGGCGCCGTGCCGTTTTTCGACCTTGCGCCAGAATCCGTCACAATAATCCCGGAGCACGCGGTATTGACCAAGGAGATCGTCGATTGTTGCCATGGTGTTTTTTCCATATCCATCTTGGGTGTTATTTCAGCCTACATAGTAAATGATTAAACAGTTTTTCCCCAGGAGAAATAAGGATGTTTGACAAACTTGCAGCATGCCGGCTGTGCCCCCGGGCCTGCGGCGTCGACCGGCGCCTTGGAAAAGGGTTCTGCGGGGCCGGGGAAAATCCGGTCATCAATCTGTGGCATCTGCACATGGGAGAGGAACCAGTGCTCAGCGGGGTGCGGGGCAGCGGCACCATCTTTTTTTCGCACTGCAACCTGCACTGCGTCTACTGTCAGAACTATGTGATCAGCCAGCAGGGCTGCGGCAGCGAATATTCGGTGGAAGAGCTCGGCATAATTATGCTTTTTCTTGCTTCCCAAGGGGCCCATAATGTCAACCTGGTGACTCCGACCCATTTTACTCCGCAGATCCGGGCCGCCATCATCGCAGCCCGGGAAAAAGGTTTCCGGCTGCCGGTGGTCTGGAACTCCAGCGCCTACGAATTACCGGAAACCCTGCACACCCTTGATGGTCTGGTCGATATCTATCTGCCCGACTTCCGGTACTCTGCCCCGGCTGCGGCTCGCCTGTACTCCGGCGCCATAGATTATCCTGAGCGCGCTCGGTCCGCCATCCTTGAGATGTTCAGGCAGACCGGCCACCTGCAAATCGATGCCCATGGTATTGCGGTGCGCGGTCTCATCTGTCGACTTCTGGTTCTGCCCGGCAATGTCAACCGGGTTGATCTCACGCTCAAATGGATTGCCGACCATCTGGGCCCGGAAACCGCCATCAGTCTGATGGCCCAGTACTACCCGACCTACCGGGCCGTCGAATTTCCCGAGATCAATCGGGCGCTATTGGCTGCAGAGTTTGAGGAGATTGTTGAAATTGCCGAGGATCTCGGCTTTGAAAACGGCTTTATCCAGGAGGTCGGCGCCACCCCGGAGTGGACCCCGGAATTCGGGTAGGGGCGGTTCATGAACCGCCCTTATATTACGTCAATAATGACTGAACGGTTCAAGGGTTTAGGGTAAACCGTATTGGGCGGGTTTACCCCTCAAGGGGGTACTGAAAAGAGTAAAACCCGCTCCTACGGATGGGCGACTGCCTTTAGATCGCTCATGTAAAGCGCCTTGAGCAGTTCGGGAGGCGCGTTGCTCTGCCAGTGGCCGGAGAGCACCGCAACCAGCCAGAAGGCCAGGAAAAGCCCGACCACCGCTACGGGCAGAGTGATCAGCGGCAGGTTTTTGGAGCCGACGGCAGTTAAGTTCAGGCACTCTTTCTGCGGGCAGACCGCCACGCACTCCAGGCAACCTATGCATTCCGGGCTTCTTACCGTGGTTTTTTCGGAAACCTTGATGGCGGCCGGGCAGATCCGGTTGCATTTATGGCAGTCGATACAGTTTTCAGGCTTTCGGCGCACGTATACCGGCCCAAAGAAGGCTAGCACCCCGAGCAGGGCGCCATACGGGCAGAGATATCGGCACCAGAAATTGCGGATAAAAAACGAGACGGCAACCAGAAATATCATGATCCACAGGCTTAAGAAGGAGGGCTCAAGAAAGAAGAGCAGCATCTTGGCATCCACCACCAGATTGTAAGGTGTGGCGATGAAGCCTTCGATGGCCTGCAGATCCATTTTCCAGAGGATGATGTAAGTAAAAAAGGCCAGGAGTAAAAACTTCAGGGAGAGCAACGGATAGTCAAGCCAGACCGGTGGTGTAACTAGAACTCGCAATTTTTTGCCGACTGCCTCTGCCAGGTTTGAGACAAAGCCGATTGGACAGATCCAGGCGCAAAATCCCTTGCGGAAGAAAAAGCCGATGGCCAGGGCAGCCAGGAAAATAGTCAGCCCGGCCGGATGAATGGTGTCGTAATTGCCGGTGAGGATAAGCCTTTTCAGGCTGACCAGGGCGCCGATCGGCAGAAAGCCCTCAATCGCCGGTGACCGCGTGACAAAGTCGGCGCTCCTGCCGCTGGCCCACAGGAAAAAAAGATAAAATCGCCAGCCGGCAAAGAGGATAAACAGGAAAAACCCAGCCTGCACCAGCCGCCGTAATCGACTGATCCTGTTGGGTTGCAGAAGTTCCATAAGCATAGATAGAAGATTTTTCATGCGATTACTGTATCACGAAACAGGCGGCCTTGCATTGACCCAAGTCAAGGGGGAAGATAGGGGTGAATTTTTTCTTTTGCCCGTTTGGATTGTAATAATGTATTGACAGTGCTATCGGAAGGCAGGTAGACATGTGAATTGATCTGGAGAAAATGGACCGTTTTTTCGCTCATTTATGAAAAAATCAAAGCAATTCATTTTGTCATCGGCAATATGACCATTCGT
This sequence comes from Deltaproteobacteria bacterium RIFOXYD12_FULL_50_9, assembly GCA_001799225.1. GTDB lineage: Bacteria > Desulfobacterota > Desulfobulbia > Desulfobulbales > CALZHT01 > XYD12-FULL-50-9. The sequence goes on from MGTA01000235.1 coordinate 13,872, forward strand.
ACAAAAACCTGGTTGTTCGTCTTGATCGTAGTTGTTATTCTCACGGCATCCCTGATCAGTGTTGTCCGCCTGATTGTCCTGACCGGGTTTGACAAGGTTGAACATAATCTTACTCTTGCTAATGTCAGGCGATCAGGCGGATTGCTTAATCGCTCATTGGAGGAGTTAAGTTCGGCTGCCGGTGACTACAGCAGTTGGGACTCCACCTACGAATTCGTTAAGAACGCCAACCGGGCGTATCAAGAAGAGAATTTTATCTCGACATCCTTTGCCAACATCAATGTCAATTGCATGCTTTTTTATGACACCGCGATGGAACTACGGAGCCAGGCGTGTTTTTTTAATCCCGAGGAGAAAACACCACAATTTGCACCTGCAACCCTTCTGAAGGCCATAAGATCAATTGACGGTTTTTTAAATTTATCCGAGTCTTCCAGCGGACGCACCGGGTTTATCGATGTTGACGGCCAGCTGGTTATGGCTGTTGCAAGACCGATTCTACACAACGATCAATCAGGGCCTTCGCGGGGGACCCTGGTGTTTTGCAGTTTTGTCGACAGTCGCAGCATCAAACGCCTGTCCCACTGGGCAGGATTCCCCCTCGCACTTAAGAAACTGAATGGGAATGACCTCGATCATTCGGTTCAAGAGCAATTCCTGGCTGGTGCAGATTATGCCTTACATGTGGCAGACGATACAACGATTGACGGTTACGCCCTGATCAAGGAACTTTCCGGACGAACGACCTACGTCCTTTCAAGCTCGCACGTCCGAAGCATACACTCGCAGGGGCTGAAGACCATTGTCGTCGGTATTGTATGGCTGATTTGTATAGTTGTGCTGATTTCGGCCGTTGCCCTGTTCGGCATTGAAGCCGTTGTTCTGGCGCGGCTCAGATGGCTCCGAAACAGCATTGACGTCATAAAGCGCAGCCGTGATTCCAGGCAGCTCGTCCCGGTCACAGGGAGAGACGAGGTCTCTTCGCTCGCTATCGACATCAACCTTATGCTCCAGGCCATCCAGGCGGCCCAAAAACGTGCTGACGAAAGCGAAGAACGCTACAAGACTCTTTTTGATGAGATGCTTAACGCTTTTGTTCTGTACGAATTGGTTTATGATGATTCCAGCCAGCCTTGTGATTGTCTGTTTGTCGAGATTAATCCTGCCTTTGAGCGAGTTACCGGTTTAATGCGAAATGAAGTAATCGGGCGCACCTTGAAAGAGGTTATGCCGGAAATCGAGCCGCATTGGCTCGAACGTTATGCCAGGGTTGTTGCCGATGGGCAACCTGTTCATTTTGAGGATTATTGCGGCCCGCTTGACCGGTACTTGGAAGTCATGGCTTTTAAGGCAGGGGGCGGCAATCGGTTTGGATTGACCTTCACTGATATTACCGAACGTATCCGTACGGAACAGGAACGCGCCGAGGCTCGGGAGCATCTCGCGCAGCTTCGGCAGATGGAAGCTGTCGGGCATCTGGCTGGTGGTGTCGCCCATGATTTCAATAACCAACTGACCGCAATTTTAGGCTTTGCCGATTTGATCCGCGAAGAGTTGCACTATGATCCGGAGATTTCTCAATTTGCCCAGAACATAATCGACGGCTCCAGACGGACAGCTGACCTGACAGCCCAGTTGCTCGCTTTTGCCCAAAAAGGTAAATATTTTTCAAACCCGATTGATATACAAGTCATGATCCGGGAGGTTATCCACCTGCTGGAGCGCGAAATGGACAAACGCATCACGGTTTGTCTGCAATTTGAAGCAGATTCAGCGATTGTCATCGGTGACCCGGCGCAGATCCGGAACGTTATCATGAATATTGCCATGAATGCCAGAGATGCAATGCCCGAAGGCGGTGAAATGAGGTTAACCACCCAGACGGTATCGCTTGATGAGATCTTCAGCAGGCACCATCATTTGCAATTACCATCGGGTAGCTACCTGTGTATCAGAGTATCCGATACCGGTTGCGGTATGGACCAAGAGACCATGAAAAGGATTTTTGATCCTTTTTTTACCCAAAAACCGTTTGGCATGGGAAAAGGGATGGGGCTTGCCTCTGCCTTTGGCACGATAAAGAATCATGGTGGCGCGATACTCGTTGCAAGTGAACCTGCCCAGGGTTCAACATTCAGTGTTTACCTGCCCGCCGTGCCTTAAAACCTGTTGAAATTTCGACAATAATAGCTTATCCTGTCATACTTGAAAATTGCAGCCGGCTGGGTGGCTGAACAGTTCCGCCACCCAGCCGGTCTTTATTTGAAGGAGTTGTTTTGTTATGAAAATTGCCGAAAATGCTTACGTCGCCATGAATTACTGCCTTACCCTGGACTCAGGGGAAGAGGTCGACCGCTCAGAAGAGGGCTCGCCGCTTGGTTTCATCTTCGGCCGTGGCCAGATTATTCCCGGCCTTGAAAAGAAGCTGATGGGAATGGTTAAGGGCGATTCGGCCCGGGTTACCGTGGAACCTGAGGACGGCTACGGAGTTGTGCAAGATGAGATGCGCCAGGAAATCCCGCGCAGCCAGTTTCCGCCCGATGCCGATGTCCAGCCCGGCGTCTTTCAGGCCCATGGCCCCAATGGTCCGATCGTCTTTGAAATTATCTCGATAACCGATGACATGGTCCTTGCCGACTTCAACCATCCTCTGGCCGGCAAACGACTGCATTTTGACATTACAGTCACTGAAGTCCGGGAGGCCCACCCGGAAGAACTTGTTGAAGCGACCGATTCCTGCGGTTGCGGTTGTTCTTCCTCCGACAGTCAGCAAGATTGTGGCTGTTCTTCCGACAAGAAAGAAGGCTGTGGCAGCGGTTGCAACTGCTGATTCTCCTCCTGGCCCTTCCCCCGGGACACTGTTGATCAGCTGAAACGGGGGGGCGCAAACAGGATGGAACATTGTACATGGGTCGTGTTCGCTTACATTTAAAACCCAAACATTGACTTCTTTTGGGGGTTATCAGTACGTTATCGCATGAGACCGCTCGACCTTTGAGAACATGTTGACCTCTATCCGAAATCTGCGATTTTCAACTAAAGTCTTTCTAGGAATCTTCTTACCCCTCTTACTGGTCAGTCTTACCCTCGGCTCTCACCTGATTCAAACCATTAGAGAAAACGCCCAGTCCCGTCTTAACGAAAAAGGTAAAGTCCTAAGTAAACTGCTCTCCAATCTCAGTCTGATTCCGATCCTTACTTACGATTACGGCTCGCTTGAATCATATATCAAAGATGTTTTGGAAGATCAGGAGATCGTCTATGCCGTGATCAAAAACAGAGACGGCAAGCCTCTTATCACTACAAAACAGAGAGCAGCAACCGAAAACCTTTCTGATATCCGTATCTATTCCAGTCTGATCATGGGAAACGATACGGTTTTGGGCACTGTTGAAATAGGCCTTTCGACTGAACGTTATCAAGCCGATCTGCAGAGAAGTCTCATGGTTTTTTCAATCGTCGCCTTTGCTACAGTTGGACTCTGTCTACTGCTCTCCTATATAATCTCACAAGCGACTACCCGCCCATTGAGAAAAATCGTCAAGGCCATGAAACTGGTTGAGAAAGGCGATTTCAGTATCAGACAAAACATCCGGAGTACGGACGAAATAGGGCTGCTGGCAAAAGGGTTCAACGAAATGTTGGACGAGATTGAAAACCGTGACAAGGCCCTTGAACAATACCAGCAGAACTTGGAATTCCAGGTAAATGAGCGGACAGCAGAACTTAATGAGGCCAACCGCAATCTGCAGAGGGAACTGGCCGAAAGACGGCAGGTTGAAGCCGCACTCCTCAGATCAAAAGAGTTTTCAGAGACTGTTTTGAACAGCATGGTGGATGCCATTTCCATCATTGATGTCCATGATTTTACAATTGTCAGCGCCAACCGCGAATTTCTTTCCAGGTACAATCTCACCCTGCCGGAAGTTGTCGGCAGGAAATGCTATGAAGTCACCCATAATGCTGCTGAGCCATGCTCCCAGCCCGACCATGTCTGCCCCCTCAATGCTACGCTGACGTCCGGCGAGCACTTTGTCGTGGAACACATCCACTTGCATGACAGCAAGCCGGAGTATGCCGAGGTATCCACATCTCCAATTCTGGATGAACAGGGCAGAGTGGTGCAGGTAGTGCATGTCGCCAAAAATATTACCGACCGTAAGCTCATCGAACAAAAGATGATAGAAGCGCGCCAGACGGCTGAGACAACCAGTCGACTCAAATCCGAGTTCCTGGCCAACATGAGTCATGAAATCCGCACCCCGATGAATGGGATCAT
>MGTA01000235.1:18164-21830 GCA_001799225.1 Deltaproteobacteria bacterium RIFOXYD12_FULL_50_9
TTTTCCAAGATTGAAGCAGGTAAGCTGAGCCTGGACATCATCGACTTCAATCTTCGACCGACCGTGGAAGAGGTAATCGACACTCTGGCGCCCCAAGCGGAAAACCGAGGGCTTGAATTGGTCTGCCATATCCATCAGGAGGTGCCGTCACTGATTAAGGGCGATCCGGGGCGAATCCGCCAGGTTCTGCTCAACCTGGGCAGCAATGCCATCAAATTCACCAATCAGGGCGAGGTGGTATTTCATGTTGAGCTCGAAAGTGAAACTGAATCGGCGGCCCGTCTCCGTTTCTCGGTCGTTGATACCGGCATCGGCATTCCGCCTGAGAAACAAAAGATTATCTTCGAGGCCTTTGCTCAGGCAGACGGATCGACTACCAGAGTCTTCGGCGGCACAGGTCTGGGGCTTTCCATCTCAACACGGCTGATCGCACTCATGCAGGGCGAATATGGTCTGATCAGCACGCCCGGCCAGGGCAGCACCTTCTGGTTCTCTGCCTCGTTCGACAAACAACCAATTATTACCTCTGTCAGGCCGATTAATCCGGACTGCCCTGATTTCAAAAATATGCGTATCCTGATTGCCGATGACAACCGGATAACCAGAACCACGCTTTCCGAGATGTTAACCTGTTTCGGTTTTCAGGTAGAAACAGTCTCCAGTGGCCGGGCAATCCAGAACACCCTTATCCTGGCTGTTGAAAATCGTACTCCCTATAATCTCCTGCTCTGCGATCTTTTGATGTCGGATATTGATACTCGGAGCCTTGCTGAAATCAAAACAAATCCGCTGCTTAATACCCTGAAAATCATCATCCTTACCTCCCTTGGCAACCGAGGCGATGTGGCCGGACTCCGTCGGATCGGCATGGATGCCTATCTGGTCAAGCCGATCAAACAATCTCTGCTTTTTGACGTCATCAACACCTTGGTCTGCCAGACAAAAGAGAGTGCCGGCAAGAGTGATGTGCATCAGGTAATTACCCGCCATCAGATTACCGACCAGAAGATCAGCACCGTCCATATCCTGCTCGTAGAAGACCATCCGGTCAACCAGAAGATGGCTCTTACCATGCTTCGCAAGGCTGGTTACTCTGTTGATCTGGCTGAAAACGGCAGGATCGCTGTTGAAAAAGCTGCTGAAAAATTATATGATTTGATCTTTATGGATATCCAGATGCCGGAACTTGATGGCTATGAGGCCACAGCCCGCATCAGAGCCTTGGAACTTAAATCCTGTCCCAACATCATAATCGCTATGACGGCCCACGCCATGACCGGAGATCGGGAACGCTGTCTGGCCGCCGGCATGGATGACTACATAGCCAAACCCATAACCCCACGAAAACTCTTTGAAATAATCAGAAAGTGGACAATACCGGACTGATCCACAAAGGTTACTCTCATGCCTATTTCGCCTGAACGTCTTGCCGACATCTTTGTCCGCTTATGTGAAACCGACAGCCCCTCATTCAAGGAAGGCCGCCTGGCCGCCCTGCTTAAGGAGATCTTCACTGAACTTAAAGCGGACAGTATAGAGGACGACGGCTCGGCCATCCGCACCGGTTCGGATTGCGGCAACCTGATCGTCCGCTTTAGCGGCAGTGACCTTGTGAATCAGCCGGTCTTCTTCAACTGCCATATGGATACGGTAAGGCCTGGTGAAGGGGTCAGAGTGCTGCGGCAGGATTCGATTTTCAGCAGCGCCGGCGATACGGTGTTGGGGGGTGACGATAAGTCGGGCATCGCCATCCTCATTGAGGCGATGCGCGCCATCCGGGAGGATGGCATCCCCCATTGTCCGGTTGAGTTCATCTTTACCACCGGCGAGGAGATCGGACTACTGGGAGCCAAGGCGTTAGATCACAGCCGGATCAGAGCCCGTTACGGCTATGCTCTGGATATGGACAGTACCGACAATGTCATTACCCGGGCACCGGCCGCCAACCGGCTGATTGTCACGATCACCGGGATCTCCGCCCATGCCGGACTCAATCCTGAACAGGGGGTGAACGCCATCCAATTGATGGCCAAGGCCCTGGCCGGCCTGCGCCTTGGCCGGCTGGATGAGGAGAGTACTGCCAACTTCGGGGTGATCAGCGGCGGTGAGGCAACCAATATCATTCCGGCCCGGGTCAGGGTGGATGGCGAGGTGCGAAGCCATAACGAGGCGAAGCTCGACAGCTACACCCAAGAGATTAAGGAGGCATTTAGCCGGGTAGTGGATGGCTGGAGCGATCCTGCCGGACTGGCATTGGGACGTCCCTCTCTGCGTCTCGATATTTCAAGAGAGTACCCGGCCATGCATCTGAATCCTGATTGTCCTGTTATAAAAAGGGTGCAGAGTGCGGCGTTGCACCTGCAGCGAACCATGCAACCCCTTCAGACCGGTGGCGGCAGTGATGCCAATATCTTTAACGGCTACGGCCTGGAAACAGCCATCATCGGCACCGGCATGAAAAAGGTACACTCCACCCAGGAGTATATCGACCTCAAAGACATGCTCAAGACCACGGAGCTGATCAAAAGCATACTGACGACTGCTTGAAACAGCCGGATATGGCAGGTTTTCAATACAGTTCCTTTTCTGTTTTCCCATAATAGTACTCCTGATATTGAGTCAAGTTGGCGGCATATTCTCATATGCTAATATTGATTGATAATAAGAGTATTTTTGTTGACAAAAAAATAATTGTTTATTATGGAATAATAGTGCTAAGTATGGTTTAGGATACTTAACTGTTCCTGTCGGTCAAGGAGAGTAAGCGATGAGCTTGACGAAGCTTATTAATGGGATAACGGAGAGGGAAAGACGATGAAAAAGAGAGCTGTTTTTAGACAGGTGACGGTATTAGAAATTACGGCGGCAATCATCTCTTGGTTGATTTTTACTGCGGGCATTTCTTCGGCCGGGTCGGTTTCCTACACCTATGACACTCTTGGCAGGCTGACCGAAGCTGTCTATGCCAACAACGTGATCATCGACTATGTATATGACGCGGCGGGAAACCGATCCAATACCACGGTGACCGGCGTATTGGCTTCTCCGGCAATTTTATTAGAGTCGCTTTCTGCACCCTTCGGATCTGAGACAACAACCATCAAGTCAACCGCCGTTGCATCGGCAGCCAGTGCAGAGAAGCTGGTTATCGGCCCTCTCTTGCTGCCGACCATGACTCAGGATTCCGCTATATTCGGCTGGAATGGCCTTAGCGGACAACCCCAAAGAACAGTCGCCGCAGTTTTCGTGGGAGACGGAACCGACCGGTTGTTGCATCTCCAGGGATATATCATTGATGCTCCCAATGAAATCGGGCTTTGGCTCAACGGCACCTTGCTCGGTTACCTGAGTCCGGTCGCTGATGGGACCCTGAGCCCTCCGAGTCTATGGTTGCTGCCGGTTGCCCTGCAAACGGTTGGGGAAAATGTCGTCGAGTTGATTCCTCGGACCGAGAATCAGGTGTGGGGTGTTACCCGGCTCGGATTTTATACCTTAGGCAGTGTCTTGGGCAATCAGGACGGTTTAACCGGTGGCGACCCGAACTATGCTGAGGGTTTCGAACTGCACCTGTTCGATCAAGGACCTTTCCATGATACCGGAGTTACGGTTTATCTCGCGTGGTGGGATTCTAACAACGATGCGGAGATCGCCATTGATCTAAATGGT
>MGTA01000235.1:21846-23306 GCA_001799225.1 Deltaproteobacteria bacterium RIFOXYD12_FULL_50_9
AGCCTTGGAGCCTTGGGGGGTGCGCTTAGAGCGTATTCTCCCTGATGCTGTGGCCTTTGATGACAAATTTCCCGTACTCAATGGCTGGCGTTGATCTAAATTCGATGAAGCGGTATATGCAGGCTTGGTCAATTGGTTTTGAGTCTGCCGGCTACCTCATCGGAATAATACCCTGATTTGCTTACATATTTTGTTTAAATAACAGGAGGATCGATATGTTTATTGCTCGTTGGACCATAGGTGTTCTTCTCGCGGTCACCCTCGCTGTGCCCTCTGCTAAGGCGTGGGCGCAAGGAAACGTGACTTTTCGGTCCGATACACCTGCGGTGGTGTGGGAAGCGCCTGCCGATTCACTTGCCGGTCAAGAAATTGGCAGTGCTGGAGGACTTCTCTCGTCCCCTGTCGGCATAGCTCCTGGTTTCAGCCGCGTAATTCTGGCCCCGGTCACTCCTGAGGAATCAGAGCTGGCGATCGAATCTCGCTCGATCCCCGAGGATCTTAATTTGTTGGTGCCCGAGGAAGGAACATTGAGTGGCGCCGAGACCGCAGTGGATACCATGATGTTCACGATACAGGCTGCGCCCACCGGCCCGGCCTCCATAGCCGAGCTGGTGCGCGCCCTGCGCAATGATCCCGACCTTATCTATGAATACGTTCGCAATAACATAGAGTACACCCCGATGTGGGGTTTGCAGAAGGGCGCGTTGGGCAGTATCTTGGACAACCGGGGCACGGCTTTTGACCAGGCGACCCTGATGGTGGCGCTGTTGCGCCAGGCGGGCTACACCGCAAGCTATGTCAAAGGGCGGATCAACCTGACAGCGGCCCAGGTCGAGGACTGGCTGGGGGTGGATACCAGCATCGCATGCGGAGCGGTCATGCTGCTTGCCAATGGCGGGGTGCCGTTCACTTGGACGGCAACTGCGGCAGGAAGCTGCCCCGGTTCAACCGTGGCGCTGGTTAGCATGAAAATCGACCACCTCTGGGTGAAGGTCGCTATCGGCGGCATCAATTACTATTTCGACCCAAGCTTCAAGCCTCACACGCTTAAACCAGCGATCGACCTACTCGCCGCCAGCGGCTACAACGCCGGCAATTACCTGACACAGGCAAAAAACGGCGCCACAATCACCACGGATTATATCCAAGGGGTTAACCGGACCGCCATCCGCAACAACCTTACCACCTACACCAATAACCTGATCAATCACTTGCGCACTAATCTGCCGGCCGCCGGATTGGCTGATGTCATCGGCGGCATGTCCATCGTGCCCCACGACGGCACGAAGCTGCGCCAAACCAGCTTGTCCTATCAGGATACCGCGGTCACCGTCACTGAATGGACGGATATCCCGGACAACTATAAACCCACCTTGCGCGTCCAATATCAGGGCATCAACACACTCTTCAGCTCCGATGCGATCTACGGCAAACGACTGACTATCACCTATAACGGCGCA
>MGTA01000236.1:0-2957 GCA_001799225.1 Deltaproteobacteria bacterium RIFOXYD12_FULL_50_9
CTGCTCGCCCTCTATATGGCTCTCTATATCGCACTTTTCAGCGCCGCAATAAGCTGGCTTGGCTCTTCGTTCCTGTCAATCTGGAGCGCCCCGCTCCTCTGGGTCGGCCTCGACTATGTCCGCAACTTTTTTCTAACGGGTTTTCCATGGCAGGATCTGGGCTATTCGCAATACCAATTCCCCATGCTTATCCAGGCAGCCGACCTGGCCGGGCACTACGGACTGACTTTTATGATCGTACTGGCCAACGCCTTCTTTCTGGGCCTGCTGCAGCGGTTCGGCTCCAAAGCCAAATCGTCTTTCTACTCCTGCAAAAACGATCTGATCCTGGCCGGTGCAGCTCTTCTGGCCATGACCGGCTACAGCCTCATCCGCTATATGACCATCGACCGGGAAATTACCGCTGCCCGGACCGTATCGGTTGGAATCGTCCAGGGCAATATCCCGCAGAATGAAAAATGGCTGCCCGGCTTTCAGGCCCAAACCATCGACACATACATCGCGCTTTCGGAAAAACTTCTGGCGTTGCACAAGGTCCAGCTCCTGATCTGGCCTGAAACAGCCCTGCCCTTCTACCCCATGGAGAACCAACTGTTCAAGCAGCTCATTGATCGCCTGGTACTAAAACAGCAGATCCCACTCTTTACCGGCGCTCCGCATCGCCAGGACTGGCAAGGGGTTACGCAATACTATAACAGCAGTTTTCTGATCGCGGCCGACGGCGCTATAATGGCCCGCTACGACAAACAACATCTGGTGCCGTTCGGCGAGTATATCCCTTTAAGGGCCTTCATGCCCTCTTCCATCGTTCCGGTTGTCGAAACCATGGGTGATTTCACCCCCGGCGCCTCTTCTCAGCCCATCCGGATCGGCGACCTGCGCCTGGGGGTCCTGATCTGCTACGAAAGCATCTTCCCGGAACTCGCCCGCCGGACCACCAACCAGGGCGCCGACATCCTGGTCAACCTTACCAACGATGCCTGGTACGGTCGCTCAAGCGCCCCCTGGCAACAATTGTCCATGGCGGTTTTCCGCGCCGTCGAAACAAAACGCTCCCTGGCCCGGGCCGCCAATACCGGCATCAGCGTCTTTATCGACCCCCTGGGCCGCACGCCGGTGCTCTCCCCTCTGTTCGAACCCTATCAGGCCGCAGCCGATCTACCCCTGCTTACCAACAAGACTATATTCTGTCGGATCGGCCACCTCTTCCCGCCTGCCTGCCTCTTTATTTTTCTGGTTATGACTGGGTGGGTAAAGAAAAAGAGATAACTACCGATTAAATTGCCGGTCGCACAAATCATCTAAAAAAGGTATATTACCATTTTTCAGATCAGTTATTCAGGTTTTTGCCCAATAGCCCACAGTCTAAACAACCTGGCAGTAGCAACAACAATTCAAGGAGAAACACCATGAGCGCTGAACTCAGACAGCAACTGCAAAACATTACCGAGCGCTTAAACACCCTTAGAGGTCATCTTTGAATTAGATAACAAGAAAGAGAAAATCATGCACTTGGAACACCAGACCACGGCGCCCAATTTCTGGGATAATCCTGAAAGTGCCAGAAAGGTCCAGCAGGAGATCAGCCTGCTGCAAAATGCCATAGCCGGATGTGAAAAATTCGGAGCCAGCCTGCAGGATGCCGAACTCTACCTGGAAATGGCGACCGGAGAGAACGACGACGCCGAGCAGGAAGCGGCCCGGATCCTCAACAGCCTGGACCAGGATCTCGCCGCATTTGAGTTTGAACGAATGTTCACCGGCGAGTTTGATGCGAATAACGCCATGATCACCATCCATGCCGGCGCCGGAGGCACCGAGGCCCAGGACTGGGTCAGCATGCTCCTGCGCATGTACCTGCGCTGGGCTGAAAAGCACGGTTTTCCCACCGAAGAACTCGACTTTCTGCCCGGCGACGAGGCCGGGGTCAAGAGCGTGACGATCATGGTCACGGGTCGAAACGCCTACGGATTACTCCGTTCGGAGATGGGGATCCACCGACTGGTCCGGATCTCGCCCTTTGATGCGAGCGGCCGCCGGCACACCTCTTTCGCCTCGGTTTTTATCTTCCCGGAACTGGACGATACCATAAATGTCGATATTGTACCTAAGGACCTCAGAATTGACACCTATCGGGCAAGCGGCTCAGGTGGTCAACATGTTAATAAAACCAGTTCGGCCATCCGTATCACTCATCTGCCCTCAGGGATTGTGGTCCAGTGCCAGAACGAACGATCCCAGCACAGCAATAAGGATACAGCCATGAAGATGCTGAAGGCCCGGCTTTACGAACGGGGCAAGCAACTCCAGAAGGTCGATCAGCAGAAACTGCATGGTGATAAAAAGGAGATTGCCTGGGGCAGCCAGATCCGTTCCTATGTGCTGCAGCCCTATCGGCTCATCAAGGATCACCGGACCGATGTTGAAATCGGCAATGTCGACAGCGTACTGGACGGCAACATCGACCCTTTCATCAAGGAGTACCTGCTCTGGCAGAACTGAAAGTGCCGCCCACAACCCAATGCGCCAAGTGCGGGGCCTGCGCGCCGGTCTGTCCGGTCTTTCAGATAACCGGCCGGGAGAGCCATACGGCCAGAGGAAAACTCCATCTGCAAAAAACTCTGGCACCGGCCAAGGCCTCCAAAGGTTATAGCGAGATTCTCTCCCTCTGCCTGCTCTGCGGGGCATGTGAGGCGGTCTGTTCCCGCCGGATCGACATTACCGGTCTGGTTATCACAGCCCGTAGTCGGTTGCCCAGGCTCTCCGGACCCAGCCCCATTAAAAAAAACCTGATCAGGCAGGCCTTGAAACGGCCCGGGTTCTTTACAAGGCTGGCCAGAACCGGCGCCCGCCTCAACCGCACCCTGGCTGCTCTGCTTCCGGAACAAAGCGGCTTACGACTGGCTCCGGATCTGCTGGACGACCGGCTGTGGCCGCTGCCTCCTGCCGGCCGAAAT
>MGTA01000236.1:2969-4425 GCA_001799225.1 Deltaproteobacteria bacterium RIFOXYD12_FULL_50_9
AATTGGCAGGGCGACCGAATATCTCCTGGACAAAACAGGGCAACGCATCAATGTGCCAAACACTCAGGCTTGCTGCGGTCTGGCTTTTCACGCCGCCGGCCACTCTCTGGACGCCATCGAACTTGCCAAGAAAAATATCACGGCCTTCAGTGACCGGGATCTTCCCATTCTGACCTCCTGCGCCTCGTGCTATGCCCATCTCCGCAACTACCCGAACCTGCTGGCCGCAGATCGTCAATGGCGCTCCCGAGCCGATGCCTTTGTCGGCCGTCTGCAAGAATTCAACACTTATTTCCTCAGCCGCACAGACCTCCCCGCCCAGCTGACCGGCATGACTCCCAGTGCGCCAGGCAGAGCTGAACGGCTCGTCTATCATGATCCCTGCCATCTCCGCTTCCACTGCAAAATCACTCTGGCACCCAGAAAACTGCTGACCGGCATTCCAGGGATTGAACTCTGCGAACTAGCCGGCGGTCCCAAATGCTGCGGTCAGGGCGGCCTGTTTGGACTTCTCCATCCCGAGCTTTCCCAATCTATCTTCATCCAGCTCAAGGCCGACCTGGATACAATCAAGGCCGATGTAGTGGTGACTACCTGTTCAGGTTGTCTGCTCAAGCTGCGGAAGGGCCTTGCTGACGAACAGCCGCTGATCAAGGTCACCCATCCAGCCCTCCTGATCGCTGCCAATCTGCCATGAATAATCGCAACTCATAGGAATATACCAAATTGCCCGATTCACAAGTTCTTGCCAAAAAAAGTTGAATGAGTATAATACCGTCCCAGTCAATAACCTTATTTTTCCGGAGGCTCATTATCATGACTTCACATTCGCGCATCCTCTTTGGTGCATCTTTCCTCTTTGCAATTCTGCTGTTTATAGCTTCTCCCTGTCCGGCAACCACGGTGCAGATCCAGGGGCAGCACAAATTTTCGCTGACCACCAAACCTATTGCCGTCGCCGCCTCAATGGACGGGAAATGGATATTCGCCCTGGTCGACAGCGGCAATGTCCAGATTTTTTCCGCCGACGGCCAACTGGCCGGATCAATCCCCACCAATCCCGGCATGGATCATATTACGGTTGCCGGCGGCGGCCTGATCGGCAAACCGGACACCATTATCCTGAGCAGCAAACAAAACAGCCAGATTCAAACGATCCAGGTCGACTTTGCAGTTGACATCGACACCAGCTCAGCACCTTTCCTCGGCAAAGCAGAGGCGCCGGTCGTCATTACTGTGTTCAGCGACTTCCAGTGTCCATACTGCTCAAAAATTAGTGCCTTTCTTGAACCGATCCTGCAACAGAATCCGGATAACGTCAAGATCGCTTTCAAACATTTTCCGCTACCAAGCCATAACATGGCCAAACAGGCAGCCTGGGCAAGCATGGCGGCCCACCAGCAGGGCAAGTTCTGGGAGTACCACGATCAGCTCTTCAAAAACCAGAGCAGCCTGA
>MGTA01000236.1:4453-4887 GCA_001799225.1 Deltaproteobacteria bacterium RIFOXYD12_FULL_50_9
GGAATTGCCGGACTCAACCTCGAACGCTTCAAGCAGGATCTCGGCAGCCTGACAATCAAAGATCGGGTTGAAAAAGACGCTGAAGAGGGCCGGAGCATCGGCGTTGGCGGCACCCCGACAATCTACGTCAACGGCAGAGCCCTCAAGGACCGTTCACCGCAAGGTGTCCAAGCCCTGATTGACGAGGAGTTGATCAGCGCCGGAAAAGGACCGCAAAAAGCAAAACAACCAAGAAAAAAATAATACCTTGAATACCTTGAAGACAGCCACGCTCTCCTTTGATGACAACGAAACGGCGCAACGCCTGTTTGGCGACCTCAATAAGAACCTGATAACCATCGAAAAATCAGTCGGGGTCAAAATCAAGGTACGGGGCTCCTCGCTCGCGATAAGCGGCCTTCAACACGAAACCGAAGTTGCAGAGGCGACCTTAA
>MGTA01000237.1:0-1991 GCA_001799225.1 Deltaproteobacteria bacterium RIFOXYD12_FULL_50_9
AGGCCCCCCAGGACAGAGGCCCGGTTCAGGTGCAGCTCATTGCCAAGGAGACAGTAAAACTCCTGCGCGCCAGTATCCCGGCCTTTATTGAAATTCGGCAGGATATCCCGTCTGACTGCGGCAGTGTAATGGGTAACCCGACCCAGATCCATCAAATCCTGATGAATCTCTGCACCAATGGCTATCATGCCATGCGCAATAAAGAAGGGGTTCTGGGGATAAAACTTGCGCCGGTCCATATCTCTGCCGAGGATATCATGACCAATCTCAACCTGGTTCCGGGCAATTACCTGCAAATTGAGGTGAGCGATACCGGCCATGGCATGGACAAGGCCACCCAGGAAAAAATATTTGACCCCTACTTTACAACCAAACCGCAGGGCGAAGGCACCGGCATGGGGCTGTCCGTAGTGCACGGCATCGTCAAAAGCTATGGCGGCCATATCTCGGTGTACAGCGAACCAGGCAAAGGTTCGACGTTTCACGTCTATCTGCCCATGATCGACTCCCCTAATCTCAACGCAATTGCCGATCTGGAAGTCATCCGGACCGGTAACGAACGTATCCTTCTGGTCGATGACGAGGAACAGATCGTTCTCCTCGAAAAAGAGCTACTCGAAGGCCTCGGATATCGAGTGACCACGCATATCTCCCCGGAAGCTACACTGGCCGAGTTCAGACAGCATCCAGAGGCCTTTGATCTGGTAATCACTGACATGGCCATGCCCAAGCTGACCGGCACCCAGCTAACCCATGAACTGCTGACGATTCGCCCTGATCTCCCCATTATCCTTTGTACCGGATTCAGCGAAACAGTCAACGCCGAGATCGCGAAAACCTTAGGGATCAAGGAGTTCATCATGAAGCCGGTCCTGCGTAACGAACTGGCAAAGACTATCCGCAAAGTGCTGGACCACGATTGATTGCTACCTTGGCCGATTTTCAAGTGCCAGCAGTGATTCTCCTCTAATAGCCAAGGTAAAATACATCCCTTCGATGATAAAACTCCTGCTGATTGCATAACTATCGGTTAACAGGAGGGAGCCGTTCGAGTTTTCCGGGATTCCCAAGCTGAAACTTTTATCCACTGGTAGAATCGCACTTAAAAATCTGCCGGCAATGGTGTTAAGCAGTTCATCCAACAGATCGGCCTCGGTCTGTTCGGTCACTACAGATGAGACAGAGCCATAGACGATGCTGGTCAGATGTTTCAGCAGGGAATTCTCCATGACAAGCTTAAACTCGCCCTGGACAGGATCATGCACCAGCAAGGAGACGCCCCGGGTCTCCGGGGTGTACTGCGGTGTACGATCGGCTGGTATTACCTCGGTAAATGCCGTATTCTCCATGATTTCGGAAATCACCTGCTCAAGTATTGCGGACCAAGCACTCTTCTCACCCGTCACCTTATCACCCTCCATTTTCGCAAAAAGCGCGTAACAACCCGTTGAGTTTCGCAGGTGAAACAGGTTTATCCAAGACCCCCATCGCCCCGAGGGCCATAAGTTCCTTCTCTTTAGCCGGGTTTCCGGCACTGGATATGACAAATACCGGCAGATCAGCTAATTTCGGGTTCGCCTTGATCCATTTCAGCAGCGTCGTGCCATCCATCACCGGCATGGTCAGATCGGTAAGCAGCAGATCCACCGGAGCGGTTCTGATCTTTTCGAGGGCCTCTTTGCCATTGGCCGCCTCAATGATCTCTGCTCCCTCAAAACCGGCCATCTCAAGACACCGACGGATAAACATCCTTGCCGTACCCGAATCATCGACAATGGCTATACGCATTACAGGTCTCCTCCGTTCACTCTTCACTGCGGCCAAAGGCCGCCTCAGCCTTGACGAAATCCTGTTCGGCGGTCAGCATCACCAGGGCCAGTTCATCGCAACTCAAGGGGATAAACAGTTCATAGGCTTTATCTAAGGTGTTTTGCAAGGCGTCTGCACCGGTTCCAGCTCCGAACATCACGGCAACGATATCAGCCAGATGA
>MGTA01000237.1:2037-9625 GCA_001799225.1 Deltaproteobacteria bacterium RIFOXYD12_FULL_50_9
GAGTCGGCAGATTCCAGTTCAGACACAATTCATAGCCGGCTTCGGCATGATCAAGCCCGAGAATGGCGCGTTCAGCCGCGACGTAATCCTGGAACTTCTTCTGTTCCATGGCCTGTTGAATTTTTAGAGGGGTGTCACGCAGGAAATCAGAGATCACGCCTTTGCCGAGGTCATGCAATAAGCCGCAGGTAAAAGCCAGATCCTTATCTACCGCACCCCGGGCATATCCGGCTATTTTTTTGGCGGCAATGGCTGTTTTCAAATCATGGCGCCAGAGAGAACCGCCCTCCGCCCCATAGCCATCAAGCTTTTTCTCAAAGAGAAGATCCGCCGCCTCAGACATGGCAATACCGACGACCATATCCTCCCCCAGCAACGATACTGCATGGTCAATCGAACAGACAACGGCGGTTCTGCCAAAGGCAGCGGAATTCACTACCTTTAAGAGCTGCGAAGTCAACACGGCATCGTACCTGACAATATTGACGATATCGGCTATCCCATGCTCAGACGCACTGCTCAATTCAAGAAGTCGGGCCGCCGCGCTCGAAATAAGCGGCACACCTTTGATGGCTTCCCTGACAGATACCAGCCCTTCCTGCCTATTCATAGCTCCCACTCTCCTTTGGTTGGAGAAGACAGAACAATCTTGCCTGTTCCGACCGGGACAGTCACAGTGCGGCTGAAACTGCCGCCAACATCTTCGGCTACCGGCCCCATTCCAAGGGACCAGAGAATTTTTTTCAGACTCAGGACATTCCGTTTACCGACATTAAAGGTGTTATTCGTATCCAGAACATTTGCCCCTCCGGCAATCTTTACCACCATTCCCTGGCTCAGGCTCTTACCCGGCATTGTGCAAAGCGCCATCTTTTTGAGGATAACGGGAATACCGGTATCGGCAAAATAGCCGGGACGATCTTTAACAATATCAGGATTAATGCTGGAGTCAGGCAAGGCAACATGAATAAGGCCCACCGTTCTGGTCGGCTTATGCAGAAATATAACAGCAACGCACGAACCCAGAGCGAACGTCTTTATTACAGTATCCGGGTCATTTGAAACCGCGAACTCGCCAACCCCTACAACCTGTGTCTTTGGCATGAATCAACCCTGCAGCCCCAGCCTTTTGAGTTCGGTCATCAGCTTATCGCGATCAACTGGCTTAACAAGGTATGCCTCACAAGAACCTTTGATCAGGGCGGTCATGATGTTTTTTGGATCATCCAAGGCGGTGACCATAATAATTTTCGCCATGGCAGACCCCCAGATCCCCCGCTCTTTTTCGATATCCCGAATCTGTTTGAGCACCTCCTGGCCATTCAGGTTGGGCATCATGATATCAAGGCAGATAAGATCATACGGCTCCTTCATATCCAGAGCCTGCTGATAGGCCGCCATGGCCTCCACTCCATCCATGGCGACATGGCATATTCCTAACACAACGAGAATCTCCTGCAAAAGAGTACGGCTGATAAAATCATCTTCGGCTATCAGAATTTTCATGGATATTATCTCCTCGTAACCATTCGTGTAGGGGCGCTGCTTGCTGCGCCCTAATTACCAGGGCCGCCCTAATTACCTGGGCGCAGCAAGCTGCGCCCCTACGGAAACAACCGGGTATTTGATAATTCTAGTCCTTCTTTGCTTACACCTTATTAACCCAGGCAGGGTCGGAAAAAAAGGCGACAATCCTCTCTATCAGCCGTTCCAGTTGCTGCAGGATCTCCTCAGCGCCGACCAACTCGCCGGTGGCTCCGCAAATCTCCAGGTTATAGGCTAACTCCCGGGCCTCTCCGGCCCCAAAACTACCCAGCGAACTTTTCAGGGTATGAGCCAGCAGCCTTACCTGCCCGGCATCAGCCATTGCAACTCCCTGCCTTAACTGCTTTATCTTATCTGGAAAATCAACCAGAATATGATTGACCAACATGGTAATGACCTCCATTCTGCCGCCGACATTTTTTTTCAATTCGGTCAGATCAACCGGCATCTCCATAGAACCATCCATTGACATGTTCATATCAGACAGACTCCAATTCAATCTCGGTCAATCCGCCGACATCAAGGATAAGACAGACATCGCCATTACCCAGGATAGTACAACCGGACACACAACGAACCTGACCAATCTTGCCGATGTATTCAGAAAGACCTTTAATAACAGTCTGCTGTTGCCCGAGGATCTCGTCAACAAACAGGCAGACATTACGGCCCTGATTTTCAAGCAGAATCAAGATCCCGGCGGTCAGATTCTCGCCGGCCGGCTCGATCTTGTGTAAGCGGTGCAGACGCAGAACAGGATAGAGCCGATCGCGCACATTTACCAGCTCCTGCCCATCCGGCGAAACCGTGATAGCTTTTGCTGCCGGACGGAATGCCTCGCGGATCGTAAGTATCGGGATAATGTAGCGGACATTACCGACCCTGATCAACATTCCGTCAATAATCGCCATGGTCAGAGGGATCCGGAGGATGACCAAGGTGCCCTGGCCAGGCTTGCTGTCGATGTCGATCTTACCATTGATCTGGTTGAGATTTTGTTTGACCACATCCATACCGACCCCACGGCCGGAGACATCGGTTATCTTATCAGCCGTTGAAAAACCTGGGATAAAAATCAGGGCGGCCAACTCCTTGTCGGTAAGTTCTGCCCCATCTCCCTGGACAACTCCCCTTTCCACTGCCTTATTAAGAATTTTTTCCCGGTTCAACCCGCGCCCGTCGTCATCAATCCTGATCCATACCTCGCCGACCTCATGGCTCGCCACCAAGCGCAGCACTCCGGTTTCGTTCTTGCCCGCAGCCAACCGCTCGTCAGGGGTCTCAAGGCCGTGATCCATGGAGTTACGAATGAGATGGACAAGGGGATCGGTGATCTTTTCGATGACGATTTTGTCAACCTCGGTTTCCGTACCGACCAGGACAAAGTCGACCTTTTTCCCTGACTTACGGGAGAGATCGTGGACCAGGCGGGTCATCCGATTGAACAGGCCGGAGACCGGAATCATCCGGATCGACATGGCCACTTCCTGCAGTTCTTTGACAATTTTGCTCATCTGCTGGGCTGCCTTGCTGAAGCTCTCCATCTCCCGACCCTGCAAGTCCGGGCTGTGGATCAACATGTTCTCGGCAATGACCATTTCACCGATCAGATTGATGAGTGTGTCAATTTTTTCCAGGTCAACCCGCAGATCCTGCCGTTTAGGAAGAGCGGTCGGTTCCGACACCTTGGCCTCGTGGACTAAGGCGGCCTCTCCTCTTTTCTGCTGCTGGTGCTCCAGGGCTTTATCAACTTCATCTGTCGAGACCGCCCCCATATCTACCAGGATCTCCCCCAGCGGCTTCTGCTGGACAGAGAGGGCGGCATTAAGCGAATCTTCGGTAATCACCCCATGATCCAACAGAATCTCGCCCAACAGCGGCGCCGTTGACGCAAGATTCAGCTGGCTGCCCCAACCGGCCGGAATCAGATCATCAAGCAACTCCAGATAGAGTTCAAGGCCGTCAATAGCGCTATTGCCTTGTTTGGTGATATCAGCCAAGGTGATTTTTAAAACATCGCAGAGATTAAGCAGGGAGTCAGCGGGCTTGACCTTGGCCGGGCAGGCTCCGGCCTTGGCGACATCAAGGACTGTTTCCATCCGGTGACTTAACCGTTCAAGATCCCTGAAACCAAGAAAACCGCAATTCCCCTTAAAGCTGTGAATCTTGCGAAACAGCTCGGCAACAATCTCCTTGTTGCCGGCTTCATTGCTCCAGGCCACCAACCCCTGTTCAACCTCCTGCAGCAACTCAGTCGACTCCTGGAGAAATGCCTCCAGCATCTCCGTGGTGACAGCTAGATCCATATCCGGTAGAACAGGTTCTTTAACTACGGCGGATGGCGCTTTGGCCACTGCCGGCGGCGGGGTGGCAGGTTGACCGACTGGAACAGTCGGCAGCATCTCCTCCTGACCCGCCTTCAAGGCCTCGTTTAACTCTAAAGCAAGCTCGCCGGCCTGTTCAGCCATGCCCGCGTCGTTCATATAAGACGCCGCATAATCCAGGGTTTCCCTCATGAAATCACAGGTCTTGCAAAACAGGTCAACATGCTCATTACTCATGCCTAAGGCGCCCTTACGGATCTGGTCGAGCAGATTCTCGGCCGCATGGGCGGTCGAGGCCATATGGGAAAAATTCAAGAAACCGGCGCTGCCCTTGACCGAGTGAAAAAGCCGGAAAACCTCCTGCAAGACCTGAGATGCTTCATCGTTCAACGAAAAAACGCCACCTTGGGTGAATTCGGCAAAGCCTACGAGCTTGGGTTCAAGATTATCGAGCAGTTCGGAGCACTCCTGAATAAACTCCTGGATTATCTCGATCTGTTCATTGGAAAGTTGCTCATCCATGTGTCGGTCCTGTATGCTTAGAATTATCTAATATACCGTTTTTCATCGTAGGGGCGCGGTTTGTAACCCGCCCTTATAATCCGCCCCTACCTCAACAAGGCCAATGAGGCCTCGGCAATCTTCTCCAACGGCACCAGGCATTCGGCCCCGCCATTTTCAAAGGCCTCCTTCGGCATCCCGAAGACTACTGAGGTCCTCTCATCCTGGGCCAGATTTCTGGCCCCGGCCTTGCGCATGGCCAGCATCCCTTCTGCCCCGTCCCGCCCCATGCCGGTGAGCATCACACCGATAGCGTTACGACCGACATGCTGGGCGACCGAGTGCATGAGGACATCCACCGACGGGCAGTGGCCTGAAACCTTTTCGCCCGCCTTGCACTCCACCTCGTAGATCCCGCCGGACCGGCGCACCTGCATATGCTTTTCCCCGGGCGCGATAAGAATCCGGCCCGGCATCACCCGATCACCGGTTTCCGCCTCTTTGACCTGCATGGCACATATTTGGTTCAAGCGTTCGGCAAACATCCGGGTAAAACCGGCCGGCATGTGCTGGACAATCACCACCCCGGGAGTATTGACCGGATAACGGGTGACCACCCCCCGGATCGCCTCGGTGCCGCCGGTAGAGGCGCCGATGGCAATAATCTTGTCCGTAGACTCGGCAAGCGACCTGGGGGCAACCAGCACCTTGCCGCTAAACAGGGCCTCCCGCCGCTCTTTCCAGTGCGAGACATTGGCGGTCGAGGCGATTTTCACCTTGGTCCGCAGCTCCATGAGCATGGCGGTTAGACCACGGGCCATATCCGTGGTTGGTTTGGTGACAAAATCTACGGCCCCGGCATCCAGGGCCTCCAGGGTAATCTGCTTGCCCTGCTGGGTAAGGGCGCTCACCATGACCACCGGCAGCGGGTACTGCGGCATAAGCCTGCGTAAAAAATCAACCCCGTCCATCCGCGGCATTTCGACATCAAGGGTCATCACATCCGGCGCCAGTTCGACAATCATATCGCGGGCCACATAGGGGTCGGGTGCGCTGCCCACCACCTCGATGCCCGGATCCTGAGCCAGGCCCTGGCAGAGGATGGTACGGACCAGCGAGGAGTCATCAACAACCAGCACCCGGATTTTTCTGTTTCCCAGCAGCACGCACCCTCCTAAATTCAACGTTGCATTCCAGACGGCATTTGTAGGGGCGGCCCCATGTGGCCGCCCTTTTACCTGCAGCACCACCCGATTTAATTTGACCGCCCACAATTCAGGGCACCCACACAGGGGTGCCCCTACAAAACATTCGGCCCCAATATCCTCTTACCCTTCACCTTCTTTTATATACGGCCGGCAGCACATATTCAAAGGCATCCTGCTGCCGGCCCAAGGTCTCGGAGTGCCCGATAAAGAGATAGCCGCCGGGCTCCAGAGAGTCATAATAGCGCTGCACCAGAGCCTCTCTGGTCTCCGAGTCGAAATAGATCATGACGTTTCGACAAAAAATCACCTGAAAAGGGCTTTTAAAGGGAAATTGCTTATTCATCAGGTTAAAACGCCGGAAGGTCACCTGTTTCTTGAGAGCCTCATTGACCAGCCAACTCCCGTCTTTCTGTCTGCTGAAATATTTGTATTTCAGTTGTGGGGGGATACGGCTGACCTGTTCATCACCATAACTCCCCAGCTTGGCCTTGGTCAGCACCTGATCGGAAATATCGGTAGCCAGACCCCCGCCGTTCCAGAGGCCATAATCATTGCCGAGATATTCCAGCATCAACAAAGCCAGCATATAGGGCTCCTCACCCGAGGAGCAACCGGCGCTCCAGACCCGCAGATCACGACTGTTCCGTTTTTTCAATCCAGCCACCAGAGCCGGCAGCACCTCCTGGACAAAAAAATCAAAATGGTCATGCTCCCGGTTGAAATAGGTATAATTTGTAGAGATCCGGTTGACCAGCTTATCGAGAGCCGATCCGGAGCTCTCCCGGATAACACACTCATAATAGTCATTAAAGGAACCGAAGCCCTCGTCCTTCAATAGTTTTTGCAGACGGCCGACCACCAGAGAACGCTTCTGATCGGTCAGATTGATCCCGAAACGGTCATAGACTAAAGTCCGGATACAGTGAAATTCCGCATCATTGATGGTGAGTAAGGTTTCCATTGCCATGTTAGCACATCCAGGTTGTTTAGACTGCAGGCTGTCAGTCAACAACCTAACCACCTACAGCCTATTCACCTGTGAAGTTCTTAATACTTACCAAACTCCTTATCATCCAGGGCTATGACCCTACTCGGCTTGACCTTGGGCTTGGCCGCGCCTCCGCCCGGAGTGCTGCTGCCCCAACCGCCAAAATCACGTTGCGGGGGGATAGCGTATTGTTGCTGTGGCATCGGGGCAAACTGCTGGCGGTCAGTGGCCATTTTCAGCTGGAAGCGGGCCAGCATCTGGCGGAGCTGGGCGGCCTGGCTTGACAGCTCTTCAGCGGCCGCCGCACACTCTTCGGCGCTGGCCGTGTTCTGCTGGGTTACCTGATCGATCTGGCCCAGGCCTTCGTTGACCTGCGAGATTCCCTGGGCCTGCTCGTTCGAGGCGGCGGCGATCTCGCCGACCAGGTCAGACACCTTACCCACCGAGCTGACAATCTCGGAGAGAGCCTCGGCGGTCTTGTCGGCAATCTCGGTGCCTTTAGCAGTCTTGCGGACCGACCCCTCAATCAGTTCAGCGGTCTCGCCGGCCGCCTTGGCGCTGCGGGCCGCCAGATTCCGGACCTCCTCGGCCACCACGGCGAATCCCTTGCCGTGCCGACCGGCCCGGGCCGCTTCCACCGCCGCGTTCAAGGCCAGCAGGTTTGTCTGGAAGGCGATCTCATCGATCACCTTGATGATCTTCGAGATGTTCTGGGCCGACTCACTGATATCGGTCATGGCGCCCACCATCTCCTTCATCTGCAGATTACCCTTCAGGGCGACATCTTTTGCCTGCCCGGCCAACTGATTGGCCTGGGTGGCATTACCGGCGTTCAGTTTGGTCTGGGAGCCCATCTCGGTCATCGAACTGGTGATCTGTTCAAGCGAACTGGCCGACTCGGTGGCGCCCTGCGACAGGGACTGACTGGCCGAGGAGACTTGGGCCGCCGCTGAATTGACCTGCTCGCCGGCCAGATAGATCTGGCCAAGCGTTGCATTCATGTCGGCCAGGGTTTTTTTCAT
>MGTA01000237.1:9634-19204 GCA_001799225.1 Deltaproteobacteria bacterium RIFOXYD12_FULL_50_9
GATGGCATCCTTGTCATCGACCTGAACAGCCTCAAAGGCGAAGTTGCCATCAGCGATCTTCTCTAAGGCAACCACAAAGTTATTCTGTAGATTATCGGCAAAATCATCCATGGCCTTGGCCATCTCACCGACCTCGTCTTTACGGTTCATCCGCAGCCGCTGGCTGAGATGCCCCTTGCCCAGCTCGAAGAGCATACCGGCCACCGCCTGCACCGGCCCGGCCAGGCTGTTGGCCAGGAAAATCCCGAATAGCACGGCAATCAGCATGCCTGCAACCACGGCAACCATGGCAGTCCTCTTGCTGCGGGCAGCGTCGGCCTCGCCATCGACCATCGCCTTATCCGCCGCTTTCAGGTTGAGCTCGGCAATATCATCCAGCCCCATCTGGACCGCGCTGAATAAGGCCCGCTCGCTGCCGAAACCGATCTCCCTGGCAGCACGTAGCGCCTCGGTATTCCCCTGCTTTACCTTGCTTAAGATTTCAACCAATTTACGATGCTCGACCTTGAAACTTACTAGATCCTGAGCAAACTGACGGAAGAGCACGCTCTCTTCGGGGGTCTTCGGCATGGGTTCATAACTTCCATATCCCTTGTTAAATTCATCCCACCTTGCGTCAAGGTTCTTCAGCTCGTGGGCACGATCCTCGTCGCTGAGGCCGTCAATCATCATGGTGCGCTCGGCAGATTTTATCGCATTAAACATTTCCATCATCAAATCCAAGTTCTTGATGATCGGCATGTGGACCTCGGCTATCTGGTCCAGAGCGGCCTCCGTATGAATAATACCGTAATAGCCCACCCCGCCCACCACACCGCAGACTGAGGCCACCAGTAAAAATGATATGAGCAGCTTCTTAAATAGCTTCATATTGTTGAACAGATCTTTCATAATCATTTTCTCCCGAGTTTTCCGGTTAGCACTGGGTAATTTGTTCCAATTGACCTAGCTCTTCCTCATAGAGGAGCTGCTCCACGTTCAAAAGAATCTTCACCTCATTATTGATCTTGCCCATACCCTGCAAAAACCGGCTGCGCTTGCCTTTGGCCTTTTCCGGCGAGGGCTCGACCTGCGATTCCGGGATATTAACCACCTCCTGGACCTTATCGACCACCAGGCCGATCGAGGTGTTATTAATATTGACTACGATAATACAGGTTCGGTCGTCGTACTCCCGCTGCTCCATGTTGAAGCGGGTCCGGACATCCATAACCGGAATGACCTTGCCGCGCAGATTAATCACCCCTTTGAGGAAATCAGGCATGTCCGGCACCTCGGTGATCCTCTGGATGCCGATGATCTCGGTAACGTAACGGATTTCAATGCCGTAATCCTCCTTGGCCAGATGGAAGGTCAGATACTTATTCTTCTGAGTATCCTCATCATCCTCATCCCAATCATCGTCAAGATCTTCCCGTACTTTTTCTTGCACCATAGCCAACTCCTCCGCTTAAGTATTTTCAGGCTCCCCACACGAACCGAAAAAAATCCGCTCTGCCGCCGCTAAAACATGAATATTATACTATACTCATATATCTATTCATAAAAGTGAAGAGTTTCTTTAATTTTTATCTCGCTAGAGCTGCTCTCTCATATGTCGGCCCCCTGGTCTCCATCTTTAACTGAAAATGGGTCAGCATCTGGCGAAGCTGAGCCGCCTGACTGGAAAGTTCTTCAGCGGCCGCCGCACACTCTTCGGCGCTGGCCGTATTCTGCTGGGTCACCTGATCGATCTGACCAAGGCCCTGATTCACCTGGGTAATTCCCTGAGCTTGCTCATTCGAGGCGGCGGCGATCTCACTGACCAGGTCGGTAACCTTGCCCACCGAGCTGACAATCTCGGCCAAGGCCTCGGCGGTCTTGTCGGCAATCTCAGTGCCTTTAGCAGTCTTGCGGACCGACCCCTCAATCAGTTCGGCGGTCTCGCCGGCCGCCTTGGCGCTGCGGGCCGCCAGATTCCTGACCTCCTCGGCCACCACGGCAAATCCCTTGCCGTGCCGACCGGCCCGGGCCGCTTCCACCGCCGCGTTCAAGGCCAGCAGATTAGTCTGAAAGGCTATCTCATCGATCACCTTGATGATCTTCGAGATGTTCTGGGCCGACTCACTGATATCGGTCATGGCGCCGACCATCTCCTTCATCTGCAGGTTGCCCTTCTGGGCGACATCCCGAGCCTGCCCGGCCAACTGATTGGCCTGGGTGGCATTACCGGCGTTCAGTTTGGTCTGGGAGCCCATCTCGGTCATTGAACTGGTGATCTGTTCAAGCGAACTGGCCGTTTCAGTAGCGCCCTGTGACAACGACTGGCTGGCCGAAGAGACCTGGGCCGCCGCGGAATTGACCTGTTCGCCGGCCAGATAGATCTGACCGAGGGTGCTGTTCATGTCGGCCAGGGTTTTTTGCATGGCTATGCCGATGGCATCCTTGTCATCCACCTGCTTCGCCTCAAAGGCGAAATTGCCGTCGGCGATCTTTTCGAGGGCAACTACAAAATTTCCCTGCAGATTGTCGGCAAAATCGTCCATAGCCTTGGCCATCTGACCGATCTCGTCTTTTCTTGCCATCCGCAGCCTTTTATCAAGATGGCCCTTGCTCAACTCACTCAACATGACCACGGCCCGCCGGATCGGCACAGTGATCGATACACTGATAAAATAGGCGACAAGAATGGCAAAGGCTACAGTTACCAAAACAACAAGTGCCACGGAGGACTGGGTTGTGCTGGCCGCACTCAACATGGCCTCGTCTGATATGATACTTTTCTTACCCTCATCCCGGACCTCGTGCAGCAACTCCTGAACGTTGGCCAGAGCCGGCTTGGTTTGCTCAGTAAAAATGGCCTTGGCTCCCTGACGGCCTTCATGACTCACAGCCGCCCGTTGGATGGCCACCGCTGACTCGTGCAACTCCTGATGGGGCTTCTCTATCCTCTTCAAAATCGATACGAGATTGGGCGCCAGCTGCTCGGCCTGCCGGCGGCCCTCGCCATAGTACCACTTGCCGAAACCGCACTTACCGGGGTCGACCTCCACCTTCAACTCGGCAATCCGTTCATCAAGCAGAAATCCACTGACCTTGGCGACCCAGTTCAGATGATCCACTTCCCTCTGGGCAAGTTCGGAGTCAAGCCCTTTGCCTTGGATCACCAGCCTCCCATTTTCGACAATGCTGCCAATGCCGAAATGGGTAAAGATGCCGATCCCGATGAGGAACACAATGATGATCCCGAACCCGCCAAAAAGCTTTTTAAGCAATGTCATATCGCTGAAAAAACTATTCATCTCCTCTCCTCCTCATGAGTTGTGAGTTTACTCTCCCACAATTACCGCCGCCAACGGCCATTAACGGTCACCCCACTCCAACCCAAAAAATCAGCTAACCAAAGACTAAAAAAAATGGAAATTATACTATCTTCATATATATACTCATAAAAGTGAAGATGTTTTCAGTAACTATTCTGTTCTATGTCATGAGGAGGCCATGGAAACTGAAATTTTCAGAGAAGAAGCGCTCGAACTGCTGGATGACATCGAAGATACCCTCCTGCTCCTTCGCGACGACATGCAAAACAGGGATCATATCAACCGGATTTTCAGGGGCATTCACACGATCAAGGGGTCCGGGGCCATGTTCGGCTTTGACGAGGTCTCGGGTTTTGCCCATAAATTCGAAAATACCATCGACGCCATCCGTAAAGGCGAGGTTATACTCAATGGTGATTATCTCGACATCTTCCTGACAGCTCGTGACCATATCAAGGTCATCCTGACAGCCGAAAACCCCTCGGCCCGGGAGATCACCCGGATATCCCAACAGATCATCCAACAGCTAATCGCGGTGGCCGGACCAATGACTCCGGCCACTCAACCGCAACTCCCCCCGACTAAGATCGTCTCCCCACCGTCCAATAACATGACCGCACCACACAGGGCTGCCGCAGTTCCGGCCCCTGGACAACCTCCCCGGAAAGTTAATCAGGCCCAGGACACTACCATGCTCAATCTACCTCACCTCAAAACCCTGGTGGTCGAAGATGAGTTCATCAGCCGCTACATCCTGCAGGAGTTCCTTTTCCCTCTCGGCACCTGTCATATCGCGGTTAACGGTTTCGAAGCCATTCTCGCCTTTAAGACCGCCCTGGTTGAAAACAGCCATTATGACCTGGTCTGTCTGGATATCATGATGCCGGGCATGACCGGCATTGAAGTCGCCAAGGAGATGCGCAGACTGGAGTCAGAAATGGCGGTGAGTACACCTTGCAGGATATTCATGACCACCGCACTTAGTGACAAAGAGACGATTGTCGGCATGTTTCAGGAGAAATTATGCAACGCCTATCTGATTAAGCCGCTAGTCAAAGAAAAATTGTATGAACTCCTCAAGAATTTTTTTGGCCGGCCAGGAAAGTAGGGGGGATAGCCTAAACAAACCAATCCGTTATAAAGGATGCCTTAAAATGTTAAAAAAGTTATTCCAACTCCTGCCAGGCGCCCCATCTGCCGACCTTTTTTTTCAGAACGACGAACCGTCACGCCACCCCCCACTGCTGGGCTATCTCCTGGTCTTTGTCCTCTTCCAATTCATCTGGATCGGCTTCCTGGTAAGCTTGCCGCATACCCACATCGAATTCTATCTCGGCGGCACGGCATCTTTTGTCGCCCTCCTCGTTCTGCACGGCCATTTCACCAAAGTCATGCAGAGCCGGATCCGCTTCCAGCAAAAGCTGCTGAACGCCATTCCCTCCCCGATCTTTTATAAGGATATCGATGACCGCTTTCTGGGAGCCAATAACGCCTTTCTGGACTTAACCGGTATCCCTCTGCACAAAATCCTGAACAAAACCTCGGCCGAGCTGTTCACTGAGCGGACGGCGGCAGTTATGCACGACCTTAACCAGCAGGCAATAACCTCCGACAAAATTGCCGAGCGTGAACTGCAACTCCGTGATCCCAACGGCTTTCTATGGGACCTCATTCTCTATGAAAAAGTTATTAAGGACGACCTTTGCGAGACCTCAGCCATAATCGGCTCGACCTTTGATATCACGGCCTGGAAAAGGTCCGAAAGCATGACCCATGAAGCCCTTTTGAAAATAGATCAGATATTTAATACAACGGCCGACGGCATGCGGATAATCACTACCGATTTTACCTGCGAGATGGTCAACAACACCTTGCTGACCATGCAAAAGCAGAAACGCAACCAGGTTCTGTATAAAAAATGCTTTGAAAGCTTTCCCGGCACCCCCTGCCATACTGAGCGTTGCTCCCTGACCAGGATCATGAACGGTACGGAACGGATCGAGGAAGAGGTCTGGAAATTCACCACCACCGGCGAAAAATTTCTCTGCCTGCTCACCGCAACGCCGTATCGAGACCAGACAGGCAAGCTGTTGGGCATTGTTGAAAACTTCAAGGACATCACCGAACGGGAGAGAACCCTGTTTTCCCTATCACAGGCCATGGAATCAGCCAATCTTGCCCTGGAGAGAGCTGATAAAGCCAATGAGGCTAAAAGTCAATTTCTGGCCAATATGAGCCATGAGGTCCGTACCCCATTAAACGGCATTCTGGGAATGACCGCCCTTACCATGGGCACCGAACTGACCGACAAACAGCAACAGTACCTGGAGATGATCCAAAAATCCGGTGAACGGCTGCTGGACCTGCTCAACCAGGTGCTTGATTTCTCCAAGCTCGAGGCCGGGAAGTTTAAGCTTGAATCAGAATCATTTATCCTGCGCGATCTTCTCGACGAGGTTTTCACGCCAGTTGCCATGCAACTGCAACATAGGGGAATTGCGAGCAATCTCATTATCTCCCCGGATATCCCTGATCAGTGGTTTGGCGATGCAATCCGCCTGCGCCAGATTCTGGCTAATCTGCTCGACAACGCCGCCAAGTTCACCAACCAGGGCAGCGTCTCCCTGCGAGTAACGCCGGCAGGGAGCCAGGACGACAAAACGCTTCTGCATTTCAGCATTCAGGATACCGGAATCGGCATACCTGACGACAGACAGAAGATGATCTTTGCACCATTCAGCCAGGTGGATAGCTCTATGACCCGCAAGTATGGCGGCACCGGACTGGGATTGACGATCTGCCGACAGATCGTCGAACTGATGGATGGCAGGATCTGGATCGACAGCTCGGCAGGGAAGGGCTCCACCTTCCATTTTTCAATCCCCCTCAAACAACACCCCAAAGATAGTGCAAGATGCGAAACCGAACGGCTTGCCGGGTTATCGGGAAATTGCGGCATGTTCCATATTCTGGTGGTTGATGATGATTATATCAATCAGGTTGTGGCCGAAACAATATTAAAAAAAGCAGGGTTAAGCAGCACTATTGCCAAAAATGGCGAAGAGGCTCTCGCTGTGCTTGCCAGGGAGCAGATCGACCTTGTCCTCATGGACATGCTGATGCCGATAATGGATGGCTATACGGCGACCGAAAAAATCAGGGCGAGAGAGAAAGAGACCGGCAGTCACCTGCCGATTATCGCCCTGACAGGCTCTGCATATGCCGATGATGCAGAAAGGTGCAGGGCGGCCGGGGTGGACGATCATCTGATCAAACCATTCCAGGAGGAGAAACTATTGGCAACCATAAGAGAGCACCTTCCTCTAAAGGAAGGAGCAGGTCACAAACTTAATAGAGGAGGTCTATAATGGCACTTTTAACCTGGCAGGAGAAATACAGCGTCGGCATTAAGGAGATCGACAACCAGCACAAACAGCTTATCGACATGATCAACGAACTCAACGATGCCATGCTGGCCAAAAGAGGCAAAGAGGTCCTGATGAGTGTCTTAAACAAACTGGCCGCTTACTGCGTCACCCACTTCACCAACGAAGAGAAAATGATGTCTACCCATGACTACCCGGATTTTGCCGAGCATAAAGAGAAGCACAATAAAATGACCGCCAAGGTCAAATCCCTGATCGTGGATGTACAAAACGGCAAACTAACGGTCAGCATTGATGTAATGAACTTCCTGAAGGATTGGCTCGACAAACACATTATGGGCACTGATAAAAAATATGCCCCCTATATGCACAGTAAGGGCGTCAAATAGCCGGGTGACCGAACCTAAACAGAGCGGGGAGGCTATTCAGCCTCCCCGCTCTGTTTACATGCTTGTCGATTACCAAAACTCTTATGGATCAGCCTTGATTAATCAGTCTTTTTCAGGGCCATGCCGCACTTGCAGCTGCCCGGTTTATCCATAACGGTATTGCAGAGGCAGGAGCCGCCGCAGTTACAGAAATAGAGACCGGTCCCTTTGAGCGACACCCTCTTGATCGGTTCGCCGCAGCCACACTTGGTCGAATCCTTGGGGTCGATCGCGCAGGTGCAGCCCTCCTTGCACATGCAGAGCAATGCTTCATCACCCTCAACCTTGACGACATGCCCCCACTTCAAGGGAGAGCCGCATTTGCAATTGCCCGGGGCCATGCTCACGGTATTACATTTACAGCTCGGGCCGCAATTACAGACATAAATGACATCATTTCTCGCATCTGCCTGCTTGGAGGCACAACATTTTTTCCCACAGCCTCCGCCTCCGCCCATGGCGCAACACCCGGTCAATACCAGCAGGCAACCCAATAACAGCAACATTGTTGATTTCATACGTTTTTCTCCATTTTAAAAGTTATTGTTTCGTTATCCAAACCCTCTGGCCCGTCCAGTCCATTCTATCCATGAGGCAAATGAAGAGCCGGAGGTCCAATAATAAACTAGCGTTACTAACTATAATGGAGGGCGCTGCCTGGTCTGTCAAGCACCCTGCCCAGTTTTCGTATTTTTTTCTTTCTAAAGCGCCCCCTGTAACAGTATCATGTGACAGGTAAACGGTCTGATCCTCATTCGACCTTGTGCCTGCACGACAGACTGCTATCCGCTTGCCCGCCAACACCCGGGAAGGAAGAACACCTGTGACAGAAAAAGATAATTCGCCAAAGCCAACCACCCTTAAAAAAGCAGTAGCCCTGCACTACGACCGCGAACAGGACGCGGCGCCCCGGGTGGTCGGCAAAGGCGCCGGCCTGCTTGCCGAAAAAATTCTTGAAATTGCCAGGGAACACAATATTCCAATTCACGAAGACGCCGACCTGACCGAACTGCTCTCCCGCCTCGGCCTCTCCCAGGAGATCCCCCCCACCGCCTACCTGGCCGTTGCCGAGATCATGGCCTTTGTCTACCGGGCCAATCAAAATTTTGCAAAAGGCCAAAAATGATTATCAGGAAAAAAATACCGACCGTCATTATTTTGAAGCCCTCCATCTCTGCGCTTTGCAGGCCGGCAGCGACCGGAACTCCCGGCATCACTACATGATTAACTTCTTGATTTAACACCAAAAAAATAGATATTTTCCCACCTGCCCCATCCGGAGCATCACCCCGCCCCCACCCATGGCATACATGTTGCATTATTCCGTTGTAAACAATTAATGAGGTGCACCGTGATCATCCAAAACCGTCTTGGCCTGCTCGAAGGGGTCGAAACTCTCATGGCTCAGGAGAACCGCCTGAACCTGGTCTCCAATAACCTGGCGAACGCCGATACCACCGGCTTCAAGAAGGAGAACGTCACCTTCTGGGAGATGCTCTATAAAGCGAGCGATAAGCGGGACAGAGTCGGCAAGGCGGCCAGGGTCATCACCAATCACCAGGCCGGCAGCGCCGAACAGACCGGCAACCCTTTTGACCTGGCGATCAACGGCAAGGGCTTCTTCAGGATTCAAACCCCGCAGGGCCTCCGCTACAGCCGCGCCGGCAATTTCCTGCGCAATGCCCAAGGCCAGATCACCACCGGAAACGGTGATCTGCTCCTCGGCCAGGGCGGCGCAATTACCGTCCAGGGCTCAAAGGTGAGTATCGGCAGCGACGGCACCATTCTAGTGGACGGCCAGATCATTGACCAGGTGGCCATTGCCGACTTTGATTCCATGGCAGACCTTGAGAAGGAGGGCAGCAACCTCTTCCGCCTCAAGGAAGGGGCAACCAAGGAAAAGGCTGCCGAAAATTTTGAGCTCCGGCAAGGGTATCTCGAAACCTCAAATGTTAATTCGGTAGAGGAGATGACGGAGATGATCGATCTGTACCGGGCATACGAGGCCCAGCAGAAGATCGTCAGAACCGTCGACGAACTGGATGATCTGGCAGTCAATCGTGTCGGAAAATTGACGGCCTAACAGTTTAATTAGCAGCTATAAATCAAACAAGTAAAAACAGGACCCACGGAGAATTACAATGATACGCTCCCTCTATTCCTCACGCACCGGCATGATCGGCCAACAACTCCAGTTGGATACCATCTCCAACAACCTGGCCAACGTCAACACCTCAGGTTTCAAGAAAAGCCAGGTCCAGTTCGAAGATCTCTACTACCAGACCATCCGCGAGGTTGGCGTCGAGAGCGCCGGCGGCAGCATGATCCCTACCGGCGTCCAGGTGGGTCTGGGCGTCCGGCCGACCTCGATCCAAAAGATCTTTACCCAGGGAGATTTTGCGGAGACCGGCAATGATCTGGACATGGCTATTCAAGGCGACGGCTTCTTCAAGA
>MGTA01000237.1:19256-19432 GCA_001799225.1 Deltaproteobacteria bacterium RIFOXYD12_FULL_50_9
CGGCAACGGCTATATCGTAACCGGCAACGGCGACCGGCTGCAGCCGGAATTCTCCGTTCCCAGCAATACCGTTTCTCTGACTATCGACGGCACCGGCCTGATTACCGCCAAGGATGCGGCTCAACAGACCCTGGCTTCTACCCAGCTTACCATTTTCAACTTCATCAATTCATCCG
>MGTA01000238.1:0-1063 GCA_001799225.1 Deltaproteobacteria bacterium RIFOXYD12_FULL_50_9
TACGGGGCAAAATGGTCGATAGAGTGCCGGGTGTGCCATTGGGCGCACCATCAAAAACAGCTCAGGACTTACTTGGGTGATAGCTATCTCCTGAGTGGTGTGTCGACAGAGGTCAAGACTTCCACGCTTAAACAGACGGGTGCCAATTGGGCGGTTGACGCATATAAGGATATGATTCTTATCCCCGACACCTCTACAGCGGGCAGCAAGTACTCCTACCAGTATAAAATTCTGGGCAACACAAACAATACGATAACCGTGCAAGGGGCCATAGATGCTATCGTCAAGGTAGCGACTAAGAATTTTGCCGTCATTTACGGCAAGCTGATTAAATCAACGATCAAGACCCCGAACAGCGGAGACAAGACCGTTAAGTTTTTCCGTCCGACCGGCACAAATTCCTTTGCTGATGGAGGATTGACCCGGGATGGCGTCTGTGAGGTCTGTCATACCAGGACCACCCACTACCGGAACGATGGGTCGGGCTCGCAGCAGAGCCATGAGAATCTTGGAGGAAAAAACGGGACAGACTGTTTTGACTGCCATTCCCACAGCGTCGGGTTCAAACATGGCGGCACCTCCGGCTGTGGTGAATGTCATGGCCACGATGTCGGCTCCCCATATGACGATGATATGACCTATCCCAACGACGGCAGCGGTGGCGTCTGTAAAGGGGCCGGAACTTTGTCGACCCAGAGTCATTCAACTCATACCGAAACGACCGGCGATGACCTGCGTGGACCCGGGATTTACTGCGACACCTGTCATGATATCGACAATATGCCCAAGTTCAAGAACCTCGACGCATCCGGCGAGCACACCCTGGCCGAGACCGACATCTGTAATAATTGCCACAGTCCCGGCGGCACGTACGACGGAGTGAGCGACGCGACGTTCGGGGCCAAGGCCAACTGGGCGGACGGCGTCTACGTTGGCAGCACCATTCCGAGCGGCAAGGAAAAATGGTGCGCCTCCTGCCACGACGAATCCGCCGCGGTGATCAGCGCGGTCACCGCCCCCAACGTTATCGGCGACGAAGACGGTGCCTATACTTATGGCACCG
>MGTA01000238.1:1083-1535 GCA_001799225.1 Deltaproteobacteria bacterium RIFOXYD12_FULL_50_9
CGGCAACGCCCGCACCTACAGCTCCGGCAGCGATAACTACCAGGCCGGTTACCGCTTGAAGAGTATTGACGGAGGCGAGCCTATGAACATACCGCATCCACAAAATATTGATGATCACGATCCAGGCCAGTATGCACTCTGCCTCTCCTGTCATGATTCAAACAAGTACCTGCTGAAAACACCCAACCCGGTAACCACCAGTTTCAGGGATGACCTTGATCTTGGCCCGTGGGACGGAGGTGTTGCACCCATAAACATTCATGAATACCATCTGGCCTTCAATTCACTTGATTTTGATTCTGACTGGAATGGTAGCAATGATAGCGAGATCGTCTGCGTCAGTTGCCATAACGTCCATGGTTCAACCCAGCTTGCCATGGTGCGAGACGGCAAACTGGTGAACAGGATACCCGGCATGGTGGTTTACTATGATAATGCCCTGACCACCCCAA
>MGTA01000238.1:1549-3335 GCA_001799225.1 Deltaproteobacteria bacterium RIFOXYD12_FULL_50_9
CAGCACCGGAACCGTTTTTGACACATTGACAACCGGCAACCTTTGCGGCCATTGCCACGGCGGCCTATGGGTGAAATGGTATCGCTCTCCGCCCAGCGCCCCTGCCGCCCCATCCCTTGACTGGACCGGGGAGGCCAACTATGTCACCGACGGCGTCAATCCGCAGAGCGGTACAGGCGGAGACTTCTTCACCTTCCGAATTGAGTACACCGATGCCAATTATCAGATTCCAGCGACCATCCAGGTCTGGATCGACGAAGATGACAGCACCACTTACGAGGCTGGAGAGAAATACGACATGCAGGCGGTCGATTCCGGTGATGTCGATGTGACGGACGGCAAACTTTATCGGGTAATCCGCGCGGTGGGCAATGCCGGTGACGGCACCCTGTCGTATCGTTTCTATGCCTCGGACGGCGTGTTTGACGCCACCGACGGTGCGGCAACGGGTGATCCGACTGATAACGCGGCCAACACTCTGACCGTGACCAACAACGCACCGGTACTCGCCTGGACCAATGAAGACGGTTACACCGCCGATGGCGTCAACCCCAACTCGGCGGCAGCAGGCAGTTCTTTCACCTTTCGGGTCAAGTACACCGATGCGGACAACAACGCGCCGTCCTCCATCAAGGTATGGGTGGACAAGGATGACGACGGCACCTCGGTGGGCGACGAAGGCACCGAACTGATCACCATGGATGCCGTTGATGGCGGCGACACCACTTACAGCGACGGCAAGCTCTATACCAAGGCTGTGGTCATTGCCGCGGCAGGCGACAATACCCTGAACTATAATTTCGTTGCCTCGGACGGCACTGATTCCGCCACCGGCATTCCTACATCCAATCGTGCCGTAACTGTGACCACTTCCAATACAGCGCCTGCACTCGACTGGACCGGCGAGACCAACTATTTGCTCGACGGTGTCAATCCGGATTCCGATGTTCCGGACAGCACGTTTACCTTCCGTGTCAAGTACACGGATGCCGACAACAATGCCCCATCCTCCATCCAACTCTGGGTCGACAAGAACGACGACGGGGATTACCTGGATGCCCAGGAGAAACTCGACATGACCGCGGTGGAGGCTGATGCCGACTACACCGACGGCAGGCTCTATACCAAGGATGTGATTCTGGCAACGGCCGGTGACGGCATTATGGATTACCGTTTCTACGCAACCGACGGTACTGACGACGCAACAGGCATTCCTGCCGAGGACAGCATTGTCACCGTCATCATCGGCGCCATCAAGGTCTCCTGCCCGGGCACCGGCGACTATGACTACACATCCATCCAGACCGCGGTTAATAATGCCTCGGACGGCGACACCATAGTGGTGGCGGACGGCACCTGCACCGAGACCGTTACCATTGACAACAAGGATCTGACCATCAAATCGGTGAACGGTCCTGGTTCAACAACCATTGACGGCAACAGTGCAACAACAGTGGTAACCTTCCAGAACGGCGCCGACACCACCCTGAACGGCTTTACCATCACCGGCGGCAACAGGGGCTCGGGATACGGCTCCGGCATTGTCAGCAGCGCCTCGTCACCCACTATTGCCAACTCGATTATCACCGGCAACGTATCGCAACGGGCCACAGCCATCTATGCCACAGGCAACGGCTCCACCGTGACCATCACCGGTTCCACGGTGAACAGCAACACCTCTACTCTGGAAGCCCCCGGCATCTATCTGGCCAGCGGCACATCCGCTATAATCACTAACTCCACCATCAGCAACAACACCACAGGAAACGGTTCCGGCGGCGGCATC
>MGTA01000238.1:3520-6974 GCA_001799225.1 Deltaproteobacteria bacterium RIFOXYD12_FULL_50_9
ACCCACCCTTGAATATGGTGGCGCTTATATCAATGCCTTTGACACCGTAACCATCAGTGGGACAACTATCAGCAGCAACTCCGCAACCAGCGCCGCTGGACTCTACCTGAACGGCATCTCTTCTCTCACCGTTTCCGAGTCAACAATTAAAGACAATATTTCTACTGGTTCTACCGGTGGCGGCATACAGGTTTCCGGCGGCACCGCAACCTTTGATAAATGCTTCATTACCGGCAACACATCCGGCCAACGCGGCGGCGGTGCCATTGTCTCTGGAACCACTGGCATAACCTTTACCAACTGCATCATCTCCGGCAACAAATCGACCAGCTTCGATGGCGCAGGAATATACTTTACCGATGCAGGTGTCACTGCAACCGTGATCAATTCGACCTTCAGCGGCAACAAGGCCGGCACCACCGGCGGGGCCATTAGTGTTGCCAGTTCCTCGGTAACGGTCAAGAACAGCATCCTCTACGGCAATGGCGGCAGCGGCGGCAATTCTGAGATTAACGGCAGCGTGACCGCTTCGTATTCCGATATCAAACAGACCGGCTATGAAGGAAACAATAACCTGAACACTGACCCAGACTTTGTCAGCCCGGTCAATTATTCCTCCGCGCCTACCTCCAACGGCAATTATCACCTGGGTCTCAGTTCTCCGGTTATCGATATGGGTACTGCCACCGGTGCGCCCACCGATGACATTGACAATAATGTCCGGCCCATTGGCACGCACGACATGGGCGCCGATGAGGTGATCACCATAGTCAACAACGCCCCAACCCTCTCCTGGACTGCCGAAGCCAACTATACTAATGACGGTGTTGATCCGAATCTTGGCACGGATGGCGGCAACTATATCTTCAGGGTCAACTATGCGGACAGCAACAACAACGCACCCTCCTCCATCCAGGTCTGGATCGACAAGAATGATGACGGCGACTATCTGGATGCCTCGGAAAAAATCGACATGACTGCAGTGGACGGCGGCGACACGACATATACCGACGGCAAGCTCTATACCAAGACCGAGGCCCTGAGCTACTCCGGCGACGGCGCCTTGCATTACCACTTCTATGCAGCGGACGGCTACGAGGCTGCCACCGGCACACCTACTGCAAACAAGACGGTGATTGTCAATACAACACCAACGCTTGCCTGGCTCGGCAGCGGCAACTACACCGCCGACGGTGTTGACCCGAACAGTGCGGCCAGCGGTGCCAATTTCGACTTCCGCGTCAAGTACACCGATGCCAACAACGATGCACCCACCGCCATCCAGGTCTGGGTGGACAAAAACGATGACGGCGACTACCTTGATTCCGGCGAGAAACTGACCATGACCCAGTTGGATTCCGGTGATACGGATTATACCGACGGCAAGGTCTACAAAAAGGTCGAGGCCCTGAGCTATGCCGGCAACGGTGATCTCAACTACCGATTCTATGCCTCGGACGGCAGCACGGCCACCGGCGATCCGATCGCGAACAACACCGTGACCGTGACCAATTCAGCCCCGACCCTTGGCTGGCTCGGCAGCGGCAACTATGTAACTGACGGTGTCAACCCCAACGGTGACACCAGCGGTTCCAACAGCTTTGTCTTCCGGATCAACTACACCGATGCCGACAACCAGGCACCGTCTTCCATCGAGGTCTGGATTGATGTGAATGACAACGCCTCCTATGAAGGCGGCGAAAAGTACGCCATGACCGAAGTGGACGGCGGAGATACCACCTATTCAGACGGTAAGGTCTATACCTATACCGCCACCAATCTTGCACGGGTCAGCGACGACTATCTCAACTACCGATTTGCAGCCAACGACGGCATTGCAGCGGCCACCGGCACCCCGGTGAGTTCTGACAAGCCGGTGGGCGTCTTTACCGCCAACCAGGCACCAGACCTTGACTGGACCGGTGAGGCAAACTACACCACCGACGGTGTCAATCCTGAATCCGGTGCAGTTGACGACACCTTTACCTTCAGGGTGAAATATACTGATCTCGAAAATACCGCTCCGTCTTCCATCCAGGTCTGGCTGGATCTGAACGATGACGGAGATTCCACCGGTGAGGAGGGCACCGAGCTCTTTAGCATGGATGCGGTGGACGGCGGTGATACTTCGTACGATGACGGCAAACTCTATACCAAGGACGTGGTTGCCACTTCCGGTGGCGACGGAACCCTGCTTTATAACTTCCTAGCTTCGGACGGTACTGATAATGCCACTGGTAATGCTACGGCCAATAAGACCATCGGTGTGCTTTCTCCAATCACCGTCTGTCCTGGTGGTCATGCCGATGCGCCCTGTGACTTCACGACTATCCAGGGTGCCATCAGTGACGCCGGCACATCGAGCGGTGATTTCATCCAGGTCTCGGACGCCACTTACAGTGAAAATATAAACTTCAATGGCAAAAACGTTAATGTTTTCAAGAAAAGCGGGGCCGGGGTCACGACGATTCAAGGCAGCGGCAGCAATTCTGCGGTGGTCACTTTTAATAACAACGAGACTGCAAGCGCGATTCTGGACGGTTTCACCCTTAACAACTCCGGGACAAGTTCGGCAACGAGAGGTATTCTTATTACCGGAGGGGCCGCGCCAACTATCAAAAACACCATCATTACAGGGAACAATGCGGACAATGCCGGCGCTGATTCTGCAACCAAGCCAACTCTGCATCAAACCGAAGCGGCTGCGGTATGTACATCAGGGGAACGGCAGGCGGTGCCACCATTCAAAATGGTTCCGTTATCGGCGGCACGGTCACAGGGGATGGCAACAAGTGTACGAACGGCAAAGGCGGAGGCATTTATTTCACGGGCTCCACCACCGGTACATTGTCCATCAGCAACACTAACATTCAGTATAATCAGGGACAAACAGACGGCGGTGGCATTTGGCTGAGCACCATCACCAATACAACCACCATTACCAATTCAACCATTCTTAATAATACACAAGGCGGCAGTCTAAACGGCGGCGGCGGCATCTATGCCAGCGCTGCCCCGCTGAACATCAGCGGCACCACTATTGCCGACAACTTTGTCGGTGCCAACGACGAAGGCGGCGGCATCTATTTCACAGGTTCAACGCTGACCATCAGCGGCTCAACCATCAACTCCAACCAAACCGGCATCGGCAATTCAGGCACCGGCGGCGGCATCTATTTCAACGGTACGACCTTGAACATGACAAAGACCAATGTCCGGGGTAACAAGTCCACCAATAATGGCGGTGGAATCAACATTGCTTCGGGCACTGCCACCATTGTCAACTCGATCATTGCCGGCAATGTTATTGCCAACAATGACTATAAATACGGCGGCGGCATTGCCAACTCCGGCACCCTGAACCTTTACTTCAGTACGATTACCGACAACTACGTGATCCGAACAGGTGGCGGTCTCTATGCCAACGGCACGGAAAATATCTACAACAGCATCA
>MGTA01000239.1:0-7404 GCA_001799225.1 Deltaproteobacteria bacterium RIFOXYD12_FULL_50_9
AATTCGCCCCGGCCTCATTGAAGCGACAACTCATTCCTCCTTTTTATTTCAAATTCGGTTGTTTTCCGGGGCGAATTCGCCCCGGCCTCATTGAAGCGATGCGATAGGGAATTAGCCATTAAAACCACTCTCAATGTTTTCCGGGGCGAATTCGCCCCGGCCTCATTGAAGCTGGCTATGCTTTAGCAGTTGTGGCAGATGTATTTAGGTTTTCCGGGGCGAATTCGCCCCGGCCTCATTGAAGCTGGATCGGGAGTTCGGCCGTCAATTGTAAAACTATCGTTTTCCGGGGCGAATTCGCCCCGGCCTCATTGAAGCAGGCTATTGCTGCCGATGCTAAAAACTTGGGATTAGGTTTTCCGGGGCGAATTCGCCCCGGCCTCATTGAAGCGACAACTCATTCCTCCTTTTTATTTCAAATTCGGTTGTTTTCCGGGGCGAATTCGCCCCGGCCTCATTGAAGCGATGCGATAGGGAATTAGCCATTAAAACCACTCTCAATGTTTTCCGGGGCGAATTCGCCCCGGCCTCATTGAAGCTGGCTATGCTTTAGCAGTTGTGGCAGATGTATTTAGGTTTTCCGGGGCGAATTCGCCCCGGCCTCATTGAAGCTGGACATTGGATCTGGTGCAGTCAGTGTCTTGAACGGGGTTTTCCGGGGCGAATTCGCCCCGGCCTCATTGAAGCATAATCGGGGCCGTCGGTTGGTACGCGGCCAATACGTGTTTTCCGGGGCGAATTCGCCCCGGCCTCATTGAAGCTCAAACAGGAAATCCCTATGATAGTAATGACTATGTGTGTTTTCCGGGGCGAATTCGCCCCGGCCTCATTGAAGCTGGATATTATCGGACGCCGTCTGCAGGGCTTTTTCAGGTTTTCCGGGGCGAATTCGCCCCGGCCTCATTGAAGCAATTGACGGCAAGCTGCATCCTTTGGCTGTAATAAAGTTTTCCGGGGCGAATTCGCCCCGGCCTCATTGAAGCGACATTTCACCGGGCTTCGTGTAACCATATCCCTGTGTTTTCCGGGGCGAATTCGCCCCGGCCTCATTGAAGGTAATCATTTGTAGGGGCAATTCACGAATTGCCCTTTTAATAAAATTACCCATTGATCCGGTGGAGACAATCACCGTTGCGGACAATAAACCGGGAGAGGCGACATGTTGGGTTGGTAATGTGTCAGGCAGGGTAATTCGTGAATTACCCCCACGGCGACCGGCCGACGGGTGTAACCGATTGTTCGAAGAACGCTGCTGACTCTTTATGAATTTGTTCCAAAACTGGCGGTATTGGCCCAACAGATTTGCCAATAGCCCATCGTAAATCGGTGGCACCGTCAATTCATCCCTGTAATTGCCCGTTTTAAATTTTGGTTTTGCAGATCCCCCCCTCTAAACAACACACTTTAACGCGCATTTTTTTTACATAATTAATTGATTTTCTGTATTGCTTCCCCCATAGTTAATGAAAGTCGGTGATTTTTTATTCGACTGCTCTTGAGGGAAAGTTGTTTTATTATATCTCCTCCCCGTTATCTACATGAAGGTTGATCTGCAATTATGGCCTCTGCCGTCTCATATCTGCTGCAATCTCTTAACGATGCCGAAGAACGGCAAAGCCTGCTGGAGTCCTGTGCAACTGCGCTTGATAAAGCAGGAGTCGCCGATGCCGACGGTTCGTGGCAGGCGCAGTTCGATGAACTGCTGGCTGCCCTTAAGGATTGGTGCGAGGTCTCCGATCATTCTCCCGCAGCGGATGGTGAATTTCATGGCTGGCAGGACCGCATAGACCGACTCGGCCTGGCCATGGCCGACCTGGCCCTCACCACTGAACTGCCCTTCAGCAGATTTGTCATACTGCTGAAAGAGTTGCGGCAGGTAGTTT
Source organism: Deltaproteobacteria bacterium RIFOXYD12_FULL_50_9 (assembly GCA_001799225.1). Classification (GTDB taxonomy): domain Bacteria; phylum Desulfobacterota; class Desulfobulbia; order Desulfobulbales; family CALZHT01; genus XYD12-FULL-50-9. The sequence goes on from MGTA01000239.1 coordinate 1,884, forward strand.
TTGTCCGGGCCGTCAACATCACATCGGAGCCCGGCAATAGTGCGGCAGCGCTGTTAGACCTCACCCGGTTTTTCGATCAGTTGGAAATTGGCGCCCTTACAAAACGCCCTCCCAGCAGTGTAGTTCGACTCCAAAAGGCCCTGCGGACCGCCAGACACGCGCTTCTCTATGAAAAAAAGCGCTATTTGACTATTTTCCGGAAGATTTCCGAGCCGGCATTTGTGGTGGACGGCCACCTGAAGCTGGTGGATGTCAATCCTGCCTGCGTTAGTTTTTTTAATAGGCCAAGCAGAGATCTGGTCGGCAAGTCCTGCTGCGAAGTTATTGGCCAGCGGGTCTGCAGTGTTTGTGCCCTCGAAAAAGCCCTGGCCGAACAAAACTCTTTTGCCAAGGTTGAATCTGATATCCTGGTAGGCGGTATAATCAGACATGTTCTGCTTTCCGGTACTTTTCTCGGTCGGGTCGGCAAGGAACCGGTAGGAGGACTGGTAATTATTCAGGATCTTACCGAGAAGAAGCGTTATGAACAGGCTCTCCGCGAAAGTGAAGAGAAATACCGGACCCTGATTGAGAACGTACCGGAGGTCACCTGGCGGGTCAATCAATGGGGGCATATCCTTTATATCAGTCCCAATATTGTCAATCTTACCGGGTACACACCCGAGGAAATGATGGCGTTTGGTTCACCAGGACGTTCTTCCCGGATCCATCCGGAGGATGCAGAGCGGGTGCGGCAGGAGTTCAATCTTCTTTTTTCGCATAACCAGAAATTTGATGTTAAATACCGTTTTCGGAAAAAGCAGGGTGAATGGATATGGCTGCATGATCGGGCCGGCGTTATTTATGAGCGTGACGACAGTTGGGTGGCCGACGGGGTGGTCTCGGATGTGACGGAGCTGCAAAAGGCTCATGAGGAACTTGAAGAGCATCGGGAGTGGCTTGAGGACCTGGTTGATGAACGGACAGAGGAGCTCTCTCTGTCAAACGTCCGGTTACGACAGGAGATAGCAGAACGTAAGAAGGCAGAGGAAGAGCTGATGAAGCTGACGGTTAACCTCAAGCGCTCCAACACTGAACTCGAGCAGTTTGCCCATGTGGCATCTCATGATTTAAAGGAGCCGCTGCTGCTGATTATCGCCTTTGCCGAGCGTTTGCTGCATCGTTTTGGTGACAATATCCCGGAAGGTGGTAAGGAGTACCTCCTGCGCATCTTGAAATCGGCCCGGCAGATGCAGCAACTGGTGGAAGGGCTCCTGCAACTCTCCCGGGTGACGACGGCCGGCCGACCTTTTGAGAGTATTGATCTGAACGAGTTGTTGAATGAGGTGGTGGAGGACCTCGAAGAGAGCATCAAGCAGGCGGGCGCCAGGATTGAGTTTGGCGAACTGCTGAGTTTGAACGGCGATCGAATGCAGATCCGGCAACTGTTGCAGAACATTATCACTAACTCATTGAAATACCGGAAAGAGATGGTCGAGCCCCTGGTGATAGTCCGGAGTGCTGTTGTAGGGGATAATTTTTGCGAGATAACGATTGAAGATAACGGCATCGGTTTTGATGAGAAATTTTTGCCGATATTGTTTAAGCCGTTTGCCCGGCTGGATGTCCGTTCCAAGGCCGACGGCACTGGTATCGGACTGACTACCTGCCAGAAAATCGTTATGCGCCACGGCGGTGAGATTACTGCCCGCAGCGCCCCTGATCAAGGTTCAGCGTTTATTATCAGATTACCTCTCAGTCATTGCCAAGGTGGTGATTCGCAGGATAGTTAAATATTTTCCTCTGTATCCTGAATCTTGAAGAAGGCGATGGCGTCGAGCAGTTGCCCGGCCTGGGCGGAAAGCTCCTCGCTGGTTGCAGACATCTCTTCGGAGGCGGCGCTGTTTTGCTGAATGATCTGGTCAAGCTGTTCAACAGCCTTGGAATTCTCCCGGATGCCTTTGGTCTGTGCTTTGCCGGCAGCGTCAATCTCCTGAACCAGTTCAGCGGTTTTATTGATCTGCGGGACAATTTCCCGGATCAATCTCCCGGCATTGGCTGCAATTGCCACACTTGATCCGGCCAGGGCCTTGATCTCCTGAGCTGCTGCCTGGCTGAGTTCCGCAAGTTTTCTGACCTCGTCAGCCACCACGGCAAATCCTTTGCCGTGTTTACCGGCCCGCGCCGCCTCAATAGCAGCATTCAGGGCAAGAAGATTTGTCTGGCGGGCAATCTCTTCAATGATCGCAATTTTTGAGGCAATGATCTGCATAGCGCCTTCGGTTTCAGCTACAGCCTCGCCACCCTTTTCTGCATCAAGCGTGGTTTGTGCAGCGATTGCGGCAGTTAGTCTGACGCTGTCGGCGTTTCGCGCTACAGTACCAGTCATCTCTTCCATGGACTTTGTAATTTTTGCCGCAGTTGCCGTTTGTTCATTGGCGCCATGCGAGATGTTCTGGGCCGTGGCGCTCAATTCCCGGCTGCCGATAGCCACTTGAGCAGCCGCAGCCCTAACATCGCCGATCACCTGAGCAAGTTTAGCCGCCATTTTCTGCATGGCGGCAAGTATCTGGCCGATCTCATCATGGCGATCGGCCTGTAAATTCACGGTCAGATCTCCCTCCGCCAACCGGTTATTAAGAACAAGCACCTGGTTTAGCTGGGCATTGATTGAGCGCATGGTCCATGTCCCTAGAATAAAACCAAGGCTGATAAAAATCAGACCGGCAGTTATTATGATCGCCGTAGTAAAAGCCGTCACCTTCTCTATGATCTGGACTGCTTGTTTCTGCCCGGTTTCGGCATTTCGAGTTCTCTCGGCCCCGGTCTCGGCAAACTTCTGGATCAATGTCTTTGCCTCATCAAACTTCCGGGTGGAGTGAGCCTGGATCGTTATGTTTTTTGCAACAGTGGCAATGATGCCGTTTTCACCGGTAAGGACATTGTGCATCCCGCTGAAGGCAGTTTCGACATTCTGTAGGGCAGTGACATTATCTTGCTTATTTAATGAGTTAAGATTGGTTTTGATCTGCTTTAATGAGGTTGTAACACCCATAAACTGTTCTGCAACCCGGACCTTAAGTCTCTCAATCTCCTCAGGCTGTGTTGCCATCATAATCTGTCGGGAGAGGCTGTCTATAGACTGGGCCAGGATAGCAACATCTCCGCCGGCGTTACTGATCGTACTGACCAGAGTAACAGTGGCAATAGCCTGACTCATCCTGTTGTTTTCCTGAGGAAGGATCAGCTCCATATTGTCAATTTCCGTAGCGATATTGGTGCTCAAGGTCTCAATTTGTCGGGAAAGTTCAAGGCGTTTTTCTTCAAACTTCTCCTTTGCCGGTTTATCCTGGCTGTTGGTTAGAACCTCGCCGCGTAAGGCCAGCAGGCCGATCTCTCCGGAATAGTCTTTCTGCAGTTTTTCAACAAACTCTCTTAACTGGGTGACAATCCCACTGTTGAAGTTTGCCCGGGCTATCGCGTCGAGTTCCGTTTTCATTTTGTCTTTAAGCGGGTTCAACCGGAAGCGGTTGTCGATGACAGCCGCCTGCCTGATCAGGCCATTGGCGTTAGAGAGCTTTTCCATCACCACCAGCAGTTGTTTGATCTGGTCGTTGGCCTTGCTGTTTGCCTGTTTAGATTTTTCTATGGCGCTGTAGCAATCCTTTTGCAGATTGCGCATAGCTGTGTCCAGCTTTGTAATCTCTGCACTTACCATGCCGGTGCCTGACTTCAGCTGTTCGTTGGATACAGCCAGTCGGGTTACAGACGCCAGCCTCTCCTCAGCCATCTGATGTAGTTCATGATACGAGTTCTTCAGGTCACTGGAAATTTTTTCATCTACGTCTGCGTTGAGTTTTTTTAATTCGCCGGCAGTTTTGTCGATCTCGGTTAAGGTGGCTTCAGCTTTCTCACTTAAGCTGGCAAGTTCGGTTGTTGAAGATGCCATGGCCATCTGGCTGAAGCAGGCCGCCATCTTTTCAAAACCTTGTTGAAGGTTGATCGTCTTTATCTGAAGAGGGGAAGTTTCGCGGGTAAGATAGTAGATTTTACTGCCGACTGTGCGGACAGCAAAAAAACCAGCGCTACCGACTATCGTCACTGAAACAAGAAGCAGGGATACCAGCAAAAGAAGCTTATTTTTGATGCTCAATAGATATTCTCCCGCGTGCTGATTTGATATCGAATGTTGAAATTTGGAGCCGATTTTATCCTGATTCGTGCTGGTTGCCTCCGCCGACCAATGAATCCAGTTGCTCCACGTATTCCTGCAGAGTTGTGGCTTGGGTGTTGAGCTCCACAGAGGCAGAAGCGGTCTCCTCCGCATTCGCGGCGTTTTTCTGCACCACCTGATCCATGTGGCTAAGAGTAATGCTGATCTGATCGATGCCCTGGCGCTGTTCACTGGAGGCTTCTGCGATCTCCGCCACCAGACCCGCCACTTTTTTAGCGCTGACTGCCACTTCCCGGAAGTCGGCTTCCGTGCTGTTAACCAGGGTTGCGCCTTCGGCAATTTTTGTTGTCACATCCGTAACAAGTTCACTGGTATTCTTTGCTGCTTCGGTTGCCCGCAACGCTAGACTTCTGACCTCGTTAGCCACTACGGCAAAGCCCATGCCGGCATCACCGGCGCGCGCCGCCTCAACCGAAGCATTGAGAGCCAGGAGATTGGTCTGAAAGGCTATCTGGTCAATGGTTTTGATGATTTTGCCGATTTCATCTCCGGCAGTCGATATCTTATGCATGGAACTGCCCATCTCTGCCATGGAGTTGTTTGCTTTTTGCACTACCCGTTCCGACTCTTGCATAAGCAGGTTTGCCTGTTGGGCGTTTTCGGCATTCTGTCTGGTCATGCTGGCCATTTCCTCCATGGAGGCAGTGGCCTGTTCCAGGGCGGCAGCCTGTTGTGAAGCCCCTTGCGCCAGCTCCTGTGAGGATCCGGAAACCTCGCCGGCGGCTGAGGAGAGTTCCTGGGAAGAGGCGTTCAGTCCGGTGATAACCTGTTTGAGCTGGGTGTTGATTGAGCGGGTGGTCCAGCCGCCAACCAGGATCCCCAGGACAACGGCAATCAACCCGGCAGCGATAAGGATTGTCGTTGTAAAGGCCATCACCTTTTCGACGACCTGGATAGCTTTTTCCTGCCCAGCCTCAGCTGTTCTGGTTTTCTCTGCTCCGGTTTCGGCAAATTTCTGGATCAACTTTTTTGCTTCGGCAAATATCTGGATTGAACGCGTCTGAGTAGTCAAGTTCTTTGCCACAGTGGCGGCAATGCCGCTCTCTCCGAAAAGTACATCGCGCATCCCGCCAAAGGCAGCCTCAACATTAAGCACTATTACAATGTTTTCCTGTCTTTTTAAGGAAGTTAGCCTGTTTTTGATTTGACCCAACTTCGCAGTAACAGTTGAAAACTGACTTTCTGCTTGTAATTTGAGTTTGTCAATTTCTTCAGGAGAGGTCGCCAGCATGATCTTCCGGGAGAGGCCGTCAATGGTCTGAGCCAAGGTATCTACGTTCCCACCGGCATCGGTGATCTCACCAACCA
>MGTA01000239.1:7426-7691 GCA_001799225.1 Deltaproteobacteria bacterium RIFOXYD12_FULL_50_9
GCTCATCCTGGTATTTTCTTGAGGCAGGATGAGTTCCAGGTTGTCTATTTCGGTGGCAATGGTGGCGCTCAAGGCTTCAAGGGGCCGGGCAAGTTCGCGCCGTTTTTCCTCGTATCTGTCCTTTGTTTCTTTATCCAGGGGGGTGTTCAAAACCTCGCCGCGCAATGCCAGCAGGCCGGTTTCGCCAGAGTAGTCATTTTGGGTTTTAGTGACAAATTCTGTTAACTGGGCCACGATAACAGTGCTCAGGTTCGCCCGGGCAATG
>MGTA01000239.1:7713-13427 GCA_001799225.1 Deltaproteobacteria bacterium RIFOXYD12_FULL_50_9
TGTCCTTAAGCGGATTCAGACGGAAACGGTTATCGACGATGGCGGCCTGCATGAGCAGGCTGCTGACGTTGGCCAGTTTTTCCTTCACTACCAGTAGTTGTTTAACCTGGTCATTGGTCTTGGTATTGGCCTGCTTAGCCTTCTCTATGGTGCCATAGCACTCTTTTTGCAGATTGTGCATGGTTGTGGTCAACTTTTGCAGTTCTGCGGTTACCATGCCGATGCCTGATTGGAGTTGGCCGTTGGCGGCAGTCAGCTGGTTCATGGAGGCCAGACGTTCCATGGAGGCCAGCCTCTCTTCCGCCATCTGATTGAGTTCCTGATATGACTTTTTTATGTCGGTAAGGATTTTTTCATCAACATCAGCCTTCAGTTTACTGAGTTCTCTGGCCGTGGTATCGATTTCGGAGATGGCGGCCTCGGTTCTTTCCCGAATTTTGGCGAGTTCAGCGACTGAGGAGGCCAGGGCCATCTGAGTAAAGCAGGCCGCCATCTTTTCAAACCCTTGCTGGAGATTGATCATTTTTATCTGGAGGGGGGAAGATTCGCGGGTCAGGTAGTAGATTTTGCTTCCGACAGTTTGTACGGCAAAAAAACCGACTCCGCCAACCAGTGTTACTGCAACAAGAAGAATTGATACCAGTAGTAAAAGTTTCTTGTTAATAGTCACGTTTGTCCCCCCCAACTATACTATGTTTTCTTAACTACCTCTTTTGCATATGGAGTTGGTCGTGCAATTTACGGTTTTGTCACCTTGGTTACCGGCTTGGCCTTGCCTCCACTCACCTGGGTCATATAGACCTTGTTTAAACCCTGGTGGTTCTCTTTGCTGAAGGAGAGGCTCAGTCCGCCGATATCCAGGTTGGAAAGGGATTCCAAGGTGTTGACCAGGGATTCTCGGGTCGGGTTGGCACCGGCTTTTTCCAGGCCAGCCACCAGGGTGCGCGCGGTTACACACCCTTCCAGTTTGACATAGGAGAGTGGATCGCCGGTGGATTTCTTTAGCGCTGCCTGGCACTCATTAACGATGGGAATTGAAGTATCATCAGGAGAAGGGACCACCTGGGAGATAATAATGCCGTCGGAGGCTCCGCTCAACTCCTTAATCAGGTTTTCAGTGCCGACAAAGGAGATAGTTGCCAGAACCGCCTTAAGTCCGGCGGTCTTGGCCTCCTTGACAAATGCTCCCAGGGGTTTATATGGCCCGACCATGATAACTGCTCCGGGCGCTACTGCCATAATCGCAACCAGGCCGGTTTTGACTGCCTCGGTGTTGCGCGGGAAGTTGCCGGTAGCCACTACCTTCAGGCCCCGTTTTTTCAGGGCTTTTTCAGTACCGCTCAGGCCTGCCAGGCCAAAAGCGTCGTCCTGGTAAAATACGGCAATATCCTTGATGTTCAGATCGGTTGTCATCCTTTCAACCAGGGCCTCGGTCTCATCGTCATAGGAGGCCCGGACATTCAAGACATAGCGCGAAACAGGATTCCGCAGGACTTCTGCCCCGGTAAAAGCGCCAACCAGAGGAATTTTCATCTCCTGAAGGATGGGCAGGGCAGCCTTGGTTGTAGGTGTTCCGACATAACCGGCCAGGCAGAAGACCTTCTCGGTTTCGATCATGTTAAGTGTACAGTCCACGGTCCGATCCGGCTCATAATCATCATTGGCAGATACAAATTTTATCTTGCGGCCGTTGATACCGCCTTTGGCATTAACCTCTTCAAAATAGGCCTTCATCCCTGCATTCATGCCCGTGCCCAAGCCGGCAGCCGGACCCTGCAGGGCCGCGCACTGACCAACGACCACCTCGCCGGCTGTAATTCCGTTATCCCCTGCCCATGCCGTTGCCTGATTGAAGAACAAACCAGCCAGCCCGGCCATAAAAAGACCGCCGTTGAACATAAGAATTTTCCTGGTATTCATTCTTTCGCCCCCATGATTCAAGTTTTTGGACAGCTGTTTCTTAGCAGATTCACTTGCAACTTAACAAATCGGATACACTTGTAAATCTTAATATACATATTACAACTTGATCACAGTGAAAAAAGCAAACATTTTTTTGGACATTATAATCAAGAAAACAAAGATTTAGGTGCGGCATTTTGTCGCGGCCCTGCCCGATCGAAAGAAAAGACAAAACAATACAATCTGCTTGACTTTGCCTCTTCAGTCTGATGACATGGAAAATGTCGGCGGTACAGAGTTGAATTAAGCCTGTGGCTGCATTGGTTGCCAACGGGTTTTTCTCCGGCCAAGGTTAATTATTCCAAATATATTATTACAAAAAAGGTCATGACCATGCTTGAGTCTTTGTTCACCCCGAAATCGGTTGCCGTGATCGGCGCCTCGAAAACCCCCGGCAAGGTCGGACACGATATCCTGGCCAATCTGATTCAAGGCGGCTTCAGCGGGACGATCGTGCCGGTCAACCCGACCACGGATAGGGTTCTCGATCTGCCTTGTTATGAAAATCTGCAAAGCTATGGCTCTCCCATAGATCTTAGTGTTATAGTGGTTCCCAAGGCATCGGTTGAGGCGGCGCTCAAGAGCTCCATGGATGCCGGGGCCAAGGCGGTTATCGTGATTACCGCAGGCTTCAAGGAGACCGGCCTTGCCGGCGCCCAGCAGGAGAAGCGGATAGTCGAGATGTGCAAGAATCGCGGAGTCAGGATGCTCGGCCCCAATTGTCTTGGTCTGATCAACACCGCCCATAAATTGAACGTCTCTTTTGGCGGCCGCATGCCGGCGTCCGGCAATATTTCGATCATCTCGCAGTCCGGCGCCCTGTGCACCGCCATAATCGACCTGGCGAGCATGCGGCGGTTGGGGCTGGCCAAGGTTATCAGCGTCGGTAACAAAGGGGATATCAGCGAGGTTGATCTTCTCCTGGCCCTGGCCGTCGATGAGCATACCAGGGTTATAGCCGGTTATCTCGAAGACATCTCTTCCGGCGATGAATTCGTCAAGGCGGCCGAGGTGGCTTCTGCCGCCAAGCCGGTGGTTATTCTCAAGTCCGGGACCACGGCGGCCGGGCAGCGGGCCGCTTCCTCCCATACCGGTGTGCTGGCCGGGGTTGATTCTGCTTACGGTGCGGCCTTCAAACGTTCGGGGGTGGTCCGGGCCGACACCTTTGAGGCCCTTTTTGACTATACCACAGCCTTTGCCCTGCAACCGCTGCCCAAGGGCAATCGGCTGCTGATTATCACCAATGCCGGCGGTCCGGGAACTATGGCGGCCGATGCTGCGGAAAAGGCCGGTCTGCAGGTCGTGAGCCTTGCGAGCAATCTCTCCGTTGCCCTCAAGGCAAAACTGCCGGCGGCGGCCAGTATTGGCAATCCCATTGATGTGCTTGGCGATGCCGACCCGGAACGTTATGTGGCTGCCCTGCTGGCAGCCCAGTCCGATGATGCCGTCGATGCGATCCTTATTCTATTGACTCCGCAGGCTATGACCAAACCGGCCGAGACGGCCCGGGCCATCGCCGCCAACCTTTCCGGCCATAAACCTGTACTGGCGGCCTTCATGGGTGGTCAGGGCGTGATTCCCGGCCATGAGGAGTTGGTGGCGGCGGGCCTGCCCGACTATCCTTCACCGGAGCGGGCGGTCGGGGCCTTGAAGGCCATGTGTGAATACGCCGCCTGGCGGCAACGACCGCCGAGGATCGTCACCCGTTTCCGGGTCAACCGGCGGCGGGTGGAACGGATCATCACCAGACGGTTGCAGTCCTGTCGCTACCAACTCGGCGAGGTCAAGGCCAAGGATATCCTGCAGGCCTATGATTTCCGGATTCCCGAAGGGTATCTGGTCACCAGCACGGAAGAGGCCATGGAAGCGGCTGAGCGGATCGGCTTCCCGGTGGCCATGAAGATTGTCTCACCGGACATCATTCACAAGACTGATATGGGCGGAGTGCGGTTGAACGTCTCCAACAAGGCGGGGGTGCGGGACGCCTATGATCTGATGATGCTCAGAATCGGGCAGTTGGCGCCCAAGGCGGTTATCGAAGGGGTTTATCTGGAAAAGATGCTGGACCGCGGCCTTGAAGTGATCATCGGTATGACCCGCGACCCGCAGTTCGGCCCGATGCTGATGTTCGGTCTCGGCGGTATTTTTGTTGAGGTCATGAAGGATGTCACTTTTTATCTGGCCCCGATTACCGGTGATGAGGCCATCCAGATGTTGAAATCAACCCGCTCCTACGAGATTCTCATGGGCAAGCGCGGCCAAAAAGGGGTCGATCTGGCGGCTATTGCCAACGGACTCCAGCGGATCAGCCAGTTGACCACCGATTTCCCGCAGATCGCCGAGCTCGATATCAACCCCTATATCGTTGGCGAAGTCGGGACCGTGCCCATCGTGGCCGACGCCAGAATTACCTTGAAGCCAACTGACGCCCTTTGCCGACTTTTCTGATCTGATTAGCCTTTTTCCACACTTAGGTGATTAATATGAGTACGAAGCCAAAATACGAATACGATGAAAACTGGCAGGAGAAATACCGCGAGATGATCGCGACCCCGGCACAGGCGGTTGCCAGGTTGCGGCCCGGCAACCGGGGTTTTGTCGGTACTGGTTGCGCCGAGCCCTATGTTCTGGTTGAAGCCATGGTCGCCCGGGCTCGCGACCTGTCGGATGTGGAGATCGTCCACCTCCTGACTAAAGGCGATGCCCCCTATGCCGCCAAGGAGTTGGCCGATGTCTTCACGGTAAACAGCTTCTTTATCGGCCAGAACGTCAGGGAGTTGATTCAGGAAGGGATGGGCGGCTATACCCCCATCCTGCTCTCGGAGATTCCCAAGATCTTCAAGTCCGGTCAGTTGCCGCTCGATGTCGCTCTCATCCAAGTCACCCCGCCCAACAAGCATGGCAAGGTGAATCTCGGCATCTCGGTTGATATCGTTAAGTCCGCTGCCGAAAATGCCTCGCTGGTCATCGCCCAGGTTAATCCTAATATGCCCTGGACCCATGGCGATGGACTGATCGATATTCAGGATCTCGATATTCTGGTGCCGGTCGAAAACCCACTGCTCGAAAGGGAGTCCAATCCGCTTAATCCGGCTACTGTCCAGATCGCCCAGCACATCGCCTCCCTGATCGAGGACGGTTCAACCCTGGAGTTCGGCATGGGCCGGACCCCGGGGATCGGCCGGATTCCACCGGCCATAATGCATTTCTTGAAGGATAAGAAGGACCTCGGCATCCACACCGAGATGCTCACCGATTCCATTCTTGACCTGATTGAGAGTGGCGCGGTGACCGGAGCCGCCAAAACCCTGGACCGCGGTAAAATCGTTACCAGCTTCTGTATGGGCACTGCCAAACTCTACGACCTGGTTAATGACAATCCGCTCTTCTCCTTCCGGCGGACCGAGTATGTTAATGCCCCGTTCAATATTGGCCGCCAAGACAAGATGGTCAGCGTCAACATGGCCATGGAGGTTGATCTGACCGGTCAGATCTGCGTCGATTCGATCGGCGGCCAGTTCTATTCCGGCATCGGTGGTCAGGTTGACTTCCATCGCGGGGCGGCCGCTTCAGCCGGCGGTAAACCCATCATCGCCCTCCCTTCGACTAATCGTGATGGCACTAAATCCCGGATCGTCACTAACCTGAGTACCGGCGCCGGGGTAGTCATCACCCGCGGCGAGGTCCATTACGTGGTCACTGAATACGGGGTCGCCTATCTGCACGGCAAGAGCATTCAGGACCGGACTTTA
>MGTA01000239.1:13434-17294 GCA_001799225.1 Deltaproteobacteria bacterium RIFOXYD12_FULL_50_9
TCAGTATCGCCCATCCCGACTTTCGGGAAAAACTGCTGGAAGAGGCCATTGCCGCCAATTTTCTGCGTAAGGATATGAAGGAGTTGGAGGGCAAATTTGTCATAGCGGCCGAAAACATGAAAACGACGATGCTGCTTGATGATGGCAACCAGATTAAGTTCCGGGCCATTCATCCCACCGATGAACCGGCTATGAAAGATCTCCTCTATGCCCTCTCTCAGGAGACTCTCTACTATCGTTTTATGACCAGAAACCAACGGTTCGGTCACAAGCAGATTCATAATTTCGTTTACGTCGACCACCGGCGCGATGTCGCGGTGGTGGCTACCGTACCCGCTCCGCAGGGAGATGAGATTATCGGGGTGGGCCGATATTACCTCGACGAACGGACCAATATGGCCGAGGTGGCTTTTGTGGTCAGGGACGAATGGCAGAATCGCGGCATTGGCAGATTCCTCTTTCGCCATTTGATCGCGATTGCCAAACGCAGTGGGATCAGCGGCTTCACGGCTGAGGTCCTTCGGGAAAATAAACGGATGCAGGCGATATTCAACCACTGCGGCATGTCGGTGAAGTCTTCACGAGAGGATGACGTTTATAGTTTTCGAATAACGTTTTGAGAAAATAGCGGACGAATCCTGGAGGCGCTGGGCAAGGTATGGAATATTGCAGGCAGAGTGATAACGGCAGGCTCAACTGTTGGGAGTTCATACAGTGCGGTAGAGAACGGAACGGCGCCAGGACAGTCGAACTTGGGGTTTGTCCGGCGTCGACTGACAGCCGGCTCGATAATTTTCATCTCGGGGTCAATGGCGGCCGGATATGCTGGTTGGTCGACGGAACTCTCTGCGACGTGAGTGTGCGCGGCAATTCCTGCGCCGGCAAGGTGGAAAAAATTCGGCGTTGCCTAAAATGCGGATTTTATAATCATGTAAAAACACAGGAAAAAGGCGGGCTGGTCAGAACAAGTGAGGTGTTTGGCGTGCTCACTCGCCGATGATTTTTACCAGCACCCGTTTCTTCCTTCTGCCGTCGAATTCTCCGTAAAATATCCGCTCCCAGGTGCCGAAATCAAGTTGGCCGTCGGTGATCGCCACCACCACCTCCCGCCCCATTACCTGGCGCTTGAGATGGGCATCGGCGTTGTCCTCGTAAGAGTTATGCCGATACTGCGCAACCGGTTCATGGGGCGCCAGTTTTTCCAGCCAGACCTCATAGTCATGGTGCAGTCCGGCCTCGTCGTCATTTATGAACACCGAGGCTGTGATGTGCATGGCATTGACCAGCAGCAGCCCTTCCCTGATGCCGCTCTCTCTGAGGCATTGTTCGACCTGAGGCGTGATATTGATGAACGCCCGGCGGGTTTTCACCTCAAACCACAACTCCTTGCGATAGGATTTCATGAGGCCGTTCCTTGTTATGGTTTTGCCTTCGGTTAGGGGACAAGGCAGCCGTTTCCTCCCGTCCTCCAGTAGCTGGCGGAATAGTTGGTCATGATTGCCTTTACCCGGTAGTAATAGGTCTGACCTGAAATTCGGCCGCTGATGTTGGCGTTTAATTCCGTACCGCTGTAAGCCGTCCGGACAGTGCCCGCCGTAAAGTTGCTGTTTGTCGACTCCTGTAATTGATAAGTAGCACCATCAGTCGCCGAGGCGGACCAACTGACAGGGTAGACGCCATCATCATCCGTTGTCGGCACGGTGATGCTGGCGGGCCGGCCGGCCTTTAACTTCACCTGGCAGCCATTTCCCCCAACTTGCCAGGCGCTATCAATATAGTTAGTTTTAGTAGCTTTGACTCTATAGTAATAAGTTGTCAGGTTTGTCTTGTTGTTCAGGACGATGCTCCGGCCTTTTCCACTATAAACAGTTTGGACGTTTGTGAAGTTGCTATCCGTTGCCTCCTCAAGCACATAGGTCACACCAAGCGTAGTCGATGGTGACCAAGTTACTGTATAATTGCCATCGATGTCGCTTGTCGGTACCTGAATGCCGGATGGGATGGTTGCGGGGAATTTTACCTCACAGCCTGTTTTCCCTGCCTTCCAAACGCTGGAGATATAGTCTGTCTTCGTAGCCCTTACCCTGTAGTAGTAGGTTGCACCAGTCCTGCGTCCGCTGATTTGAGCGCTTAATTCTCTGCCGGAGTATACAGTTCGGACAGTACCTGCAGTAAAACCGCTATTTGTCGATTCATGTAAAATATAGCCGGCGTCCTCCGTTGTTGAGGCGAGCCAGCTTATGGTGTAGATGCCGTCGTCATCTGTTCCCGGCACAACAATGCCCTTAGGTGGGATAACCCTGAATTTCACCAGGCAGCCGTTGGCTCCGACTTGCCAGGCGCTATCGATATAATTCGTTTTGATTGCCTTTACCCGGTAATAACTGGTTGTGTTAGAGGTCTTGCCTGTCAGGGTAGTGTTGAGATCTGTCCCATTGTATATCGCTTTGGAGTCTGTGAAGTTACTGTCCGTGGCCTCCTCCAGGACATAGGTTGCGCCGACAGTGGTTGAGGCAGCCCAACTTACCGTGTAATTGCCATCCCCGTCAATCACCGGGATGGTAATACTTGCAGGGGGGCTGGCGACGGGTTTCCCCCAGTAAGAGGTTTTGGCTTTTTCTGAGCCGGTTAACGTGTTGTTGTTCCCTGAAACATCGAGGAATGAGATCGAGCCGGGTTGTTCGTCAAAATGCCATAAGGCGGTGGTATCGTCGTCAGGTGTGAAAGGGGGAACGGAGAGGGGAGTCCTGGGGATGACGAAATTTGCTACATACCGTACAATGCTGGAAACACGCAGCTCATCAGAATACATGGATTCCCACCATTCTCCACCTCCGCCGACGAGGATTTGACCAGCGGGCAGAGGGGTGAAGTCGGTAGAGTTGACGGAACAGTAAGGACTGAGCTTTTTCCCATCCAGGAAAAAAGCAATTGATTGCGACCCGCTATCGAAAGTGGCGGCAATGTGATGCCACTCATTGTCGACTGAGCTATATCCTACTCGATAGGTGAATCCCGCAAAGTTGCCGGGTGCGCCAGTGGCAACCAAGACATTAAAATAGAAATTGCTGCTACTGCTGTCCATATCGATGGAGATATCGCAAAGCCCCTCTTTTTTAAGGAGGTAAAATTCTTGGTACGGTATCTCATCCGGCAAATAAACAAAGGTTTCTACCGTGAAGCTTTCGCCTGTCCCGGGAAAACTGACTACAGAACCTGTGACGTAGGCGTCATATTCGGAGCCGGCAAGGCCGGTATCGCTAACCGGGGAGATGCCTGGTGCGGCAAGAACATGCGCAAGGCTCATGAATGTGGATAGGAAAAAAACAGTAATTAGAATGAGTAACTGTGGTCGCCGCACGATATTCCTCCTGGGGCTAATCTGTAGAGATATTTAGATGGATAACCAGTCGTTTTTCCAATAGCGCTGATAGCTTTCAAATGGAGGAAGTAAAATTAGCTGACCATCCCCAAGAAGTCAATTTTTTTTTTCAGGCTTACTGACACGACTTTCGGATATTTATTGGATGAGGATTGCTGCCATACATCATAAAGATGAATTGTAGGACTTCCCCGTTCGTCTAAAATGAACCGTAATAAAAAATGGAGTCGTTTAACCATTCCGGCATGCTTTTCGGATTAGTCTTGTCTTTTTTAAAGAGCAAGTCATTATAGTCAGTATGTACAGTTCGTTGAGTCAAGGTATCTTTTTAATATATTATGATGATTGAAATGCAAACTGATGGGAGTTTTGTGCAAGGGATTGGGGGCAGACGTCTTGACCGCGACTGGCTGGCCGATTATCCAAAACCGCTGATCCTGGCGCTTGCTGAGATTGCCCGGCAATTGGATACGGAGAT
>MGTA01000240.1:0-503 GCA_001799225.1 Deltaproteobacteria bacterium RIFOXYD12_FULL_50_9
CATCCCAGGAATGTTTATCACAAAAACACTACCTGCTAATTTACTAAAATAATATATAGTAATTTTATAATTATTTGAAGTGAATTTTATTGCCCTAAATAATTATTTTGCTGGCAATTATCAACATAGTTAACTGAATATCTACAACTAACTCTTAATAGCTCATTAGAGTTCTCATTTATGCCTATTTATCATATAAGGATATCATAAACTACCGTCCAACTACCGTTCTGCTTTTTTGTCCATCTGCCTAGTTCTCTCCCAATTAATGCAACGTATACTTTGTGTTGCAATTAGGCAAAAATGATGCAAGAGCCTTGACAACTATCCCTATTCGAGCCAAGGTATTTTGATCGTCCCGCTGAAACTCAATTTTATTCTTATGCCGGCAAAATGATAAAAGATATTTTTCATAAATTTTCTGAATGGTTCCGATTTGATTTGCAGAGAGACTCTAGTGTACCAGGTATCTCTTTCGCTCAGTGCTATAAGGGTTTCAGGGC
>MGTA01000240.1:535-5050 GCA_001799225.1 Deltaproteobacteria bacterium RIFOXYD12_FULL_50_9
GCACTGCTCTTTCGGTCAACGTCTACAAGATGATTCTCTCCCTGCAGGAGATATCAAACGGCAAGTATATGAGTCTGAGTGATTCGTTTAAACAGATCACCGATGAACTCGAAACCATCTTGCTGCATAAGCCGGTCTCACCAACCGGAGCTTTTATCCTACCTATGGATCAAATCGATCGGCAATCCATTGATCTGGTAGGTGAAAAAATGGCTAATCTCGGCGAGATCCGCAACAAGGTCGGCCTTAAGACACCGGAAGGCTTTGTCATAACCTCGACCGCTTCAGAACACTACATGATCGCCAGCAACCTGCAGGATGAGATCAACCGGCGCCTCAAAACCATGGATGACGATAATCTTGAGGAGTTATACAAGACCAGCTCGTCCATCCAGCAACTGATCATCAATGCGACATTGCCCGAGGAACTGGAAATCCAGATCATGCTCCAGTATCGAAAGTTGCAGGAGACGGCAGGCCATGACCTGCTGGTGTCGATGCGGTCAAGCGCTCTTGGCGAGGACAGCGGCAATGTCTCATTTGCCGGGCAGTACCGCACCCAGTTGAATGTCGGTGAAGATTTTCTGATCCAGACCTACAAGGAGATCGTTGCCGGCAAATACCGGAGCCAGGCCATTGTCTACCGCTTGCAACGCGGCTTTAGGCATCAGGATGTGATTATGTGTGTCGGCTGCCTGGTCATGGTCGATGCGGTGATGAGCGGGGTCACCTATTCCCGCTCTCCGACCAACCGGAGAAGCGAGTGGATTGAGATCAATGCCGTAGCCGGTTTAGCAAGCCAGGTGGTGGCCGGCAATGTCAGCACCGATTATTTCAGGATCAGCAGAGAGGCGCCGTACCATATCCTGCTTAAAAAGACCAATGTCCTGGGAACCATTAATGCCGCTGCAGATTCCGCTGGCCTGACCTTAAGCGACAGCCAGGCAAACGAATTGGCCGAGATAGCCATCCGCCTTGAGCAACACTTTGGCGAACCGCAGGACATCGAATGGTCAATCGACCGCAACGGCGCGATCATCATTCTACAGAGCCGCCCTCTCGGCCTGACAACTGCGCCAACCATCGGAGATCCGGCCGTTGCCCTTAAGGAAAACACCTACCTGCTGACCGGCGGCGTCACTGCCAGCAACGGCATCGCCAGCGGCCCGGTGGCAATTGTCCGCTCGAATGTCGATATGCTGCATTTCCCTAAAGGAGCAATTCTTGTTGTAGTCCATCCGTTCCCCGAATGGGCAACCTTGTTAAACAGGGCTGTGGCAGTGGTGAGTGAAACCGGGCAGGTAGCCACCCATCTGGCTACTGTTGCCCGCGAATTTGGAGTTCCGGCGGTCTTCGGCATGGCAGGTGCTACCAAGAGACTGACCAACGGCGAGACTATCACGGTTGATGCAACCGCCTGCCGAATCTATGCCGGTCGTCGCCAGGACATCCTCGACCATGCGGCGGAACCGCTGCCAAATCTGATGATTGACAGCCCGATTTATAAGCTGCTCAAAAAGGCGATGGCCCTGATTACGCCGCTAAACCTTACTGATCCTGCCTCCCTCTACTTCAATCCCGCTGCCTGCAAGACCCTCCATGATCTGACACGATTCTGCCACGAAAAGGCGGTGGTCGAGATGTTCTCCTTTGGATCCCGGTACGGTTTTGATGAAAAATCCGCCAAACAACTGATCGGCGAAATGCCTTTCCAATGGTGGGTGATTGACCTGGACGACGGCTTTAGTCCGGATTTCAACAAAAAAGAGAAATACATTCCGATCAGCTCCATAGTTTCACTGCCGATGCTCGCCATCTGGGAAGGTATGACCGCCATCCCCTGGGAAGGTCCGCCGCCGGTCAGCCTGTCCGGATTCGGCTCGATCATTTTTCAGTCAACCAGGAACCGCAATATTGACCCGGCCGTCCGCTCTACTTTGACAGCCAAAAACTACTTTCTGGTTTCGAAAAATTTCTGCAATGTCAACGTCAGGTTGGGCTATCATTTTTCCCTGGTGGAAGCACACATGAGCGAGTTTCTGACCGAAAATTATGTCAGTTTTCAATTCAGAGGAGGGGCGGCTGATGAGTGGCGCAAACTCCTCAGGGTCAATCTCATCAAAGATATTCTGAGCAATTTCGGCTTTCGGATTGACCAGAAAGCCGATGGCTTGACTGCCCGTATTGAAAAAAGGCCGGCTGCTTTCCTGCTTGAACGTTTAAAAGTGATCGGCTATCTGCTCATGCACACCCGCCAGATTGATATGGTTATGGGCGATCAGGGCATGGTCGAGCATTATCGAGAAAAAATCATGAACGATTTACGTGGGATCGCACCGGGAAAAGAGGAGTAACCATGGAAAAAAATATCAATATCCTGCTTGTCGATGATGAAGCGGATTTTCTTGAAACCACCACCAAACGGATGAAACGCCGGGGCTATTCGGTAAAAACCGCGACAAACTGTGCGGACGCCTTTCAAGAAATTGCCACGGGTTGGCCGGAGGTCGTGGTTTTAGATGTCATGCTGCCGGACAAAGACGGCATCCTCTGCCTCAAGGAGATCAAGCAGGCCTGGCCGACCACGGTGGTCATTCTGCTTACCGGCCATGCCTCCATGCAGGCCGGACTGAAAAGCGTTGAATACGGCGCCCACGACTATTGCTTGAAACCGGTGGAACTCGATCAATTAATTGAGAAAATCGAAATAGCCCACCGGGAAAGCAGGGTCAAATCTTAAAGCAGTGCTGATGTAGAACGTAATCTTTTACAAAGCAGCAACCCGCAGCACCACATCCAGACAGCCTTCGGCATGTGAGGAGTAATCAAACTCGGCGGCCAACTTATGGAGCGCCTCCGAAAGGACCGGTTCATCGCCAGGGTCTGTCTCTGCGCCCGCTTGCTCCGGGCGCCACCCTTTAGCGCGCAGGGTAATCCAAACCTTGTTGTCGATCTTTTGAACCACAACCGTGAGCATCCCGCCATCGCTGAGACCGGCCAGGGTTGTCATAAAAAGCGAATAGACCACGAACTGCAACAGCGCCGGGTTGTTATGAATCAGCTCGACCGTCGGCGATAGATTCGCAACAAACTTGACATTCCGCTGTCTGGCAAAACGCTCCAGAAGGGCAACGAGTTCGGCCAAAACATCCGACACCGAAAAATTGACCGCCGATTCGTCAAGCCGATGACTAAAACGATTGACGTATCCGGCGAGTTCGGCGGCCAGCGCCACCCGGTCGCCAATCGACGCAATGATCTTAAGACAGCGGTCATGGTCAACGGCAATGCCCTTGCGCTTTGCCAGGGCAAAAAGATCGCCGAGCAGACCGGCCGACTCGTTAATAACCGCAAGATGGTTCATAAACTCATGGGTAAACCCAGCACTCACCCTTCCAATAAAGGCAAGCTGCTGATTGCAAAATGCCTCACCCGGGCTGTCTCCCATTTTTCAACCCACAATCTTACGGCTCTGCTGACAGCGATTGCCGGCATGCCTGATTTTTTCAACCAGTTCAGTTATTTCAACCGGCTTCATGATATAATCAAAAGCCCCCCGTATTTTGCTGCCGTCATAACCATTGGTAGCTGCCCCATGACCAGTCAGCATGATCACTTCAACAGTCGGATCAATAGCCCTGATCCGGTCAAGCACATCCAGGCCGTTCATATCCGGCATCTTAAGATCGAGCAGCACGACATCAGGAGAAAAAGGCTTGACCATTGCCAATGCCTGACCGCCGCTATAGGCCATTTCAGTTTTAAAGTTGCGCATATTAAGCCGCTCTGCAAGAGTAGAGGCAAACTCCGCCTCGTCATCAACCACCAACACTTTAAAATTTGTCATCTTTATCACCTGCCCTCGCCAGAGGGCTCTACTGGCAGAATTACTGTAAAAGTTGTACCTTTCTTCGGTTCAGTGACCACTTGAATCTCGCCGCCCAGCTTCCTTACCAATCCGTATGTAATTGACAAACCAAGTCCAGTCCCCTTCCCCGGCTCCTTGGTTGTAAAGAACGGCTCAAAAATATGCTTCATTATTTCAGGAGGTATACCCGGCCCGCTATCATGGATATCAACCTGCACAGACCGGTTGTCTCTGGTTTTGGTGGTGACCATGATTGTGCCGTCCTTCTCGACCGCATCAATGGCGTTATTAATAATATTCAGAAAAATCTGCTGCAACTGGCCCTGATCGCTGAGGATCTTCGGAAGCTTCTCATCAGGGATGATCTCGATTTCTATATGCCGGTACATAGCCTCCTTATCCAGAAAGCCAAGAATCTCGACAAGCAGGGTGTTCAGATCGATATCCTCATGTTTGACATCCATCCGCCGGGCGAAACCGAGCAGACGATGGGTGATGACCTTGCAGCGGCCCACCGCGCCCTGAATACCCAAAATCGCCGCCCTAAACTTCTCTTTGTGCTCAAACGACTCTACTCCTGCAAGGACGTCGTCCATCAGTCCCGCCTTCTGGTCGATGATGGCCAGCGGATTATTGATCTCATGAGC
>MGTA01000240.1:5057-16992 GCA_001799225.1 Deltaproteobacteria bacterium RIFOXYD12_FULL_50_9
GCAGCCAGCCGGCCGATTGAGGCAAGCCTGCTGTTATGCTGAACCTCGGCAAGAATACCCTCCCGTTTCTCATCAGATTCCCGGATCCGATCGGCCAGAAGGTTCGCCGTACGCCAAACCACTAAAAAACCCAACAGCAACCCCCCGAACAAAGTCAGAACAAGCTGCCTTTGGAAAAAAGCCCAGTTTGAACCATAGGCATAACCCTTGCGGATGATGACCAGAATCCACGGTGTTCCCTCTATCCGAACCAGAGCATGCATGGAACGATTACCACCTGTCAGCATCTCGTTAATAGCGATCCCGGTTTTTCCAGGCAATGTATTATCAACATGATAGTTTTCGACCTTGCCGTAAAAAGTTGAAGCGGTCTGCAATATTCCTTCGTTATCGATTATAAAAATATCATCTGTCCGTTCGGTGACAACGGCTTCGATATATTTATCAAGTGTCGAGGTGTCGAGACTGGCGCGCAGAACCCAGAATTTCTCCTCGTCAGGGATCTTCCGACTAACCGCAATGACAAAATGCGGGGCCTTCCGATATCCCATGAACACCTTGCTGATATACATCCGACGGGCCACGGCCATCATCAGCCATTCCGTATTGATATAGTTCTTGCCCTGCAGGTTATAGGGACCGACATAGGTGTGCTGAATGCCTTCCGAATCAATAATACCAAGATCAACCACCCCGGGATAGACATTGCGCAGACGGGTAAGGAGTTGCCCGAGGTACTGACGGTCCGACATATCCTTATAGGTGTGTTCGCTGGCGAGAAACGAGATGATCAACTGCTGTTCGCGCAGAAAAGCCTCAATCGTCTTCTTGGCGCTTTCGGCATTCCAGCGCAGATTCTCCACCTCTTCCTTCTCAAGAAGATCGCGGTACTGATAGTAGCCGATGCCGGTGGTTAGCAGAAGCGGGATAACCGTGATAGTGCTGATCACCAGAAGCAGGGTCAAACGAAAACGCCGGTAGCGCTCACGCACGGTCAGGGTCTCTCCGAGCTCCGCTGGACCGAGCAGCACCATTTTCATGAATTTTTGAAAAATCTCAACCATGCGAGTCTCGTATTCCGTTTATCAACGTCATATTTCTCCTCTCACCTTTCAAAATAAGATCGGCTGATCGTTTATCCATTTTGCATACATGCCGTTGAACTATCTCTGGCCGGCAGCCAAAACCCGACTGACGATCTGCAGAAGATCATCAAGGATGTATGGCTTGGCCAGCATCTCTTTAAATCCGTATTTCCGGAAGTTGGCTAGAATCCCATCCTCGGAATAACCGCTTGACACGATTGCCCGGATATCAGGATCCATTTTTTTCAGTTGCTCAAAGGTCTCCATACCGCCCATGCCGCCGGGAATGGTCAAATCAAGGATAACCAGATCAAAGGGTTGCCCGGATTCCTTTGCAGCTTGGTAGGTGCTTATCGTCGCCTGGCCATCACCGGTGGTAACAATCATGAATCCTTTTTCCTCAAGGAAGTTGGTAGTGATCTCTCTGATCATCTCATCGTCATCCATGAGCAAAACCTTGGCCGCGCCAGGCAGGATTGCTGCTTCATTCTCCTCAACACTGGCGCCAACCGCCAGAAAATTCGGCTCCGCCGGCAGGTAGAAGACAAAAACCGAGCCCTGCCCGGGTGTTGAGTCCACGGTAAACGCCCCACCATGTTTCCTGATTATGGCATAGCTGGTGGCTAACCCGAGTCCGCTGCCGGTCGATTTAGTGGTAAAATACGGATCAAAAATCTTATCGATAATCTCCGGAGTGATACCGGTACCATTATCGACAAACATCACCTCAACATAGGGTCCGATGGCAAGCCCCAAGACCTCCGGTTGTTCGAGCGAAACATTTTCAGCGACAACCACAAGTTCCCCTCCCCCAGGCATGGCCTGTTGGGCGTTGATCACCAGGTTATTGACAACCTGACTTATTTGGTCTGCGTCAATGTTGGTCGGCCATAGAGGGTCGGCAATCCGGAAGGTACATTTAATATTTGAGCCGCGCAGGGCAAAAAGGCAGGTCTCTCTTAGCAACTCCTTGACCGAAACAATATGACGGTGCGGGATTCCCCCTTTTGAAAAAGTCAATAACTGCTGAGTAAGAGACTTGGCTCTGCTAATGGCCTTTTCAGCTCGACTCAGACAATCACTTGCCTTGGAATCCGACTCTGAATACATCCGGGCCAGACCGATATTGCCGATGATGGCAGTCAACAAGTTATTGAAGTCGTGCGCTATCCCACCGGCCAGAATGCCAAGAGACTGAATCTTACGGGCGTTCAACAGCTCGATCTCCTGTTTTTTTTCAGCGGTGATATCTCTGAACACCACGACTACCCCAATGGCCTTTTTGTCAAGGCCGGTTATCGGTGCGCCACTGAGCGAGA
Source organism: Deltaproteobacteria bacterium RIFOXYD12_FULL_50_9 (assembly GCA_001799225.1). Lineage (GTDB taxonomy): Bacteria > Desulfobacterota > Desulfobulbia > Desulfobulbales > CALZHT01 > XYD12-FULL-50-9. The sequence goes on from MGTA01000240.1 coordinate 7,462, forward strand.
TAAGATACTCTGTCCCATCCTCACTGATTAAAATTGTACTGCTGGTCCGCTCGATCTTCTTGCCGCTCGCCAGAATCTCGCGCGGCAAATCAATACAGGCTCGGCGATCAGTCTCTTCGGCCACCCAGAAAATTTGGCAGGCCGGCTTCCCATATGCTTCGCTCTGGCTCCAACCGGTAAGTTTTTCGGCCAGCCGGTTCATCATGACGATCCGTCCGACAATATCCGTAGTGATAACCCCTTCGGCAATACTGCTCAAGGTCACAGCCAAACGTTCCTTTTCGGCGGCCAAAGCCGCCTCGGCTTGTTTCTGCGAGGTGATATCCATATATAAAAGGACTAACCCCTTGACCGACTGATCCTTTTGACTGACGATCGGCGTCGCCACTATATTATAGTGCCTCTTATATATTCGCCAATCTGCCACGGAAACCGATGCGGTATTCTTAATTGCATTCTGAAACGGACAACTATTTGATTGTTTCCAGTCCCGGCAAAGCACCTCGAAACACTTTTGTCCGATGGGATTATCCTCTGGCGAGAGAAACATCTGCTTGAAGTTGGCATTAAAGGATTGGATCCGCATCTCGGGGTCCACCACCAGAATCCCACCGCCCACCGCCTCAAAAATTGCCTGAATCTCGCCGACAGCGGTTTCAAGTTTTCGATTGGTATATTGCTGGTGTTCAAGGATCTGCTTAAAAGCATCGGCTACGATTCCGATCGGATCAATCGCAATCAGGGTCTTATCATCCAGCTCTTCAGGACGCAAAGGAATCGTGCCGATAACTAAAAGGAGCTGGTCCACTTTTTTCCTGATATATTCGGTTGCCTCCTGGTGTTGCCGAACCAACTTCCGCCGGTCAATCAGCAGTTCATTCACCAAGCAGGCAAGCGGAGCGAATTCGCCGGCAGTGACAGGTGTTGGAAGTTGTTCACTGTTACTGGCGACTGCCTGGCGGACAAGCGCGATAAACTCTTCGCCGGTCATGGCAGACCCCCTTTATCGGAACCTGTAGTTCGCCATATCTCAATTGTGTAATATCCTGTCGCATGCACGACTGCAACGGTGTAACCCATAGCACGGGCAGTGCCGGGAATAGTAACTGTTGCCTCCCGATTGTCCGTCATAATATGCAATTTTGCCGCACCACCCAACAAGGCTGAACGATGGGTGTTCATGTTCTCCAGGGCGACCAGCAGGGTGGCAGGACAGACCTGCCCCCGAACATCAAGGGTAATTGTTTGCAAAACCGGCAATTCCTGAATGGATTTTTCCATCTGTTACCCCTTGCCGACCTTATTGTTAAGAATTCTAAGCAAAATAATCCCGCCCAACCAGGTACCAGGAACCAGGCCAACTAAAAACAGCAATGATTGCATGGCAAAGATGGGAATCCCACCCAACAGGTGCCAGATGTTGCAGCTAGGGGTCATCCGGGCGGCAAGGCCTAAAATCACTCCGCCGGCAAAGGCTGTGACAACCTGTTTAATCGGCACTTTGTAGTAAACGGTAAACTCCTTGAGCTGCAAAGCCGAAAAATAGCTGCCCAGAATAATTCCGACTATGACCGGAAACTGAATGAACCAGATAGAATCAATTTCAGGACCGGGCCCGCCCTTGAGCGTTACTCCGGTAAAAGGGTGAACAACATCAAGCGACATAACCTTGAAATACTGCACACTGCTCACATGACTCGGGGAAAATACATTTTCAAGCATGGCGGCCAGTTTGACATAGGTGGTTGTAATCCCAAGAGGCACGCCTACCGCCAGATAAGAGAAAAGCCCGAGCAGGGCCAGAATAATAGCAGTTTTCCAAGGTTGGATATATCCCTTAACCTCGGCAGGTCTTTCCCATTTATCCTGCCGGTGCCAGTTCCAGAGAACCACCATGGAAGGTAGACAAAACAGGATAACAAGCCCTAAAGGGTCTATGCCTAAAAGCTGTGGTATGGTGATGGAGCCTTTGAAAAAAGTGCTCGCCTTGACAAATGGCCCCCACCAGGGATGGATCTCGGCATAGAGTCCGCATCCGCAGATCAGACCGATAAACGCGACCAGGCTGATGATACTGCCGGCCCCCATCTTGTAAAGAGTGCCGACAACACAACCACCAGCCAGCACCATGCCGACACCGAAAACAAAACCGCCGATGAGATTGGCTGGAGAGGGAGCACTGAGAATAGGAAAAGGATATAAAGGCAGCAGGCCGGACTGCCTGGCAATTTCAAATATCACTGCCGTAAATACAATCTGTAAAAAAAGGATCCGCAACATGAACATATTGCGAAACATGATAGCGTTTCTAAACATCCCGGCCAGGCAGTAATCGGAACGGTACATGACAAATCCAGCTATCAGGCCGACTAGCAATCCAAAAATAACCATGAGCAATGTTGAACTGGTTAGCATCGGTAGATCCAATCCTTTGAGAGAACTAAAGTTGCTCGCAAGACGCATTGCCGCAGGTATATGCCCAATTCTTGATTGTATCGAACTCAAAAATAGCTGGTATTGGTATAACTGTCAAAAGATATTAAAGGGATACCTGCTGTTAACAACGATTGGCCACTCCAATTGGTCCTATAAAATCAAATTTGCTGACATCAACCATCAATAAGTCAGGTGCAGTTACTCGCCCTGCGGCATAATCACCTCTAAAAACGCCTGAAAATTAATGAAAAACTCAGCACAGAGGGCCTGGGCTACTGGTCGGAATCGTGCAACATCCTCCAGCATGGCCGGGTTGTTAAATCCCAGGAGGATAGCATTGCCGCGATCTGCATCAAGAATGAGAGAGCGGCAGGCCCCGGCAAACACCCGGTTAAGTCGGTCGCGGCACAGAGGAAAATTACCCGAAGACCCGGTCCAGAGATTAAAAGCAACAATACCATCCTTGCTCAGACAACTTCGGGCGGCGGCCATGAATTTCAAATCCGCCACCGCATCCATCCGGCTTGCTTCGTCGTATACATCAACCAGGAGCAGGTCATACCTGCCATCTGCACCACCCTGACGATCCAGAATGTACTGCCTGCCATCGCCGCAGATAATATTGAGGTTGGGATGATCGACTGCCAGGCCAAAAAATTGTTGAGCGATCCGGATTACCCCCTGCCTGATCTCGACGACGCTGATCCGGCAATCAGGACAGGCACGCAACAGAAATCTGACAATCGAACCGCCGCCTAAACCGATGAGCAAAAGCTGCTCGGGGCGGCGGCAAAACATCAGAACACTCATCATGGCCCGGGAGTAGTGGAGGGCTAGATCCTCGGGAAAATCATGAAAAAGACTACTCTGCACCGCCGTCTTCCCGAAGTAGAGAGAGCGCGTCAACACGGTATCAGCCACCACTAAATCACCAAACTCATCCATGCCCCGGAAAACAACCTGCCCTGGGTAATCCGCCATCGCCCTTCCTTTTTCTTCATCCCGGCCCCATCCGGACAAACTGGAAAATGACCTTGATGCTATATTTTTCTGCAACCCCTGTTAGTCCCCCCTGAGGGATAAAAACGTTCAAAAAAAATATTTCTCTAAAGGCCAAAAAAAAATATTTCGAATTTCCAAAAGTGTTGTATAGAATTATTCTACACTTTTTTGTGTTACGAAGCGAATGTCTAAAATGCTTTCCATGGAGGAAACACCATGCACCTGCTCGTTCCAACGTTCCTGATCATTGCCATCGCCGTTGAATGCCGCATCCCGTCGGCCTGGCTCTTTCTTCTATGCCTGCTGACCGGCATGCTCTTTGTGACTATCCACCGCTCTATGATTGGCAAGAGCGAGGATGCGCCGATCGGCATCTCGGTCCTGGTGGTTGTTCTGGCAGCAGCCGTCGGCATCATGATTCCAAAGATGTTTATCATGCTCATGCAGCTTTCCGGACTATTCGCAGCCGGCACTATCCTGCGCATCGGCATCAGCGAAGCACTGGGACACAGTCCGAAAGCCGCCCATCACTGATTTTTGGCGCGTAATAATCAGGTTGTTCAGGCTGTAGACTGCTGGCTTTTGTTGACCATATGAGAGCACCCCATTGGAATCTCTTTAAGTTTTGCAGGTCACGCATAATCTTCCGCTACAGCCTAGCACCTGGAGTCTAAGTCCTATCTGAACAGTTACATTTGCTGAAAGTACTCCTCACACTTTAACATCCTGGTTCTGCATGGGACAATTTTTCATGTCATTTCTGCGTATTGTCCGGATTTGCCTTCTCCTCTTCGGAATGGTTCTTGCCCCGATAACGGATCTTCCGGCGTCGGACTGTGTATCCAACACCTCCCCTAACGCCATCCAGCAAGCCATTAATAATGCCACCACCACTGGCGCTGTTATCTGTATTGAGCCCGGTATATATAAAGAAAATATCACGATGAGGGCGAATGTTTCTCTACAGGGAAACGAGCTGGGCCGAACCATTCTGGAAAACGCCAATACTTTAAGCACATCAGCGGTGATCACGCTTGCCAACAATTCCGACCTGAACAATCTGATCATCCATAACCAGAATACCGGCATCGGCATCAAGGCGGCGGCAGGGATTACTGATGTAAACATTAAAAACGTCGTTATTACCGACTCCCTGACCGGACTGGAATGCATCGACTCCAAGATCACTATCACCAATTCGGTATTTTACAAAAACACTACCGCCATCAACTGCCAGGGCAACGCTGCTGTCATGATCATCACGAATTCGATCATCTCGGACAATACTACCGATGTTACTCCAGCCACTATCAACACTATAAACGGAACATCGAGCCACAACCTGCTGTTCAGCAACGCGACCAGCAATTTTTTTCCGTCTATCTTCACGACCTTCGCCATTTACCAGGACGATAGTCATGATCCCCTTTTTGTTGCCCCGGACAATAATGATTTTCATCTCAAGGCGACTTCACCGGCTAGAAATGCCGGCAGCATAGACGGCTCCTTAGCCGATATCGGTGCTTACGGCGGCCCGGATGCAGATCCCATACCATTTCAGGTATCGGGTCTCAAAATAACAGCAGGCTCCAATACAAATGATCTAAACCTGAAATGGGACGCAAACAACGCTTACAACATCACCCACTACTCCATCTACTTTGATACCGATGCCTCCGGACTTTTAGATGGCTCGGCGCAAGAAGGCCCCTCTCCTCTGGACGTGGCAGTGCCGACAGTTACCGCGAGTCTAACCAATATCAGCTTCCCCCCTCTGGCAGCACCCGTGAATGTATCAACGCTGCCGGGCAACACGGCCATCGTCGTTACCTGGTCGGCAGTGACTAACGCTACCGGCTATCGAATTCACTACGGGACCTCGTCCGGGAACTACCCACCGCCCTTGGATGTCGGCAATACAACGCTATATAAAATCACCGGTCTTACCAACAACGAACTGATCTATATCGCGGTCGAAGCCTATAACAATCCGACCTTCTATGCAGGAATCGTAGCTGTTGATGACCAAGGCAACAAAAGTAAACCATTAGGATATATACACTCATTTCCAACCAGCAGTACTTACTATAGTTTACTATCCTCCGAGGTCACCGATTATGCCGAAGCGGGCGTGATGTTCCCGGACCTCCCGAACGAATACAACTGTTTTATCGCCACCGCTGCCTTTGGATCAAACCTTGCCCCGCAGGTGACCTTGCTCCGCCAGTTCAGGAATCACTATCTACTGCCTAACACCATTGGCAGATGGGTAGTGGCTCTCTATTACCGGTTAAGCCCGGACGCCGCTGCCGTTATCAGTAAGCATGAATGGCTTAAATCAGCGGCCAGGACAACCCTTTATCCGGCAATTGGTCTTGCCGCGCTCTGCCTCAAGACCGGCCCTATCTTCAAGATTATCAGCACGATCCTGGTGTTGGCAGCAGCAGCCGTTTTTCTTTTCCGGAGATTGAGGTGATGCGGATGAGCTTCGTGACGCTGCTCCTTCTGGGCCTGACCGCTCTGCTGCCTTCCACAGCGCTTTCGGCTGCCGAATCCGGCTGGGCTTTCGCTCTCAAGGGCCAATACGCCAAATCAAATATCGAAAACTGGAATGCCGTTTATCCTGATTACATCAAAGCCGGCGGGGTGGAGATCAGCAAAAAACTGGGACTGGGCTTTGACTTCGATGCCGGAGTATCCTGTTCAAGTACCAAGGCCAAGGCCCTCACCGGCAGCGGCCGGACCAGCAGCGAAACAGTAAAGACCCAATTCGTTCCGGTGGAGCTTGCCTTAGTCTATCGTCTGAACATCTTCCCGAATCAGATTATTGTGCCCTATGCCGGCATTGGTCTGACCCACACCTTTTATCAGCAAGAACTGAATGACGATAAAAGGTCCGGCGACCAGAGCGGATATCATCTGCGCGCTGGAACACTTCTGCTGCTTGATCCCCTCGAACCCTCGGCCAGCAGAGCAATGACCAGAGATTGGCATATCCAGCACACTTACCTCTTCATCGAATATTACCAATCAACGGTAGACGATTTCGGCTCGAAAGAAATCGATCTGGGCACAACCGGATATGTCGGCGGTTTCCGTTTCCTGTTCTGAACCGGAGCTGCTTACCGCCCTTATATAAAAAAGATACCCAATAACCGGCTCAGGGATTAATCATTATACCCCGCAGAAGTAGAAATCACCGATTATCATTAAGGAGTAAAACCATAAACAAAAGAGACTTTCCCCCAAACCTCTTAATTTGCGACACCGGGATCATGCGCTTTCCGGAAACCTTGAGGGGTTCGAGATTATCACATTGAACCAGATTGAAAATGACGCTCGAGGAACCGATCTCAGCCAGCATGGACTGGAACTGCGGTAAGGCGGACGCCTAGCGCCTTGCACACACGGTTGATAGTGTCGAACCTGGGACTGGCGTCCGGCCTGAGCGCTTTATACAAGGCCTCTCTGGTAATCCCGGCCCCCTTGGCGATCTCTGCCATGCCACGCGCTCTGGCTGCAATACCAAGAGCGTGCGCCAACTCGGAGGCATCGCCATCCTCGATCACCATGGTAATGTAGGCGGCAATATCTTCTTCGTTTTTTAACTGTTTTGCCATGTCAAATTCAGGCAGTTCAGAAATACGACTCTTTTTTGTCATGGTTCAGTCCTCCAGATTGGATACGCGTTCCATTGCCTTGGCAATATCGAATTTTTGCGTCGATTTGTCGCCACCGCCAAGCATCATAATCATTACCGGGCCACGCCACACATAGTACATACGCCAGCCCGGGCCAAAATGCTCGCGCATCTCAAACACGCCGTCACCCACTGTTTTGATATCTCCAAGGTTTCCGCGCTGCGCCTTGTCGATTCTGCGGGACAGTCGAATGCGGGTCACATTGTCCTTGAGACTGTCAAGCCATTCATCGAATTGCAGGATGGTTTTGACCGTAATCATGGCATGATTGTAATCGAAAGATTACAATCAATCAAGAAGAATCAACAGAAGAATCAACAGAAGAATCAACAGAACAGTTTTTTCGAGGCTGGCTGTTTTCTTATGGCCCGGATTTCTGACTCTATGCGGCACAATTCGCGGTTCCATACCGCGCGACTGGTCACAAAAAGCCCGTTCGCACCGCCTTTTCTCAGCTTGGACCGAAGGAGGACCGAAGACGCAAAAAGGGTTTCAGCCAAATTGACTGAAACCCTTGCTATTGTTGGTGCGCCCGGTACGGCTCGAACGTACGACCTACGGATTAGAAGTTTGTTAAATGGCACTTTTTTAACACCCCGCCTTGTTCTACCATTTTCTATAATTCCTTGACATTCAACATGTTATCCCTTATTCTTGTTCTATGCTGTTTTACTTAATTCTCTCTATAACTGACCCTATATCGACCCTGCCTGACCCTATGAAAACTTACTTTTTTTTAGTCTGTAGGCCATGTTACAAGCAGCAAAAATACCATGACTGACCCTATAAGGACAATCTAATGGATAAGATCAAGTTAACAAAAACCGAAGTGGAAAAGCTCCCTTATGCCGACAAAGGCAAGCAGGTTGATTACTATGACTCTGACCTTGACGGTTTTGGTGTCCGGGTGTCCGCCACCGGCAAGAAGTATTTTGTCCGGTCACATATTGGAAACAGGCGTGTACGGGTAATGCTGAAAAGCTTCAAGCTGATATCCGCCGAAGAAGCAAGGAAGGAAGCTATTGCCAAGCTGGGAGTCATGTCCGAAGGGCTTGACCCGAATCAGGTTAAGCGCGAAAAGATCCGGCTGGCTGAAGAAAAGCGTCGCTCAGAAAAACAACAGGGTATCACCCTTCAGGTTGCGCTTGATGAATACCTGCAAAAAGGTAAGCTCAAACCACGAACCATAACGACATACCATGACCTTTTCCGGCTTTACCTGGCGGACTGGCTTCAAAGGCCTGCAACCGTGATCACCCGCGACATGGTAAAGGATAGACACCGCGACATTGCCACCGGCAAGCGGCAACGGCAAGCACTGACAAAAGAAATTGACACAGTGAAGGGGAGCAAGAACAAGCCAAAAATGAAAGCGGTTGCACCGACTAACCCGAAACGCAAAGAGGCAGCGGCTGACAACTGCATGAGAACCTTACGCGCCGTTCTCAATTATGCTTTCGAGGATGAAGAGGGCGGCACCCTATATGCCAACCCTGTGACCATCCTTTCGAGCAAGAAAAAGAAAGCATGGTTTAAAGTAGAGCGGCGGCGGACTCTGATCAAAAACAGTGACCTTCCGGCATGGTACAAGGCCGTTGTCGGGTTGGATAATGCCATAATGAGGGATTACTTACTTTTCTTGCTCTTTACCGGACTACGGCGCCAAGAGGCGGCAACTCTTACATGGAAACAGGTAGACTTTCAAGAAGGTTGTTTCACCATCACGGACACCAAAAACAAGGAACCTCACACCTTGCCATTTAGTGACTTCCTGCAATCACTCCTGGCCGACCGCAAAGAAGGATTGAAAACAGAATTGACCGAAGCGAAAGCAGCGCTTATCAATGCTGACAAAGTACCCTTGAAGCAACGGCAAAAACTTATTAACCGGGTTGCACTGGCAGAATCACGACTTGCTTCAGAATACGTCTTTCCAGGTGAAGGCAATACCGGCTTTATTGTGGAACCGAAGCGCGCCATTGAAGCAGTAGCAGCGGCCACCGGAATCATCTTCACCTGTCACGACCTGCGGCGAACCTTTGCCACCATTGCCGAAAGCCTGGACTTGTCCGGCTACACCGTGAAGGCTCTTTTGAATCACAAGCAGCAAATAGGCGATGTTACAGGCGGATATATCATCATGAATGTTGACCGATTAAGGGAACCCATGCAGAAGATCACGAACGCCATTCAGGAGCGAATCAAGAAGCAACACGGCCAAATAATAACGATGCAGTCTATGGCAGCGAAATAATATCAAGAAGGACACACTATGCTGGCGATAAACCTTTCCGACACCCTGAAAGCAAAACTCAAGGCAACATCCATACACCACGGCAAGCCCGTGGGCGATATGGCGGCGGAGGCGCTGGAATACTGGCTTGAAGTGGAA
>MGTA01000240.1:17009-19686 GCA_001799225.1 Deltaproteobacteria bacterium RIFOXYD12_FULL_50_9
GCTCTTATTGAAGATCAATTCGAACCTGGCTCTCATGGCAGGGTGCTCAGAAACCTTTTAGGCATCAAGCGCAAGCGCGATATGGACGAGTGCGAGGCCAAGGAACTATTACGTGTCCTGAAAGAGTTGTTGCAGACATATGATGTTGATCACCGATTCACAGCAGAAGATATATGCCAGATGCATAAGTTGTGGCTGGGCGGTATTTACGCATGGGCCGGCAAAACCCGGCAAGTAAATATCAGCAAGGGAAACTTCACCTTTGCAATGTCAAGCCAGATTCCCAATCTGTTAAAGCAACTTGAGGATGGCCCACTCAAGAAATACACCCCCTGCCGATACACTGAAAACGACGAGGTGATTCATGCTCTGTCGGTTGTGCATACAGAACTGGTTCTCATTCATCCTTTCCGCGAAGGAAACGGCAGGATTGCCAGGACCTTGGCTGTTCTCATGGGATTGCAGGCAGGACTTCCGCCACTGGATTTTGATGGAATTAGAGGAAAGAAAAAACTTGAGTATTTTGCCGCGGTGCAGGCCGGAATGAACTATAACTATCTGCCGATGGAACAGGTATTCAAGGCTGTTATTTCCCGGACCTTGCGGGCCGGACGGAATCGGAAGTGACTGAAAGCGCTCTGGCGGCAACCGTCTTGCTGACCCCCTCAATAGCGCTGGACGAAATAACCGTCTGCTTAAGTAAAGCATCACGGGTTGCTTTATCTTTAAGATATGGATTTGTATGGAGTAATGATAATTTTTTCATGTATTGATAATAGCATATCCGGCCAGGGCATCAAAGTAAAAAGACACGGCACCAACTCAGACATTTTTAAGTAACCACCTTTTGCACTGGCTAGAGTAGCTCTCGAAAAGCCGTTACCCTGACGGCTTACCGGTCTGATTCTTTACCAGGGCAACCATAGGGAGGTTGAAAATGGCATTGCCTTGGTACACCTTGAAGGAAGTTGCACAGAAATTGAATCTGACAGTCGATGAATTGTGGCGTTATTGGGAAAATGGAGAATTACAAATCTGTGTTTTGCTAAAACATGCCAAAGTTAGCCTCTGGGAACAGGTTTCCCATAAAGACGATAAACATGTGTCCTTCACCTCTAAATGGACCATGGACGTTTACATTAACGGAACGTACCAATTAAAATTTGCTCCTAAAGAATGGCATGAAGTTACAGCAGGAAACGAATCACAGTTGAGCCATATCATAGAAATTTGTCAGAAGGACTCTAAGGCGTCTTACTTAGAACCTATTGAATCCGATTTTGAGCCAACCGTCAACCAGGCCACAACATTCAGGTTTAACTTGGCGGACCCTTCACACAACTTCTGTCCTATAATTACCCACGAAGAAAAAAAACGGCTTAGGCAAGCATTATTAGCTGAAGCCACCGGCCAAGAAGAAAGATCATTTGAGAATAATAGAACCGCTAAAGACGTACTTGCTAAAGTTGCTAGCAAGTTAAAAAAAGTAGAAAAAGATATGGACGTAATTGCTGCAAGATTGCGATTTGAACACGGTGCGAAGGACTGGCAACTTGTCGAGGTGTTGAACATTGCACCCCATCTCACCAAAGAAAATTCAGAGAACCCAAAACAATCGAGAAATAAGGCTGCGATGCGATCCGTTAAAAAAGGGAAAAAAATACTCGAAGGTCGAGAAAAATCAAAATAATGTTCACTTGTCTGCATGCTGTCCGTTGACTGTGTCGGTTAGCAGACAACGGGCTTAAGCAAAATAACATATTGAAATAATGCAGAAAAATATTTTGAAATAGTCATTTTTTCTGCTTGACAGTCAGCACTCAGACACATGGGATAACGGAAGGCGAAGGAACAACATCGTTCTTTACAACCTTCAGCGGAATTTAACCCATGAAAACAGAAACCAGTAGCACCAGCACCGCAACACCCTCACCCAACCTCACCACCGAAGATGCAGCAACTTACCTGAACATCAAAACAGCTACCCTTGAACAATGGCGCTGGCAAGGGCGTGGACCCCGTTTTATTAAATTAAATCGTGCGGTACGATATCGCCTTTCTGACTTGGAAGCCTTTCTTGAGGACCGGGTTTTCACTTCCACCACTGAAGCAGGGAGGGCGACAGCATGACCATAAACAACAAAGCGGCATCACCCGAACAGGTTGGCGACCTAGGCAACACCGCCTTAGAAACAATAACCAACAATACCACACTGACACCGCGTCAGCAACGTATTGTGACCGCTCTAACTGAGAACATTGGCGGCGTTCTATCTTATGACCTGCGGCAAATTGCGGGCGCTATGAATATTGCCGATGAAATCAAGATACTCCGGCGGCGAGGTGTCGGCATAATCTGCGAGTTTGAACCATTCATAACGCGGGATGGGGTTAAATCAAAAATAGGCCGGTACCGGCTCGAACAAAGCAGGCCATAAAATGAGCGGGATTTTTCTGGAAGAGGAGTTGTTGCGCTCTCCCGCCTATTGGAGTTTATCCAAGTGGGCGATCCTCGTCTTGCAACGGTTCATGCAGAAACGGAAACTCGAACCGATCAAGCACAAAAGTAAAAAGAAGTCCTACAAGATCATTAACAACGGACAAATCATTTTTACTTATCGCGAAGCTGTTGAACTCGGCATGAATGAACGACAATTCCGTGATGCGATTGACGAGT
>MGTA01000240.1:19712-31016 GCA_001799225.1 Deltaproteobacteria bacterium RIFOXYD12_FULL_50_9
TGCCAGACATGGGAAAGGTGGAAGGTCTGGCGACTCAACACTTTACTTTATCGACAGTCGATGGAAGGACTATGACACCGACCGCTTTCAATCTCCCAAGAATCCAAGGATAAAAAACACCCGACTAGGGCAAGGATGGTCGGCTTACAATTCTAAGCAAAAATTAAAACCCACTGACAAAAATGACAGCGCAACTACTGACAAAAATGACAGAAGTTCAGGCAAAAAAGAAAAGGAACGTCTGGCAAAAATGACAGCGGTTATAAAAGCTGTAATTGAAGCAAACCATTGTTGTATCGAAAAAAAGCCGATTTTGGCTTGCTCTCTTTAACTACTGTCATTTTTGACAGCATTCTAAAGAATACCAGGGTGTACAGCGTAACCAGCCTTGATCATTTGCACTTGAAATTGAACTAAAAATCACGGGCGGTAATTTTCGGCCCTTTTTTGGAGGAAATACAAATGGCCATCAAGCATACCATCAGAAATCCGAAAGACGGCACCCGGATTATTACCCTGACTGCAAGACGGGCGATTATCGAATATTGCAAAGAGTGTATGGGATTCAATAACCACGAAGTCCGGAAATGCACTTCCAGGCTTTGCGCTATGTTCCCGTTTAGAACACATGACCCTGCAGAAGATACGGTCTGAATATTGCTCTATGAAGCGATTTTGACAGCAAGGTTGAACGGAAGAACAGAAGGGAATGCAATGGACTACACTATTACTAACCAAGCAAATTATCCTTTACAATTCTGCAACAAAAAGATAACAAATAATCAACAGGTTATAAAGTTGTTGGGATAATTCCCCCCTTCAAGTTGAAATCACTGCTAACAAATATGCTGTAGACTTAGGGAATTTACACAAACAAAAAAACACTATAAAAGCTGAAGAGCAGGGGGATTACCGATGCTTCGTTTATTTGTTTTTATTATTTTTATTGCCCTTACAGGATGTGCATTAAATAATAACAAATTGGCAGATTTTAACTATTCGCTCAAGAACAGAAATTATGCACAGGCAGCAGTGAGATTAGAAAGATGTGCTGATTTTGGTAGGGATTCAAAAAAATGTCAAAATCTTCTTAATGAATTAAAAAGCAGTGATTTGCTTCTTGTCGGTGCAATACAGAAATATCATGAAGAACAAATTAAGAAACTCCAGCAAGAAAAAGAAAAAAATCGCGTCAATGCACTACGAAAAAGTAATAACCCTTGGGATAAATTATCCCTTGCACTAGATATTCAGGCAGGTGTAGTTGAAAAAGCTTATCCTGAAGAGGATAGCAGGCTGATTGAACAAGCTTTTTTTAGCTTCGGCAAATGCGCAAAACAAACTAATCCCTCATGCATGACTCAATATGCCCAAATGATTTTATATGGGATGAGTATATTGCCCCCAGAGGAAAAGAAATCGGCCAGAGAAAAAGCTTTATACTGGTTGAATCTTTCAGCTAGATACGGAAACGAAAATGCTAGACGCCTATTAATCACACTTGAGGAAAACATACCAACCCCGGATCTTTCGATGGAATCTTTGCAAAAAGCAGCAATTTCTATTGCAAGAGATGATCTTGAAGCAATGAAAGAAGCTGAAAGACGGCAGTCTTATTATAATTCACAAATGCTCCAAGAGACTAATCAAGCTAATTTCATTTCAAGCATGAATTACTTTTTCCCAAAAACGGTTAATTGTACAACAAATTCACTAGGCGCATATACTTATACTAACTGTCAATAATCTAACAAAAAAATAATGCAACGGGCCTAGGGATTGATAACTCCTTGCACAAGGCTGTGTATGCTGACAGTAACCCCACAGAATAGCCAAATTCTCAATACAACTAACCACCTAAATAATTTGCCTCACGATGCATTTTGCCGACCACCAAAGAATCATCACGAACAATCTTCAATGCTCTTTTTCGAGGTATGCCACCATCAATAAATGAATCCGCCATTAATCTCTGAAAACTACCGTCATTGAAGTGGCTAGTCTGGCAGGAGCGGTAAGTCAAATTCTCACATTGCCGGCAAGCTATCTTACCAGGATTGACGAAGCTAAAATATAAGTGAGTTTTCTTCTTGCCACAATGCGGACAGAGGAACCACCACCGGATACCACCGAACGGCGGATAAGTGGCGACCAAAGAAATATCTTTTATCTTATCCTTGCCATTAACGGAAAATTGCAATTCAAGGCTGGCATGATCAGGATCACGGGTGTCAACGATCACGGTGCAAATGCCGACCGTATATTTAAAGAAACCATGCAGCCATTGAAGTTCACATTTTTTCGTTGCACCCAAAACCAGCAACTTATCAGCCAACAACTGAGAGATTGAAATTTGTAATGTGTTTTCTGTTCGCTGCTTGGTTGCCATGCATAGAATGTTACCATAAGTAACACGATTGTAAATATGTATGTCTGTGTATGTGTGGAGAGGTAGAGGCCAATAATAAATATTACAGGTGGTGGTTGATCCGCTCCCCCTGCCCACCGTGACCGGGCAGTTTTTTAAGATGAAAAGTTTGCAATAGCCTTGGCTGGCCAGATCAAGTCATGAGAAAGTAGCTTCCATCTCCGATCACTGACCCTATACTGACCCTATTGGGCAATAAAATAAAAAAGCACCCAACCCAAAAGAGCTAAGTGCTTGACTTTATTGGTGCGCCCGGTACGGCTCGAACGTACGACCTACGGATTAGAAGTCCGTTGCTCTATCCTGCTGAGCTACGGGCGCAATTATATTGTGCCAGATCTTATACCAGATTAATTCGAGAAATCAACCCGGTTTTTTGGATATCAGTCAGGTAAACTCTCCTTCATTGACTTGCCGACCTCTTTCCAGACCGGTCCTGTGGCGGTGTCAATAACATTGATTCCCTGCCTGGTGAGCTCATCCCTGGCATTATCGGCGCGTTCCCAATCCTTTGCGCGTCTCGCCTCTTCCCTCTCCCTGATCAACTTATTGATCTCCGGAGTAATCGGGCACTCTTCGAGTTTAAAAATATTTAACACCTTGTCGATGCGCTGTAGTGCTTCGCGTATATACTGCTTCTGATCCCGATCAAGCTGACTGTCACTTAAAATCGGGTTAGTCTTCTTAACAAAATCAAATACAGAGGCCAGGGCTTTAGAAACGTTCAAGTCGTCATCCATGGCAGCAAAAAACCTCGTCTCCATATCGGAAAGATATGATGCGACCTTGGGATGGGGTAGACCTGGCGGCAGACAAAGGAGTTTGCGGACAAACTCATCCAGACGTTTCAGGCTCTTGCGGGCTGAATCCAGTCGGCGAAACGAAAAGTTAATGGGCTTCCGGTAATGGGTATGCAGAAGATAAAAACGCACCTCCCGGGGCGAGTAACCTTTTTCGACAACCGACCGGCAGGTCACAATGTTGTTGAGGTCACGACTCATTTTTTTCCCGTCAACCAGAACCAGCTCGCTATGAATCCAATAGTTGGCCAGCGGTTTGCCGGTAAGAGCCTCGGCAATAGCAATCTCATTTTCATGATGCGGAAAAATCAGATCCCGGCCGCTGGTATGGATATCGACGGTCTCGCCGAGATAGTGCAGAGACATTGCAGCGCATTCAATATGCCAACCCGGTCTGACATTGCCCCATTCTGTCGCATAAAAAATCCCTTTCTTCAGCTCTCCTAAGGTTGAACGTTTGAGCAGGGTAAAATCGACAGGGCTATCTTTCTCGTAGTTATCGAGATCAACAGTTCTACCACTCTGGATCTTCGAGATATCAACACCGGAAAGAGCACCATATTGCAGAAATTTTGAGATATCAAAATAGATGGAGCCATGTTTTTCATAGGCATAGCCTTTCTTGACCAGTTGGGCGGCGATCTGGATCATGGTATCGACATGCTGAGAAGCTCGAGGATACTGGGTCGCCTTTTTCACGCCCAACAACTCAATATCCTTCTCGAACTCGCTTATAAAGCCACTGGTGAACTCACCGATCGATTGGTTGCTCAGTTCGGCTCCCTGGATGGTATTGTCGTCAAGATCAGTAAAATTCATACAATACTGTACCGCATACCCTTTATTTTCCAACACGCGGTATAATATGTCAGCCAGCAGAAATCTGCGACAGTGAGCCAGGTTGGCATATTCATGGGCAGTTGGACCACAGGCGTAAAAGGTCACCTTGTTTTCTGATATTGGTGTAAAAATTTCCTTGCGCTTAGACATGGTATTGTAAAATCTAAGTTGCGGCGTTTTTGGCAGTTTTGGCTCTTCTTTACTGTACAGGGTGGTGCTCAGGTATTTCTCGCCGCCGTCAGGAAAAATTGCGACAATAACGCCAGATTCAATCTGTTCGGCCCGACTGAGAGCCGCGCAGAAGGCAGCTCCGGAACTCATGCCAACAAAAATCCCCTCCTTTTGGGCCAGAAGACGGGCATTTTTAAAAGCCTCTTCATCTGGAACATTGATTATCTGATACGGAAGTTTTTTGTCGAAGATGCCTGGTTTATAAGACTCTTTCATATTCTTAAGGCCCTGAAGTTTATGCCCCAAGAATGGTTCCATGGCGGTAACTCTTACCTCGGGATGGAATTCAGCAAAATAACGGCATAAGCCCATGGCTGTACCTGTGGTGCCAAGCGTAGCCACGACATCCGTAACCAGACCATCAGTCTGTTCCCATATCTCTTTGCCGGTAACAAGGTAATGGGACATCCAGTTGGCATCATTATTAAATTGATCGGTCAGGAGATAGCGATCAGGGTGTTGCCGCGCCATTGCATATGCCTGTTCGATGGCGCCATCTGTGCCACGCTTAGCCGGAGTAAGCAGGATCTCAGCACCGTAAGCAGTCATAATCTTACGCCGTTCAATACTGGCTGACTCAGGCATAACCAGCATGCACCGATACCCTTTCACAGCACACACCATGGCCATGCCGATACCGGTGTTGCCACTGGTTGCCTCAAGAACAATCTTATCTGGAGTAAGTTCGCCGCTCTTCTCAGCGGTATCGATCATATTAAAGGCAATTCTGTCCTTGACCGAACCACCCGGATTAAATGATTCGAGCTTGGCAAAAATTCTAACATTTTTAAAGGGGTTAAGCCGGACGATTGGCACAATCGGCGTCCGACCAATCAAATCTAGAATATTTTTGTAATCCATAGCAAAACACCCCTATTTTTTTACTTATCACTCGAAGCAAAGAACAAAAAAAGCAGGTTACCTCTCCACGAGGAAACCTGCTTTAATTTATAAACAATTTTCTAAAAAATATTAGCTTTCGCTTTCAAGTTTAACGCTGACTGCAATCTTGTAAAGAATAGTTAGAATAAAGAATCCTGTTGCCCAAACACCCAAGGTAATCGCAATCTCCCCTAAGGATGGATAATACTCAGTAATATATTCAAGCGGGTTTGGTACAAATCCACCAAGAACAAGACCAAGGCCTTTATCTATCCATAATCCTAAGAAAAGAAGTCCACAACCGAGCATAACTGTTTTTTCATTATTACGAGTGGCGGGAATAAGCAGGATGGCAACTGAGACGATCTGCAGTATGACTGAAAGTCTCATGAAAGGAACCAGGTTATCAAACCCGTCAATCCCCCAGAACAGGTAGTCGAGGGTGTGTTTATGTCCGGGTATGTTGCTGTAATAAGCCACGAAAAACTCAAGCCCAATGAAAAAGAAATTAATAATAGCGGCATAACCGATAATCGTAATGAGCTTCTGTATTGCTTCATTCCCGACGTCAAATTTGCTCACTCTTTTAATTATTAAGGCGATGAGCAACAAAAGCGATGGACCGGATGCAAAGGCTGATGCGAGGAAGCGTGGGGCCAAAATGGCGGTAAGCCAGAAATGCCTTCCGGGTAAACCACAGTAAAGAAACGCTGTTACAGTATGGATACTGATAGCCCAAGGGATAGATAGATAGATGAATGGCTTGACCCAAGCAGGATAGTGTACACCCTTAAACTCGGAATGCAGAACTACCCAACCAACCAGAACATTTAAAAATAGATATCCGTTTAAGACGATCATGTCCCAGAACAGCATTGAATTCGGGGTTGGGTGTAAAATAACATTCAAAGCCCGCATCGGTTGGCCAAGATCCGCAAGGATAAAAAGTAGACACATAGCTACTGCGGCTATCGCCATAAACTCTCCAAGAATGGTAACGCGGCCAAATGCCTTGAAGTTATGGAGATAGTAAGGCAAAACAACCATCAAACCTCCGGCTGCCACCCCGACCAGGAAGGTGAATTGGGATATGTACAACCCCCAGGAGACATCCCGGCTCATCCCGGTATAGCCTAGACCATAAGCAAATTGTTGTGTATAGCAGATCGCTCCAATCCCCATGATAGAGAGGAGAAAGACCATCCACGTCCAGTATCGGTTATTACCTGCTAGTGCTTTTTCAATCATAACTCTTCACCTTAGATTATGTAAAAGAGGGAAGGTTTCGTTCCGAGTTCTTGCTTCCGCTGGCTGGTGAACGTCGTCTTTAATACCTGCGCAATCTCAGAGTTGCTGTCATTCAAGTTTCCAAATATCAGAGCCTTTGTATCACCGCAGGCTTCAACACATGCGGGCGGCAGGTTTTTATCAACCCGTTCCGCACAGAAATTACATTTTTCAACTACACCGCGCATGCGGGTCGGATAATCCAGATTAAGCTTTTTGATAAACTTCAGATTGCCGCCGGCATCCTTTTCCCGGGGATCTCTCCAGTTGAAGCTTCTGGCTCCGTAAGGACAGGCTGCCATACAGAACCGACAGCCGATACAACGATGGTAGTCCATGATGACATTGCCATTAGGGGCTTTAAAAGTTGCCTGGGTAGGGCAGGCCCTTACACATGGTGGGTTTGCACAATGATTGCACAAGGTCAGGAAAGGCAGGGCATTATGCTCGGCAAAACGGTTTTGTTGCGTAAATAGATGTTCGAAATCCTCAATCCACACCCATTTGACCGCATCTTTTGGATTATTAAATTCAGGTACATTATGTGTAGTATGGCAGGCTTCTATGCACTTTTCTGCAAGGCCTTTGATCTCGCCAAACTTTTTCACATTTATTACCATCCCTAGCTGAACAGCAGTAGAAGCAGCTTCATGGCCCCCACCATGAGCTGCAGGTGCAGCCTGATGTTCGGCTTCGGCAGTAGCTTTTGCCTCACCCTTCAACAACATATTTAATGCCGATGGTATTCCGATCCCAGCAATGGCGGAAACACCAGCAATTTTCAAAAAATCTCTTCTTTTGACATTCATCAGATGGTCTCCTTAGGTAGGAAATGACAATCCCAACAATAAGGGTTTACAGAGGTATATAGATGACATTCATCACAGAATTTCTTTTTGTTGATATGGCATTTCATGCAGCCAAGCATAAGACTTTTATCGTATTCCTTGCCCTGTACCGTAACTTTTGTTCTATTGCCGGTACGAATTACTTCATCACGCCATTCATTAATGAGCACCATATGCGATGAGCGCATATATGCTGTATCCTTGACACATTGTGTTACACCTTGTGGCTTCTCCGGCTTTGGAATATTTCCGGCATTCCCATGGTTGTACCATATGGGGAATGTCATGAATACTATGAAGATAATCAGTCCGGTTATGATTTTTCCACCGTCATACATAGATTTCACCCTTCCCTATTATTAAGAAGCTAACTCCTCGAACCTGAGTCCGGTTTCTCTTTCCTTCTCACCATCCATGACCAATGCATTGCCGACAAGTTCGGAGACCCCGCAAACCGCAACCCCAGGGTTCCAATAATCCATAAGAGCGAGCAAGGTTGCCCGATCGATTGCGCAGACGCAAGAAAGTGTATTCACACCATATTTATCTTTGACATGCTTAACGGCGTTTGCCCTTGGTAAACCGCCTCGCATCCGCAACTCCATGATCTCACCGGTATTAAGTCCAGTACCACTGCCACAGCAGAATGTCTGTTCGCGAATGGTATTAGGAGGCATCTCATGGAATTTATTTACGACATTCTTAAGGATATAGCGCGGCTCCTCAAGCATTCCCATAGCCCTTGAGGGATTACAAGAGTCATGAAAGGTTACAGTCCGATGATCGTTGCGCCGTGCATCAATTTTAAGCTTATTGTTCTTGATAAGATCTGCCGTAAATTCACTTACATGCACCATCTTCGTCGAGGCGGCATTTTCGAATCTGGTACCGGTAATCGGTGAGATCGGTTCTTCAAGAAAGTCAGCCGGTCCATTCATGGTATCCATGTATTGATGAACTACCCGCCACATATGTCCGCATTCACCACCAAGAATCCATTTAACCCCAAGGTGTTTGGCTTCAGCGTACATCTTGCCGTTGATCTTCTTCATCATCTCGTTGGAGGTGAAAAGGCCGAAATTGCCGCCCTCCGAAGCATATGTACTCATCGTGTAATCAAGGCCGATATGTTCAAAGAGAAGCAGATACCCCATCATTGTATATATCCCAGGGTCTGCAAAGAAGTCAGCCGATGGGGTGATAAAGAGTATTTCAGCACCTTTACGATTAAAGGTCGGATTTATTCGAACACCTGTAATGCTTTCAATATCATCCAGCAGATATTCCGTGTTCTCTTTCAAGGTGTGAGGCTGCAGGCCAAGATGATTACCTGTCCGGTTACAATTGGCGAGCGGCTCTAATATCCAGTTAGTATTGACACTCACCAGATGAAGAAGCTCACGACCCATCATGGTAATCTCGGCAGTATCTATGCCGTAAGGACAGAAGACGGAGCAACGCCGACACTCCGTACACTGATAGAAATACATGAACCACTCTTTAAGAACCCCAAAATCCATCTCACGAGCCCCGGCCAGTCTGCCAAGTATCTTGCCGGCAGCCGTAAAATCATGACGATAGATGGAACGCATGAGTTCTGCACGCAGAACCGGCATATTCTTGGGATCCCCAGTGCCAAGAAAGAAATGACACTTGTCTGCACAAGCTCCACAACGGACGCAGCAGTCCATAAATATCTTGAAGGAGCGGAATTTCATCAACCGCTCACGCATTCCCTCCAAGATAATCTGCTTCCAATTTGGATCGAGTTTCCAATCATCGGATTCGACGGTCCATTCACGTGGATTTGGAAAATGGTGATATTCAACCATTTTTGCTTTTGCAGGATAACAATAGTTGCCTGGCTTGAAGATAGCCGGGACGTCCATCCAATCCTTTGTGGGAATGGCACCGGTCATCAGTGAAGGGTCTTTCACTACACTGACACCTAATTGTGCTGCTTTCGGATCTGCCATTTTGCTTTATCCTTCTCTGTAAGTATAAGTATTGATTACTTTTCTGCCGGATCTTCATCAGCAGATGGCGGCAACCCTTTGTCTACTGGAAGGCCTGCTTCAACCATGAACTCGCGGAACTCATCTTCATAATGTGCATAGGAATGCGGCTTAATATTAGGATCGTTCCAGGGATTTTCATGTCGAACCATACGACTGTTATTAGTCATGTTCCGGGTTGGGCTTAAAAAGACACCGCCCAGATGCATGAGCTTGCTGAATGGGAAATAGGCCAGCAACACACATACCAGGAAAAGATGAATGAAAAAGACGGAACTGATGCCCTCTTTAATCGAAGGTGAAAATGTTACCAACCCCATGGTAAGTTGTTTGATGCTGACGATGTCTGCCCGGAGGAAGTAACGCATCAAAATTCCGGTGATGGCGATTCCCATAATTAGAAAGAGCGGAAAATAATCTGCCGGCAACGAGATGTAACGAACCTGCGGCATAATCACCCGACGCAAGAACAAAAAGGTGATGGCCAGGACAAAGATGATATCGGTCTGATAGAGCACCGGCAGACCCACCTGGAAAAAGCCGTCAAGATACTCGGTAACACTGACGAAGAATGGAACAGGCGTGGTAAACAGGCGCAGATGCCGGATCACAATGGTCAGGAAACAGTAGTGGAACAATAAACCGAATAGCCAAAGATACTTGCTCGATCCATAAACCAGCTTGGGGCCATCGTGAATCTCAGTCTTGGTGTTACGGAAGAGTGAGCGGAAAAGGAAAATTTCCAGAATCATCCTGATAACAACACCGCCCCTGGTTGAAGGATTATCGATGCAGTTTTGTGGAATCCAGGACAAGGATTTTTCCTGGCCGCAGGTTGTAGGAATCCTGAACGGCACCGGAGACTTCGCCCAACCAAGAATCTTCGCAACAAAGCCACCCAGAAAAATCAGGAAGGCCACATAGGGTAAAACAACTCCTATTAACGCCTGACCGCCCGGCAGATTGGCGCCGACCAAGGCAATCAGCACAAGCGCTAATACCGCAATGAAGGGATAAAGGATTCTCATGTACCGTTACCTCTCATCATGTTGAACTGTGAATCTTAATGAAACTGTAAAATAGCTGTCACGCTTCACTTGCTGTTTAAACATTTTTTTCTACCTTGGCCTTCTGAGCCAGTTCCCTCCGCATCATGGCGGACGGACACGTCATTCCATCGGCGACCAGATGATTGCCTCTGGAAAGCTCATTAATCCTTACCTTGAAAATCCTTTCCCTGCTTGCCATGTAAAGGTCAAAAACCTTCAGGGCAAGCCGATCAACCTTAGCCGAGAAATCCAACCACTCTTCCACTAGCAAATTGTACTGTTTTTCCTTTTGGCAGAGCTCGAAAACAATCACCTTCAGGTCATAGACAAACCCGATGGCTGCCGAAGGACTAAAATCCTGAACCGCTCGAATTTTGATCAGATGTTCGACATCTGAGGAGAGTTCTGCCAGTCCGTCAGCCTCGCTGCAAAAAGCATTTATTAAATCAGATAAACCTTTGGAGACGCTGGATCCGATAGGATTAGCAAAACGATCTTTCTGCCTGGTCAAGAAATTTGTTGAATCTAACGGATAGGTAGCAAGCACACTATTAATCCACTTATCGAGCACAACCGTTTTATTCTCTATAAGCAGTTCCTGTAAGTGCATAATCCCTATTTCCAGTGCTATTTTGTTTGATGGCAAGTACAGTTTCTGAATAGCCATTCAGAAACATTTGAATAGGTAGCATGTTTAATTTCATTTTTCAACAATAAAAATGAATCCGAAAAAAAAATATTATAAAGACATCCCAAGCAGCGAAATACTTTAGAAAATTAGACTTTTATTATGATAGCATATGATAAAGAGGACGATAACATCCACTATCGCAGGCGGAGAAATGACATGGCTATCAATGAAATCACTAAGATACCCCCCATTCCGCTCGTGGCGGCACCGCACCTGCCCCCAAATACGGCCCG
>MGTA01000240.1:31031-31782 GCA_001799225.1 Deltaproteobacteria bacterium RIFOXYD12_FULL_50_9
TAACGTGGTTAATAGTATCAGGAACCAGAATCTGAACTCGGAAATCCTGGCTGCGATTCTCGGCAACGAACCTAATCTGGACCTGGCAAAACTTCTGCAAAATCTGATCCCTAACCTTAACTCAGCTGAAGTGACTGCCACCCAGAAACTGATTGATACTCAGGCGGAGATTAACCGGGTCAGCGAAGGCCTGCTGATCCCGGCCCCCGGACAAGCACCTCTTGCTGCAGAGGTTACGCCGGCAGCGGGAGAAGCGCCAAGGACGACCGCTGCCGCCGTAGTGGCAGCCAAAAACCTGCCGCCAGCAGCCATCGCTCCGGCAGTTACGCCGGTGGTACCTGCTGTCGCTTCAGCTGCGGCAGCCCCTGTCATTGCTGCCTCTACAGTCGCTCCGGCAGCCGTGCAGTTGACGCTTCCGTTTCCAACTCCGGCCGAGGTGGCTGCCAAGAAGGATCTGATTACCAACCCCAACCCCGGCGCCCTGCCGGTTTATCTAGTGAAAGACCCGAATCCGCCGCCGCCGAAAACCCCGGATCCGGAAACGGACATCCTGCCGACTCTGCCCATAACCAGCCTGTTGGGTATTGGAGAATTGGCTTTACGACGGGAGTGGGAACAGGGAAAAACAGGCGCTCCCCAGGGAAGACCACCTAAATCACCCCTGCTGGAGGAGAGAACCATCCATCGGCTTATGGATCAGGTCAATGAGCACCTGATGGCCAGAGGCCTGCCGATGCGCCTTGTACTCGCC
>MGTA01000240.1:31875-32430 GCA_001799225.1 Deltaproteobacteria bacterium RIFOXYD12_FULL_50_9
TTGTCCGGGATATTCCGCTCAACTTGGAAGAACTGCCGACCCTGCTCGCCAATCTCCAGCAGGAAAGCGGCATCCTGCTCGACATCAAGACTTGAGTAATTCATTCAGCAAAATAGTGCCCGGCAAGTGGTCAGAGTTCAATCTCCATGGCCTCGCGGGCGAAGAAAACTTTGACATCACCGGTATTTTCAGGAATCAGCAGGCGCTGTGCCACTTCGTCAATCTGGGCATCGGTTCGCGCCGGATCATGATGAAAAAGGGCAAGCGATTTCACCCCGGCCCTTCTGGCAGCAGCAACGCCATCCTCATGCGAAGAGTGCCCCCAGCCTATCCTTGATTTCTCATATTCCGTCTTTGTATACTGGGTATCATAGATAAGCAGATCAGCCCCGGCAATAAACTGCTCAATGATCTGGTTCTGTTCATCAGCCACAATCTGACCCTCGCTAGCCACCACCTCATCGTACTCAGGATCGTCCGGGTTGGTGCAAAAGATGTTACGAAACGGTTCGGTATCATAGGCAGTACAGAACACCTTACCCCGACATTCGAAAC
>MGTA01000240.1:32491-34369 GCA_001799225.1 Deltaproteobacteria bacterium RIFOXYD12_FULL_50_9
GCTGGGTTCCCGGGATATAGATGGGTGTAAAAAATGGAAACCCCATGATATGATCCCAGTGGGTGTGCGTAAGGAAGATTTCGGTCTTTATCGGCCCTTTTTTGAGATCATGGCCCATCATAAAATTCCCGAGCTCCCGGATTCCGGAGCCGGCATCGATGATGATCAAACGATCAGTCTCCTTGAAACGCACCTCAATACATGCCGTGTTACCCCCATATATTACGGTATTCGGCCCCGGGCAAGGGATCGACCCTCTTACTCCCCAGAATTTGATCTTCATTCCTGTTTACCCCTTCCCCTTGCCGACAACCCGGAGAAATACCTGAGCCTTGTCAATTTCAACTGCCACCGCTTCCTGAAGGGCCGCAAGCTCCCCCCACTTAATCCCAACGAGATCCAGAGTTCTGTAAATAGTCGGGCCCTCCTGAAAACGGTCGCCGGCAAAGCCTATCTCATAGACATTGGCATACAGATTGGCCAGAGCAACAACCGTAACCAGCTTGCGATTGGCCGCAGAGGCCCCTTCCGGATCATGGTGAAAGCCGAGGGTCTCACCGATGGTGCTGCTTAGTTGCCATTTTTCAGCAATTGTCTTGCCAACCAGAGCGTGATCAAAGCCAAAGATCATCGCTTCGGCCCGGTAAAGTGGCCCTTGTTCAAGATTGGCAAGATCAAGGGAGTCTTTATACTCCTCGGCAAAACGATAATTTAAGGGAATTTTACCGAGATCGTGCAACAGCCCGGCAACAAAGTACTCCTCTAATTCAGGCCGCGGCACCCCGAGTTTTGCAGCCAGGGCCTTTGCCGTCACCCCCACGCAGATAGAGTGGATCCAGAAGCTGTCCATTGGCAGCAACAGGAAGGACTTCTCATTACCCATGGCACCCAGGACTGCGGTGCTGATGGCCAGATTCTTGACAGTATTCAAGCCCAGCATGATGATCGCCCTGGTAAGCGAGGTAATCTGATTGGGCAGGGAGTAATAGGCCGAGTTAATGAGTTTCAAGACCTGGCCGGTCAGAACCGGATCTAAAGAAATAACGCGATTGAGATCATTCGGTGAGGTGTTTGGTTTGTTACAGACCTCGAGCACCTTGGTAACTGTCGTCGACAGGCTGGGCATCCTGTCAATAAAATTTTGAATCCGCTTGAGGCGCTGTTCGATGGTTAGTTCTGGTCCGCCCATTGACAATCAACCTGAAAAGTACCTTTGTAAGAGACTGGTTAACGCCTCTCTTTCATTCACTGCGTATAGGGACGAGGTTAAAAACCGTCCGATTGCAGCGAAATCTCCGCATATTTAACGAACTATTCTATTGAAATAATATAGGAAGTCAAGAAGAGGTGCAAGTTCCATCATTCACTTATCTTCTTCATGATGGTTTCATACACCCGATCGACGGTCAATGCCTCCATGCAGCGCCAGTGACTGCAGGGTTTCCAGCGATAACATGGAGCGCAATCCATCGCCTCGCGGATAACGGTATGGATCGATCCGTAAGGTCCGGTTCGCACTGGATTAGCCGGCCCGAAAATAGCAAAAACCGGGACAGCAAGAGCAGCAGCTATATGGCTTGGACCGGTATCGTTCGAGACCAGAAAACGGGCCCGCCGGATAACGGCCAGCAACTCCTTGAGATTTGTACGGCCGGCCAGGGAGATCGCTTTACCGCCGGACAAGGCCACCATCTGCTCGACTATGCCGGCATCTCCGGCACCACCGATCACCACGGTCGGCAGCGCCAAGCGGCCAGACAGTTCGCCAAAACGCTCGGCCGGCCAACGATTCGCCTCCTTGCCGGCCGACGGCGACATCACGACATACTCAGCCGGAAGTTCACGGCAAATTGGCGGATCAGGATCGTAGGGCGCCAG
>MGTA01000240.1:34392-37634 GCA_001799225.1 Deltaproteobacteria bacterium RIFOXYD12_FULL_50_9
ATTTCAGAGATATCACAGCCGATTGCCTCGGCAATCTTCAGATAGCGATCAATTGCATGGATCTCGGTTCCACCTTGAATCTTGTGGGTATAAAACAGCGGGCTCCCTTCATTCGACTCACGAAAACCAAGTTTATAGGGCGAGCGCGCCGCCCAGGTGATGAGTCCGCTCCGCAGGATGCCGGAGAGATCAACCGTCACATCATAGGGTTCCCGGCGCAGTCCGGAGACTAACGCCCCAATCTCCTTCAGGGTATTTGGAAAATAGGAGAACCGGCTCCACTGATCCTTGTTGATGATTAAAAGCCGGTCGATCAGCGGATGGCCCTCCAGAAAGGTATGCAGGCCTCTCGCCACCACCCAGTCGACTTTAGCAGCCGGATAGGTCCGCTTGATGGCATGCAGAAACGGCAGGCTGTGAACAATATCGCCCAGGGCGCTCGGCTTGACAATCAGGATCCTGCCGGGCGGACCGGGAAGCAGAGATGGCATCATCTCAGTCGTCTCCTCCCAGAGCCTTGGCCTTTAGATCGGCAAGGATCCACAAGACTGCGGCGTAAAGGTCTTCAGCTACAAACACCGGCTGGACCTTCTGGCCCGGCCCAACATAAGCAAGATCGCCTCGGCCATAACCGGTCAGCACCAGAATACCGCGAGCTTCGCATCGGGCTGCGGCTTGCAGATCGCTCCAGCGATCACCCACCGCATAGGATTTTGCCAGATCAATCGACAGATCCCGGGCAGCCCGGCTAAAAAGAGCGGTACCGGGCTTCCGACAATCGCAGGCAACCCGAAAACGCGG
Organism: Deltaproteobacteria bacterium RIFOXYD12_FULL_50_9; assembly: GCA_001799225.1. Lineage (GTDB taxonomy): Bacteria > Desulfobacterota > Desulfobulbia > Desulfobulbales > CALZHT01 > XYD12-FULL-50-9. The sequence goes on from MGTA01000240.1 coordinate 35,194, forward strand.
CTCTTTGGCCTCGGGATGATGCGGGCAGATATAGAGACCGTCGATATGAGCGCCAACCGTGGCCAGCTCGACATCCATCTTCATATGCACCGCATCAAGCAGGCTCTCCGGAAAATAACCGCGGGCCAGACCTGATTGGTTAGTCACCACCACGACCGGAACCTTGTTGTCGTTGAGCAGACGAATCGCCTCGGCAGCCCTCGGCAACAGCTGAAAACGACTAAGATGATTTATATAGCCCATCTGTTCGTTGATGGTGCCGTCCCGATCAAGAAATACTGCAGGTCGCATCCCCTACCTCACTTGGCTGGTCGGCGCGCCGACCAGTATCTTCCGGACTACAGCAAAAACCTCTTGCGGAGTAATCTCGAGCATGCAGCGGAAACCGGTCTCACAGGTTGTTTTATAACAGGGCCGGCAGGGCAGATTTTTCTGGATAATGACGGCGTTATCAGAATACGGTCCGGTAGTAATCGAGTTGGTAGAACCGAAGATCGCCACCAACGGAGTTTTTAAGGCGGCGCCGACATGCATGAGCCCGGAATCGTTGGTGACAAAGACATCACAGACCCCGATCATCGCCATGGCCTGCGCCAGGCTGGTTTTTCCAGCCAGATCAACCACATGACCGGGAGCCCCCTGCTCAATTTCCCGGGCGGCTTCGGCATCGGCGCCGGTACCGAATACCACCATGGTTGCCCGCAACTCCCGTCGAAGAAGGGTGGCAAGCTGCTTAAAATAGCCGGCCGGCCAGCGCTTGGCCGGGCCATAGGCGGCGCCGGGATTGAGTCCGACCAGAGGCCCTGGACCGAGGCCGCCGGCCTGAGCCCGAGCCCAGGCAATATCCGGCTCCGGCAGCTGCAAAAAAAGTTCGTTACTGCCGCAGACCAGGCCGAGCCCGCGCAACATCTCCTGATAATAGTTGACCTGATGGATCTTCTTAACTTCTCGTCGAAGTTTTACACCATTGGTTAGCAGTAGAGCACGGCCATCCGTCGTGTAACCGGCCCGGGCCGGAATCCCGGCAAGTTTGGTAAGAATAGCCGCCGAGATAGCATTCTGCAACAGAATCGCCAGATCAAAGCGCTGCTCGGCCAGCAGGCCGGCCAGCTTCCACATGCCGGCCATTCCGCTGTGCTCCTTCTTTTTCTGATAAAGGATAACTTCATCGACGTGCGGGCTTGCCGCAAAAACATCGGCCACCCAGGGCAGGGCCAGGATCGAGATTTTAGCATTGGGAAAATTCCGGCGGATGGTGCGCACCGCCGGCGTGGTAATGATGGCATCACCGATCCAGTTGGTGGAACGAATGAGTATCCGTTGGGGATGCAGATCAATAATCGAATGGCGCATGCAATGTTCCAAATTATAGGGGGAAGGAAATTTAGTAAAATCAAAAATATATCAACTACACCCACACGATGTTCACTAATTGTTCAACCTGTTTGAATTCCGGGTCGCCGCTGACGAGATCGGCGTCATGTTCGATGGCCGAGGCAAGGGCAAAGGCATCGGCGTAGGAAATAGGAAAGCGGGCCTTGAGTTCCGCAGCTCGGAAGATAAGTTCATTAAGGCAAGGCAGAATGATGATATTCATCCGCTGGATATGGACGAAGATTTCGAGCTTTTTCTGTTCGCCGAAACGGCGTTGCGTGAGGTAAATGATCTCTCCCACGTTAATGGCATTGATCAAGCAGGGTGTCTTATTATCCGCTGCTTCTTGCAACAACTTCCGGACCGTTTCTCCGCCCTTCTCTTTCTGAAAAAACCTGAGAAAAGCGAAGCTGTCAAAGAGGAGACTTCTCATCGCAAAAGTCCTTCCGGCGCTCCTGAAGTAACTCGTCGGCCAGGGAGGGAGTTTCCGGCAGTGCGCCCCACGCTGCTTCCACCGGGTCCGCGATAATCGGCGCCAGACAGATCAAGTTACCGTATTCAAAAATCTGGACGGATGCCCCAGGCCCAAGGTGATGCCGTTTACGCAGTTCCGCCGGAATTACCACCTGCCCTTTGGTTGATACTTTCGCCAACGAATCCATTGCAACCTCCATGTTTTACATTTTGCCAAAACTGTAATACGAGACCGGCTGTAGCGTCAAGGAAAAAGTGCAGCGATTCTACACTTTGGCTGATTAGCGCATAACCTTGATAAAATTTAGGTTGCAGGGCATAATTACACATAAAATCGCCCCGATTTTTATCGAAAAAATCCAAATAGCAAGCCCATTTTCTCCTAATATTTAAAGAAAGTCACACCAGCCATGCCGCAGCATTCCGACTGAAAAACTCCACAAGTGGAATTCCCGAGCCGCCAACGAGCAACGGCCTGGCATCCGGATAATGTTTACAGAACTTAGTCAGGCCAGTAACCTTGCCACTCCTGCTGCTTTTTACCTCAATAGCCCAGACATCCAGCCCCTTGGCTACCACGAAATCCACCTCAT
>MGTA01000241.1:0-16211 GCA_001799225.1 Deltaproteobacteria bacterium RIFOXYD12_FULL_50_9
CGTAGCTGAGATGATCAGAGAAAAAATCTTTCTGTTAACCGGCCAGGAAGTCCCCTATTCCACTGCTGTTGTAATCGAAAGTTTCAAGGAAAATGCCGAAAAAGGCATGGTCATCATCCATGCCACAATTATTGTGGAAAAAGATTCGCAAAAAGGAATAGTAATTGGCAGGCAGGGCGCCAAATTAAAACAGATAGGCCATGATGCCCGACTTGACATCGAAGAGATGCTTGGTCAACCGGTGGTCTTAAAACTCTGGGTAAAGGTCCAGAAAAATTGGACAAAAAATCCACGCTTTCTTAAAGAGCTCGGCTTCTGATCGGCAAGTGGCTCGGAAGAGCCTGAAGGCTCATCGTGCTCCTCTTGCCGACCGCGAAAGAGAGACTCCTTTGACTCAGACCATGATATCAATGGCAGCAGGCCGTTTGGATTCAGCCGTCTCAGGCAGTTTCTCTCCTCCCGTATCTCGCCTCTGTTCAACCGCCGGTTCAGCGGCACCATTGGCATTCGCGCCTTGAACGGGCTGTGTCACCGGCCTGGGGGATTGCAGCGCCGCAGCGGAAAGTCGGGCCACAACTGCCGGACCAATCGAGCTGGTTTGGCCGGCCTCAGTAGAATTGTCCTGTTTTTTCGGGACGTTATCGGCAGGCCCGGCGGCCGGACGAGTCTCAAGGTTGCCGGCATAAAGCGCCGCGGCATTGGCTGGATTGATCATCATGGGCTTACCTCCTTACTCACTACTAAAAAAAACCAACCAAGATCAGATCTTCCCCTTGAAGTTCTTATCGTAGTGTTGGCTTTTATAAAATTCGCACTGCATGCAATTCGCAAGTTTCAAGGCAAATGAACCCTGTACTTTTCCACCGCAAAGGGTTCCGGCTACACGAGCGCAGTGAGTTCCATGCTCAGGATAGGCTGCGCAAACACCCAACTCCTTGGATTTAGCACCACCCTTCTCGCGGCCGCACTTCTTGAATTCCCAACAATTCATAGCTCCTCCTTTTTTTCTTAGGAATAATTTCTATTATATGCATTTTTACAATGAACAGCCAGTAATTTTTATGAGATACTAAATTCAAACCGCTGCGCTGAATGTGATTGTCCGGCTTGACAAGCAGATTCCCTAACGGTATAGAATGCCCCATTTTTTACTATTTCCCAAGATTTTTACAAGAGGATCCCTGATTTAAACCTATACATGCTGCACACAATGCAAAGGATGTTGAATATCCATGCAAAACCGTATATAAGGACTGCTTTGATTAAGAGTTATCTTCATCGAGCGGGCAACCCGGAGTCTATCTTAAACGTTTGCCCGTAGATTTTTTTACAAAGGAGTCCACCATGTCTGAAGAAGTAATTGTCCGCTTCCCACCCAGCCCGACCGGCTATCTGCATATCGGCGGCGCCCGCACCGCGATCTACAACTGGCTTTTTGCCAAAAAGCACGGCGGCAAGATGATCCTGCGCATAGAAGACACCGACGCCGAACGCTCGACCGAGGAGTCTATTCAAGGCATTCTGGATGGTCTTGCCTGGTTGGGCATCACTTTTGACCAAGGCCCCTATTTTCAAACCGAATTCACAAGCCAGCACATGGCTGCAGCTGAAAAACTTCTGGCAACCAACCACGCCTACAAGTGTTTCTGCACCAAGGAAGACCTTGAAGCCAAACGCGAAACCGCTGCCACAGACAAGGGTGATTATAAATACAACCAGGCCTGCCGCAACCTGAGCCCGGAACAGGTTGCCGCCAAAGAGAAAGCTGGTCTGCCCTACGTAATCCGCTTCAAGGTGCCTGACCAGCAAGACACTGTCCGCTTTGAGGACAAAGTCTACGGCCGGATCGAACGCGCTTACGTTGACATCGAAGACTTTGTCATTGTCCGCTCAAACGGCAAGCCTCTCTATCTCCTCTGTAATGTAGTAGACGACATCCGCGACCGGATCACCCATGTAATCAGGGGCCAGGATGGCCTGGCCAATACCCCTCGTCAGATCCTGATCTATGAGGCCCTTGGCGCCAAGATCCCGGTGTTCGCCCATATGCCGCTGACCCTGGATCTCAACAAGGCCAAGATTTCGAAACGCAGTCATGGCGAGATCGTGGCAGTCCACTTCTACCGCGAGCACGGCTTCCTGCCCTGGGCACTGATCAATTTTCTGGTTCTACTCGGTTGGTCGAGCGGTGATGACCGGGAGATCTTCAGTCAGGAAGAGCTGATTCAAGCCTTTTCGTTCGAAGGTGTAAACCGCTCCAACTCCATCTTCAATTACCGGAAAGGCGACCCGAAATTCTTTACCGATCCCAAGGCGATCAACATCAACGCCCATTACCTTCGGTCTATGCCGATTGCCGAGATTGCCGCACTTATCAAGGACGACTTTGCGGCCGAGGGCATCTGGAATCCGCTTTACGAATCCACTCAAAGGGAGTGGTTCCTGCAAACCCTTGATCTTATCCGCAGTCGTTTCCATACATTACAAGATTTTGCCAGGCAGGGACGCGCCTATTTTGCCGATGATTTTCCAATCGAGGAACGGGCTCTTGAAAAAAACCTGAACAAGACCCCGGAGCTCAAGAGCTGGCTGCCTTTGCTGGCCGCGCGCTTTGCCGCGCTACCTGATTTCAGCAGGGAGAACACTGAAACCGCCGCCCGCCAACTGGCTGAAGAGCTGAGCGTCAAGCCCGGCACGTTGATAAATGGCGCCCGTACGGTCATTACCGGCCAACTGGCCGGACCAAGCATGTTTGAGGTTTTTGAAGTCATCGGCAAGGAGCGGGTCGTGACCCGACTTGAGCAGGTTGGCAGGTTCTTTGGAGGAGCAGATCTATGACCACCCTCGAATCCACCCCGGCCAGGGACTTCATCCGCACCAAAGTCAGCGAAGACCTGGCGGCCAACAAGAATGACGGTCGGGTGGTGACCCGGTTTCCGCCGGAACCGAACGGCTACCTGCACATCGGCCACGCCAAGTCGATCTGCCTCAACTTCGGCATTGCCCGGGAGAATCCCGGCGGCGTCTGTCACCTGCGCTTCGATGACACCAACCCGGCCAAAGAGGATGTCGAGTACGTCGATTCCATCCAGGAGGACGTCCACTGGCTCGGCTTTGACTGGGGCGAACACCGCTACTACGCCTCCGACTACTTTCCTAAACTTTACGACTATGCCGAACAGCTGATCAAGGCCGGCAAGGCCTATGTCTGCGATCTCTCCGCCGACCAGGCCAGGGAGTACCGGGGCACCCTCACCGAACCAGGCAAGGAGAGCCCGTACCGCAACCGGTCTATAGACGAAAACCTCGATCTTTTCCGCCGAATGCGGGCCGGTGAGTTTGCCGACGGCAGCCGGGTGCTGCGCGCCAAGATCGACATGAGCTCTCCCAACATCATCATGCGCGATCCGACGCTCTATAGGATCAAGCGGAGCTCCCATCACCGAACCGGCGACACATGGTGCATCTACCCGATGTACGATTTCGCCCACTGCCTCTCCGACTCAATCGAAGGCATCACCCACTCCATCTGCACCCTTGAATTCGAGATCAACCGGCCGCTCTACGACTGGATCCTCGATCAATTGCCGGTTAACAGCCATGCCCAACAGATCGAGTTTGCCCGGCTTAACCTGAGCTATACGATCATGAGCAAACGGAAACTCTTAAAACTGGTCGAACAGGGCTTTGTCACCGGCTGGAACGACCCTCGGATGCCGACAATTTCAGGCTTCCGCCGTCGCGGCTTTACCCCGGAGTCAATCCGTAACTTCTGCGAACGGATCGGTGTGGCCAAACGGGACAGCATGGTCGATCTGGCGCTCCTGGAACACACGATCCGCGAGGACTTAAATGAGCGGGCGCCCCGGGTAATGGCTGTACTGCGCCCCCTGAAAGTTGTCATTGAGAACTACCCTGATGGTCAAAGCGAAGATTTAGAGGCCCAGAACCATCCGGCCAACCCGGAGATGGGCAGCCGCAAGGTCCCCTTCTCCAGGGTCATCTACATTGAGCAGGAAGATTTCATGGAGAACCCACCGAAAGGTTTCCACCGCCTGGCGCCCGGCCGCGAGGTCAGACTGCGCTATGCCTATTTCATCAAATGCCATGCAGTGGTCAAAGACGAGATAAGCGGTGAAATCCTGGAACTGAAATGCACCTATGATCCGGCCACCAGGGGCGGTTCTGCGCCTGACGGCCGCAAGGTCAAGGCCACCATCCACTGGGTATCGGCAGCACACGCCATCTCCGCAGAGGTGCGACTCTATGACCGGCTGTTCACGGTTGAAAATCCGGAGGGTGACAAGGAGAAGGAGTTCACCGCGTTTTTGAATCCCCAATCACTTGAAACCTTGACTGACTGCCGTTTGGAACCAAGCCTGGCCACAGCCAGACCGGAAGCCCACTGCCAGTTCGAACGAATGGGTTATTTCTGCGTTGACCTGATTGACACAAGAGCTGACCGGCCGGTCTTTAACCGGACCGTTACCTTACGGGACACCTGGGCAAAGATCCAGGGGAAAAACTAAGAAGCCTGGCCTTGACCGCCAACGAGAGTTATCAAAGCACTGATATGCTCTCGCATCTCTTCGGCCTGGGCCATCATCTCATTTGAAGCCGAAGCTGACATCTCAGCGCCGGTGGCATTCTGCTGGACCACCTTATCCATCTCGGTCATGGCCCGATTGATCTGGTCAAGCCCCTGAGCCTGCTCCTGACTGGCTGTAGAAATCTCGCCTACCAGTTTAACGATTTTATCGAGAACCTCGGCAACATTCTGGTAAGAACCTTCAGTCTGCTGGACAAGTTCGGCGCTCTCCTTGACCTTGATAATAGTCCCATCGATCAGATGTGAGGTGTTTTTGGCCGCCTCGGCAGCGCGCAGGGCCAGATTTCTGACCTCATTAGCCACAACTGCAAAGCCGGCGCCGGCATCCCCGGCCCGGGCTGCCTCAACCGAGGCATTCAAGGCGAGCAGATTGGTCTGGAAAGCAATCGCATCGATGGTATGGACGATCTTGCCGGTATCTTCGCTCGCCCTGCTAACCTCATCAATGGCCTGAACCATGGCCGTCATCAATCCCCTGGCCTTCTCCATCAACTCCGATCCTTGCACTACCAGTTGATTGGCATGCAGGGCATTTTCAGCATTCTGTCTGGTCATGGACGCCATCTCTTCCAGGGATGAAGAGGTCTCCTCAAGCCCTGCCGCCTGTCGGGCGGCACCATCGGCCAACGCATGACTGGCCGAGGCGACATTCTCGGAAGAAGCGGCAACCTGGTCGGAACCGACAGTTAATCCTGAGACTACCGAATTGATCGGCCCGGTAATTGATCTGCTGATTGCATAGCTCATTATCAGGGTTATGATAACGATTAGTACACCGATCAGGGCGACCATAAATACCGTTCTTTTGGCCGCACTGTGCAGAGATGCCACCACAACTTCCTGGTCGACGCCGGCAATCGATACCTCTTTTTTACTCTCCTCCAGATGTTTTGCGACGATTGTACGCATCTGACCGATCTGCTTATCCAGCTCTTCATCATTGACAATGGCGGCCTTCACCTTTTCCGCAAATCCTTCACCTCCGGCAAAGGTGATTGCGACAGCTGAGACCGCGCCGGTGTAAGCCCCGACCATGGTTAATTCATTAGTGTGCCGGCCATTGGCAAGAAGCCCTTTCAATTTCTGCCCCAGGCCATCGGCATCTTTAAAGAGATTGTTAATGGCGGCAGACTGCTGGTTAAAACCGTTCAGGTCTTTGGCATAAATACATTGATTGATCCCAGTCACCAGGGAAGAGCTCAGCAACGACAAATTGGCCGCCAGGGAGAGGATAGAATTGGTGTTACTGAAGGCATCGATATTTTTCGACATCTCACCCGTGTTGCTTTTTAAGACCCCATTGGCGTTATTGATCTCCTTTTCCAGGGTGGGCAGGATGTAGGATATCTCGTAGACGCCCTCCTTGGCCAAGGTTTCGACACTCTCCTTGATTTTCTCATCTTCATCGCTGAGGTACTTCAACTGCAAGGCGGCCACCCCCTTGGCAGAGGTCACTTTCTCATTAAGGGCGGTAATTTTCTGGAAGGTTTCGTTGCTGAACTTATCCATGCCTTTCAAATTTTTCAGCGCTTGGCCGGCTGCCTTGGTTGTATTTGCCACACTGTCCCGTAACCCTGCTACCGAACGTTTATCGTTGGTCACCGGGATTTTCGAAATCATCAGAGTCAAATCTTTCAAACCGTCCCGAACGGCAAACAGGTTGTTGAGCTGCTGGTTTGAGCCCATGAGATTATCGACGCCGGTGATCATTGTGCCCGAGGTCTTTTTCTGGAGATTGCGGATCGAGCTGTCAAGATCGCTCATTCTTTTGGCGGCTTCCGCCAGCTTCTCCTGAATAGCTTTAGAGGCCAGCAGGGCAGACTCCTGGGCCTTCAGCTTACGCTCAGTGGTCTGCAATATCTCTTTTGAAAGATTCTCTATGGCCAGATTTCCGGAAGAGGATTCTGCTTTCAGCTTGGCCATCTCATCCATGGCCTTGGCGACCTGGACAAGGGACTCCGAGACATTAGCCGCAGCAGTTCTGTACTCATCCAGGGTCCGGGAGGCAGAGAGATTTACCAGATTGGTGGAATGGGCCTGGAGCTCCCGCTGCTGATTGAGGGCTTTAAGTTGATAGGGGGCGGTTTTTTGAGTTAATTGATTGATGTTACGGCTAATCCCCGTAACTTGAAGCAAGGAAAAGACGACGATTATAGTGATGGCAGCTAACACGACTCCAGCATTTAACGTAAGTTTCCCTTTGATCGTCATCCTGTAAAGCCTCCGCTTTTTACCAACTTCTGATTCATGCTGTTACTCTTCCAGGGTGGCCGGAGCACCGACCTTGGCACGGACGGCCTTCCATTCTTCAAGGGTAATGGCGGCATCTTCGCCTTTCATGGTATTGATCACCTCATAATAATCGAGCTGATACTTGTCCTTTCTGACATCTTCCGGCTTCTTGCACTTTACGGCAAAGACGGTCTGGACAGACTGATGATCAAACTCGCGCCACTGCTGTTCATCCTTGAGCTCCGTATATTTGTGGCCTTCCAGTGCCTTGACTACCGCCATGGTTTCAAAGGTCTTGGCGCGTTCGACCGCCTCCTTGTATTGCCGCAGGATAACATAGGCAGAGGCGCCGGCGGTGGAGGGATAGCGATTGTATTTTTCAGCGAATTTGTTGACAAAGGCCATGCCCTTGGCACTGTTTTTCTCAAATGGCAGCTTCCAATACCAGGGCGTAGCACTCAAGACTCCTTCCATCGCCTCGGGCCCGGCGCCTTCGGCCATGTCGATTGTCATGTTCGGTACAACGATCTGCATCTTACTCTTTAACCCCATCTCATAGGCCTGCTTTACGCCGTTCTCCATATCCTTGCCGAACAGGACAAGGACTAGAACATCGGGGTTTGATTCCTGAGCCAGGGTCAAGGGGTTTTTAAAATCAGCGGTCCCCAGTTTGGTGAGAATCCCCTTGTGGGCATCTTTGTCGGTCGTGTTGGTAAATTGCCGTAAGGCCTCTTCCGTGGTCCAACCCCAAGTGTAGTCAGCGGTAATGTAGAAGTATTTTTTGCCGCTGAAGTTCTTTTTCAGATACTCGGACAGGACCTTGGCCGCCATCCGCGAATCATAACACTCCCGGAAGATATACCGATGGGCCTCTTCACCGGTTGTCTCGGTGGAGTAGGTCAGGGTGCCGAAAAAGAGTTTTTTCTTCTCCTTGGCCACCTTGCCGGTGGCAATGGCCACAGCGCTGGATGAGCCGCCAAATATCATCGGAACCCTCTCCTTGTCGAAAAGTTCGTTGGCGTTCTCCTTGGCCACTTTGGCATTGCTCTTGGTGTCGCGATAAACCAGTTCTATCTTTTTGCCCAGGATACCACCGGCAGCGTTGATCTCCTCCATGGCCAGATCAGCGGCGCGGCGCTGGTCAAGACCCTGTTTGGCATAAGGACCGGTCTCAGGATAGTTCAGGCCGATTTTAACAACATCGTCTGCCGCCGGGACAGCTTGCGGCGCAGCAAGACAGAAACCTAAAACCAGAACCAGAGTAATGATGCCGGGCACCAGTGTATTGAACTTTTCCCTCATATCCTATCCTCCTTCGCTTGTGATGGAATCAGTTGGCGGCTTGGCTGCAGAAACTTTTCCCTTGATCTTACACAATAATTATTCCCAGTAGCATACAATAATATTATGCAAAATTAAAGTGCGAGAGATGAGTGGGGCTCTTTTTTTTATTATTCCAACAGACAAGATGAGATTGGTGGGTATTCCAGGGTGTTTTTACAGCGGAATTACTGCGAATCACTCACCGCCGGCCCAGCAGAAAGGCCTCGGCCATGTCGACATCGTGCCGGCTGCCGATAATCAGCGGAACCCGCTGATGCAGGGATTCGGGGGCGACGTCCCTGATCTCCCGGCCGTCACCGGTAATGGCCCGGCCACCGGCCTCTTCGACGATGAAGGCAAGCGGAGCGGCCTCATAGAGCAGCCTGAGCTTACCGCCCGGCTTCCCTGGATCTTTGCGATCCTTAGGATAGAGGAAGATACCGCCCGAGATGAGATTGCGGTGAAAATCGGCAACCAGCGAACCGATATACCGGCCGCTGTAAGGCCGGTCAGTGGCCTTATCCTCTTCCTTCAGGTAATCCACATAACGCCGCATGTTCTCTTCCCAATACAAAGTGTTCCCTTCGTTGACGCTGAAGTACTTGCTTTTTTCCGGGATCCTGATATCGGGATGGGAGAGATAGAACTCACCGACGCTCGGATCAAGCGTAAACCCCTGGACTCCCTGTCCGGTAGCAAAAACCAGCATGGTGCTGGAACCATAGATGATGTAGCCGGCCGCGACCTGCTCCCGGCCCGGCAATAACAGGTCGCTGATCGCGCCCGGGCCGTCTTGTGTTCTGCGACGATGGATTGAAAAAATCGTGCCGATACTGACGTTGACGTCGATGTTGGAAGAGCCGTCCAGCGGATCAAAGGCCAGGGTATATTTGCCCTCGTAGCCGGGCACCACCGGAATCACCCCCTCCTCCTCTTCAGAGGTCATGATACAGATATACCCGCAGCGGGCCATCCGCCTCTTGATGGTGTTGTTAGCCAGGTCATCAAGCTTCTGGACCATCTCGCCCTGAATATTCGTCTTGCCGGACATACCCAATATGTCGGCCAATCCGGCCATATTGACCTCGGCGTTGATGGTCTTGGCAGCGACGATCAGTTCGATCAGCAACCCGGACAAATCGCCGGTGGCCGTTGGATGCAGATGCTGATTATCGAGAATATGCCTGCTGACGGTGATGCCAAGCGGTCTGCTCATATTGGATCCTTTTTCATTATGGAAGATTGTATTTTAGATTATTGACGGAGGAATAAGATCAACCCAGCATCTGCTGAATCTTACCCTTAAACTGCTCCTTGGAAAAAGGCTTGGTGATAAAATCCGTCACCCCGGCCTTGGCTGCCAGATCCGACTGTGACTTTTCCGATTCGGTCGTGGCCATGAGAATGGGCAGATTCTGCCACTTCCCTTGTTTGCGGATTGTCCGCGCCAATTCAATACCGTCCATGTTTGGCATATTCATGTCGGTGACCAGCAGATCAAGCGCCGACCCGTCAAGCAGGGCATCAAGCGCTTCTCTGCCGTCGTTTGCCACAGAAAGTTCCATTCCCAACTCGGCGAAAACCCCCTTGTAAAAGAAAAGCATGGCCTTGGAATCATCTGCTGCCAACACCCGCCGGACCACAGCGCCTGAGACAACCTGTTCGGCAGCCAGACGCCGGCTGTCGCTCGCGGCCCGATCGCCGGCCATACCGGCCAACAACTCCCGGAACAGAGCCCTGGCCTCCTGGTCGCCGGAGGCCAGCAGAGTAGCCATAAGCGCCTCGCTGTGCCGCCCCTCATCGTACAAGGCTGCGAAGAGATTGCTGGCCCGGGCAGTGACTAATGCCTTTCTGATCAGAACACTCCGGTTATCATTTTTATCCAGCAGTTCGACTAGAAACTTAACTATACCGGGATTGCAGAGATTATCAAGACCGGTCACCACGGCCATAATCACCAGTTCATCCTGCTCTTTAAGGCCATCAGTCAGCCCGATGGCGCTCTTCAAGGAGTTGATCCGGCCGAGGGCCTCATAGATGGCGAACTTGAGATTAGGCTCAATATCCGAGTTCTGATCAAGCTGATCAATAAGAATGTCCACTCCTCTCTTTTCGCCAAGCAGACCAATGATATTGGCGGCCATGATCCGTTCGTCCCTGGTGCCGGAGATCAGCCGATACTGCAAGGCCGGCAGAATAACCTTGCCCATGCCGGTCAATACGGCAAGGACGATCCGCCGGAAGTTCGGGACCTGATGATGGATATGGGAGATAAAGAAATCAATGACGACATCGTCGGTAAACCTGCTCAGATCTTCGAGAGCCAGTCCGGTCATCATATCGCACTCGCCGGAGGCCAGAATCATCCCCTGTCGTTCAGTGATGAGCCGGATCAATTCGTCCCTGACCCCGGGCGCTTTATTATCGGCCAGCACCTGCATTGCCCAGGTTGCCAGGGCTTCGTCCTGATGCCGCATATAGCTGAACAGCAGATCATTGGCGCCTGGATCTGCATAGCTGCCCAGAACCTTGATGATCTCCCCCAGATACTCCGGCTCGCCACCGGCCTTGAGCAGAGCAATCAGCACCGGCAGGGCGGCTGCCGGCCTGCTCTCCTGCATCCGCCGAAGACAAACCTGCCTGACCTGGATTGATTCATGATTGAGCCCGGCGATCATGGCCGCCTCATCATCGGCCAGCAGATCAAAGAGGGCATGGTAGATCATCTCGTTGACGGCCTGATCTTCCAGGGGATGGGCGCAAAGTTCAATAAGGCCGTTGATGGCTGCAACCTGCCTGTTCTCCTTGATCTCTTCAAGAACCATTATCTGTTCGATCATGTCCCGTTGCGCAAAGTCCTTGAGCAGCTCCATCTCTCTCTCCCGAATGTTGGCCTTTGTAGGTTGTTTAGTCTACAGCCTATCTGCCTGAGCAGATATACCGGCATAATAAACTAGCACAATGTAAGCCATAAACTCAACTTAATATCGCCAAAGCATTACCAAAAAAACAAATAATCTATCTCAGGCTCTCTCTTTCAGCAGCTCCATGGCAATCTTCTGCAACGGCAAGGTCACATCAGCCGCACCAAGCTTGATAGCCTCCTTTGGCATGCCAAAGACTACCGAGGTATGCTCATCCTGGGCAATGGTGTAGGCCCCGGCCTGTTTCATCTCCAGCAACCCCTTGGCGCCATCGTCACCCATGCCGGTCATGATAACGCCAATGGCGTTGCGGCCGGCATAACGGGCGGTCGACCGGAACAACACATCGACGGAAGGCCGGTGCCGGCTGACCAACGGGCCGTCTTTTACCTCAACATAGTAGCGGGCGCCGCTGCGCTTGAGCAGGGTGTGACGATTGCCCGGCGCGATCAGGGCCTGGCCGCGTAAAACAGTATCGCCATCCTCCGCCTCTTTGACCCGGATCTGGCAGAGGCCGTCGAGCCGCTGGGCAAAGGCCCGGGTAAATCCTTCCGGCATATGCTGAACCACAACCATGCCGGACATATCCTGCGGCATGGCTTGAAGCAGGATCCGCAAAGCCTCGGTGCCACCGGTCGAAGCACCAACCGCCACAACCTGTTCGGTGGTCCGGACCATGGCGTGACTATCCGGCGCCGCCAGGATGACATCGGCATTGAGTTTCTTCTGATAGAGCGGGCTGTGGTCGCTGATCTTCCGCACCGACACCCGGGCCGCCGCCTTCACCGCATCACAGATCCGGATGCTCGACTCCCGGATGAAATCCCGGGTGCCCAGCTTCGGTTTCTGAATGATATCAACAGCCCCGTACTCTAGGGCCTTGATCGTCGTCTCAGCGCCCTGCTCGGTCAGGCTTGAGCAGATTACCACCGGGATCGGGTGCTGACTCATGAGCTTGCGGAGAAAGGTGATGCCATCCATCCTGGGCATCTCCACATCCAGGGTGATAACATCCGGGACCTCTTTCTCGATCTTCTTGGCGGCAATAAAAGGGTCAGCCGCCGTGGCCATGACCTCGATATCCGGATCAGACTGCAGAACCTGGGTAAGTGCCTGCCGGACCAGGGCGGAATCGTCAACAATTAAGACACGTATCTTCTTTTCCAATGAGTGACCTTTGCTGTTGTCTGGAAATGCGTATAGGGCTGATAATTACTGCCAGAAAAAAACCTGTTTGGGTCAGCCTCACAAAACCCATCATCTTTTCCACCTGTTACTTTCGGCTGGTAAACACCGATGCGGCTACCCGCGTCATTCTATCATCAAGGCCGACCAACGCCTCGGAATGGCCGATAAACAGATAGCCGCCAGGGGCAAGATTGCGATAGAATTTCTGAAAAAGCGCCATTTGAGTTTTCTGATCAAAGTAGATTATCACATTCCGACAAAAGATTATATCCATCTGTTTCCGTAAATCGAACTCGCTGTCAAGAAAATTCAACCGGCGGAAGGTAATTCTCTGCCGCAACTCAGGGACAATCCGGTGGGTGCCTTCATGAGCGCCCTTGCCACGCATGAGATAGCGACGCCGGTAGGTTTCCGGAATTGTTGTAATTCTCGAATCGGCATAGACCGCCTGACTGGCCATTGCCAGCATCTTGGTTGAGATGTCCGTAGCCAGAATCGCATAGCTGAACCAGGGGTTGGCCGCCGCGAAATCGGCCAGGACCATGGCCATGGTATAAGGCTCTTCGCCGCTCGAACACCCGGCGCTCCAAATCCGCAGCTCCCGACGGCCGCCCTCGGTCCGACAACGGCCGGCCAGTTCCGGCAGATACCGCTGAGTAATAAAATTAAAATGGTCCGCCTCCCTGAAAAAATCGGTCTTATTGGTACTCACCGTGTCAATGAGATGGACGAGTTCCTGCGCCTCACCCTCCGGGCTTGAAATAAAATCGATGTATTCAGCAAAAGAGGGTATCTGTAAAGCCCGCAGCCGTTTACTGATCCTGGCGATCAGCATAGCCTTCTTGATGGGCGGCAGTTTGATGCCGCAGATGGTATAGATCAACTCGGAGAAAAAATTAAACTGTTTGTTAGTGAGTCGAGGAGCCTGATACATGAACATGGAAACATCAGAAGGATTCTCGTCAACCATTACCATAGAACCCCGCTAGATATCTGTGCATAGGCTACAATATACCGCTTGTTCAACTCCATCTACTGGACCATGGGGGCTTCGTCCCGGAGGGCGTAGCGGGCCAGGTCAACCACATCGATGATCAGGGCGACCTCGCCGTTCCCCAGGATAGTAGCGCCGGAAACGCCCTGGGCATTGCGGTAGGCCCAGCCCAGATTCTTAATGACCGTCTGATGGCCGCCGACCACATGATCCAGCACCAGGCCGAGCCGTTCACCGTTATTGGTGACGATGACCACCTGCTCAAGCTCCGGCCGCTCCCCCTCAATCTCAAAAAAATCGCGCAACCGGATATACGGGATGATGTGCTCCCGGACCGCAAAGACATGTCTGCCGTGAAACCGTTCGATATCCTTGGCTCCTAACTCAACACACTCCTCGACCTGAGCCTGCGGCAGGACAAAATAGGTGCTGCCCACCTGGATCAGCAGCCCCTCGATGATGGCCATGGTCAACGGCAGGGTGATCAGGACCGTGGTGCCCTGGCCTCTCCTGCTGCTGAGACTCACTGTGCCTTTCAGACCCTCCACCGCGCTCCGCACCACATCCATGCCCACCCCGCGGCCGGAAACGCTGGTGACGTTCTTGGCCGTTGAGAAGCCGGGGGCAAAGATCAGATTAAAGGTCTCTACCTCGCTCAATTCCGCCTCAGAGGAGATGATCCCCTTCTCAATGGCCTTGGCCCGCAGGGTGGCCGGATCGAGGCCCTGGCCGTCATCGCTTACCGACACGACAACCGTGGCGCCGGAGTGGACTGCAGCCAGCTTGACAATGCCCTTGGCAGGTTTGCCGGCCGCTGCGCGGCTGGTCGGCGACTCAATGCCATGGTCAATACAATTGCGGATGAGATGGACCAACGGGTCACCCAGCTTGTCGATCATACTCTTGTCAAGTTCGGTCTCCGCCCCTTCGGTAACCATCTCGATATCCTTGCCCAACTCCGTAGAGAGATCACGAACCAGGCGCCTGAACCGGGTAAAGGTCGAGCCGATCGGGATCATCCGGACGTTCAAGACGCAATCACGCAGTTCCGAGGTCAGCCGTTCGACCTCTTCGACCGGCTCAAAAAGATGGGCATCCTTGATCCCTGAGGCGATCTGGGTCAACCGCGCCTGGGTGACCACCAGTTCACCGACCAGATTGATGAGCTGGTCAAGCTTGTCAGCCGTTACCCGGATACTCTCCTTCTCGACGCATTTGGCTTTCTGCAGGAGCTGCTGCTGGCGCTGGCTGGTCACCTTCTGTTCGGTCAAGGCAGATTCAACCTTGGCGCGCGGCACCAGATCTGCGGCCACCAGCAGTTCGCCGATCGGTTTCTGAGTGGCTAAGATATCATTGAGAATCTCCTTGGAAACATCCCCCCGGTCGACCAGGATCTCGCCCAGTTTCTTGTTCTTGGCAATAATTTCCTCGACCTGGGTTGGCATCTCTATCGCATTGACCGTATATTTCACAATCCCTTCGACAAAGATAAAGAGATCCTTTACGGCATTGAGGTCTTTGGTGGTAGAGAGGAGGATATCATAAAACTCCGTGCAGGCTTGCCCCTTATTATCGGAAAAGATGGTAACCTCGCCGATGGTGCGCAGCTCGTCCAGCAGTTGCTCAGGATCGCCGCCATTGTCATAAAAAGCGGGCAACGGCTCAAAATGGATGTAAAAATTGGTCCGGCCGCTGTTTTCAACAGCTGCCGGCTGGACGGGCGGCGCAGCCGGTTTTGCCTGGCCGCCGGCAGCCACCATGCTTTGCATTGCTGCGATAATCTGCTGACCGGCCGCGCTGACTGCCGGATCCACGGTATTGCCCAGAGCCAGCAATTTTTTTATATGATCGCGCGACGCCAGGGTCTGGTTGATCAACCCTGCGGTCACCGGCACCACGCCATTCCGCACCTTATCGAATACGGTCTCAACATGATGGGTAAAATCCGCAATCCGGTCAAAACCGAACATGGCGCCGGAGCCCTTGATGGTATGCATGGCCCGGAAGACCCGGCTGACCAGAGCGAGATCCTCAGGCCGGCTTTCGAGTTCGAGCAGTGCCTCTTCAAGTTCAGCCAGCAACTCGGTTGCCTCTTCACGGAAAATCTCACCAAAATCCTTATCGATCATCAGAAACCTCATTTACGTAACAATATGTAACGCCCAAACGGGCACCTACAACCGCCAGATGAGAATCAACCTGGTTTTGTAGGGATACCCCTTGCGGGTATCCAATTTCAGGCTTCAACAAATAGGGCATCATACAAAGGTGTCCCCACATGTGATATCTTGATCGCTACTTGGAATAAGCATTTATCAAGCCACAGCCGTGGCCGGATTCTGTTCAACCTCGCCCCGCAGGGCAATCTCGCCTTCGCTGGCCAGAACCCGATCAAGATCAAGGAGGATCAGAAACCTGTCCTGCTCGCGGCCCATGCCTTTGATAAAATCAGTGTTCAAATTGGTGCCCATCTTCGGCACCGGTTCGATATCGGCCGGATTAAGATCGAGCACCGCCTGCACCGCATCGGTCAACACCCCCATAAGGACCGGCGCCGCTTCGCCCTCCACCCTGATTTCGACGATCATGATACAGGTATTGACCGCCTTCCGGATGGCCGGCATCCCCAGTTTCAAACCCAGATCAACCACCGGCACGACGCTGCCGCGCAGATTGATCACGCCGCTCAGATGCGGGGGCATCCGGGGTATCTTGGTCAGATTCGTAACATCAAGGACCTCGCGGACCTTGAAGATGTCGACGGCAAAGCTCTCCTCACGGAGCGTAAAAGAAAGGAACTGGTTGCTGGTATCGCTAAAAGCACTTTCCATACCCGTTCTCCCATGGGAAATATATGATTGGATGTACTGCTCAATACCGCTCGAATTCGCTCTCCGGATCGGCAATGGCCAGCTTGACCCCTTCACCTGCAGTTTGCTGG
>MGTA01000241.1:16250-18589 GCA_001799225.1 Deltaproteobacteria bacterium RIFOXYD12_FULL_50_9
CGCTGGTTGAGGACATCTCCTCGGCAGCGGCGCTGTTCTGCTGGATGACCTGGTCGAGCTGTTCGACCGCCCTGGCGTTCTCCTGGATGCCTTTGGTCTGCTCAGTGCTGGAGGCGTCGATCTCCTCGACCAGTTCAGCGGTCTTTTTGATCTGCGGCACGATATCCCGGATCAATCTGCCGGCATTGGCGGCGATCTCGACACTCGAGCCGGCCAGCCCCTTAATCTCCTGGGCCGCGGTCTGGCTGCGTTCCGCCAGTTTTCTGACCTCGGAGGCCACCACGGCAAAGCCCTTGCCGTGTTCGCCGGCCCGCGCTGCTTCAATAGCGGCATTAAGGGCCAGCAGGTTGGTCTGGCGGGCGATCTCCTCGATGATGGCGATTTTCGAGGCGATGGTCTGCATGGCGGTCTCGGTGCTGGCCACTGCCTCGCCACCCTTTTCTGCTTCAACCGAACTCTTCTTAGCAATGGCCGCAGTCTGGCGGGCGCTGTCGGCGCTCTGAGCCACGGTGCTGGTCATCTCTTCCATGGAACTGGAGATCTCTTCAACCGTGGCCGCCTGTTCGCTGGCGCCCTGCGAGACGTTCTGGGCCGTGGCGCTCAACTCCTGGCTGCCGGTGGCGACCTGATCAGCCGCGGCCCGGACATCGCCCATCACCTGGGCCAGTTTCGCCACCATCTTCTTCATGGCGGCCAGCATCAGACCGATCTCATCATGACGGTCGGTCTGGATATCAACGGTGAGATCACCGGCCGCCAACCGGTTATTGACCGCCACCGCATCATTCAGCGGCCCGACAATCCCGCGGGTCAGGTACAGGGCGACACCAACGGCGAGTAAAATGGCGACAATGCCTAGACCGAGCATAAAATTACGGGAACTTTCGTAGGAGGCAACCGCCTCTTCGTGACGAATATTATTGCGCTCTTCGTTATGTTTGAGCAGATCTTCGATAATTTGCTGCACCACACGTTCGGCCGGCGCAGCAACTTTGCTCATATGTTCATTCGCCTCGGCATCCTTATTGGCCATGGCGAGTTCTATAACCTTGTTGTTCAGATTCCGGGAGGTCGTGAGGCTCTCTTTCAGCTTTTCAATAATCTCCCAGGCTTTAGAATCGGTTTTGGTGGTCAACTCCTCGGCTTTTTTAAAGCTGTTGTTATACTCCTCGCGGAACTTGGCAATCCGCTGACTGTACTCCTGCCGCTTTTCCGGAATGTTATTATATAATATATTCCGGATATTGATGCTGATATTCATGATTGCTTCATCCATATCAGAAACATGATTTATCCGGACCATGTTGACCTTGACGATCCGTTCCATGTCCTCATCAACATGCATCATCCCACTGATCCCGATCCAGATCAGCACGACCATGAGCAACACCAGCAAGCCGAACCCCAACCCCAGACGCATCCCGATCTTCATGTCTTTAAACATACGGCCCCCTTTTGGTGAATTAATTTCAGGAGGGTTTCCTTCCTCCCCCGAACAACTATTCACTAAAATCAACAACCGCCTTGAAAAAAAATGGCATTTACAGACAAATCAGCTATTATATTAAAATCAGAAATTCCATTATCTTGGAATTAAGAAATGTGTACGATTCCGTCACACAAGATTATCCTATAAAAAATGAGAAGCCCTTTTCAAGGAAATAATTTAAAAAATGAAGAAACAGAACTGTTGGGAATTCAAGCAGTGCGGCAGAGAGCCGGGTGGGAATAAAGTAAATGAGCTGGGCGTCTGTCCGACCTGCCTGGAAAAACGGCTGGATGGCATCAACCACGGCAATAACGGCGGACGCTGCTGCTGGGCCATCGAGGGAACACTCTGCGCCAACCAGGTGCAGGGCACCTTTCTCGACAAATACAAACGCTGCCTGAAATGCGACTTTTTCGTCAACGTAACCGACGAAGAGAGAGAGACCGGCCTGGCCGGGATCAGTGAGATCTTTGAGAAGCTGAAGTAGGGGCGGGTTTCTAACCCGCCCACTCTGCATGTTGATCTTGCTCGAACGGTGGCTGCAGCAATTTGCCGCACCAAAAAGGGCGGGTTGGAAACCCGCCCCTACGACACCGTGGACCCAATATAGGCCTTTGGTATGGCAATTCCGTACAATAGGTGGGCCATCCTCAATCCAGATAGACAATCTCGCCGGCGTGTTCAACCAGGCAGCCTGGCTGACCGTCCAGACCCAAGATCAGCCCCCCGGTCGGATCAATCCCCAACGCCCGGGCCTCGAATTGCGGAGCCTTTTCGACATCAAAACCAAAACGCACCCGCCGACCTATACTGTCCGACAGCTCCTGCCAACGGGCCAGCAGCAGATGCT
>MGTA01000242.1:0-2432 GCA_001799225.1 Deltaproteobacteria bacterium RIFOXYD12_FULL_50_9
CCCTTTACCGTTGCCCAGCCAGACCTGAATGCCACCGATACTAATGTTGGAGGTGTTGGCTGCGACGAGATCCAAGTGACCATCGTCGTTGATATCGACCAGACGCAAACCCTCGTAAAGCTCCTTTTCGGTTATTGGAGGTGCGGCCTTAAAACGACCATCCTCGTTGAGCCGGATGTGAATACCCTTGGTGTCGCCGATACTGGAGAAAATGAGATCCCGATAGCCGTTGCCGGTAATGTCACCTGCGGTTATCGAGCGCACATCGGCCCGAATCCGGATGCGCTGTTCGCGCGCCCAATTGCCAGCGCCGTCACCTATCCAATAAAAAATATCACCAGGGTCGGTGGTGCCACCGATGAGATCAAACCCACAACTGTTGTTAAAGTCATCCACCCAAAGGCTGCGATAACTGCCGGACATCTCCGGGCCGATGTCCAAAGACCATTTGTTTTCAGACTTGATCCTCTCTACCCCCGGCTCCAACAGTGCAAAGGGAATCGGTTTGGCACATCCGGTGAGGAGTGGCATGGCACAGCAAAGAATAGCAACCAATCTGGCCCAAAAGAATATTTTCATGTTGCGCTTTCCTCTAACTCTTTCTCTGGCTTATCGATGGATTTGTATTCTTGGTCAAAAGAGGAATCCACCACAGTCAACAGTGGCTCGCGCATCAGGTTGTATTCCTTGGGTTCGGTAAGTTGTCGGCCCCGAGCGTCTGTCAATACCGTCACCTCGGGTCGTAATGGTGCTAATTTGTTTGCTTTCTTCACCAAGGCGATTTCTCCAGTATTCAGATGCACATAGAGGCCAATGGGGAAAATCGCAAACTCGTCAATTAGAACCTTCATCAGTCGCCGGCTTAGCTGTCCTTGTTCACGTTCTATAATCTCTTTTACAATCTCGAAAGGAATTTTCCTCTCTCGCTGTGGCCGTGGTTGCAGCATGGCAGTAAAAGTGTCGGCCAGAGAAATGATGCTGGCGTACTCGTGGATCTTATCGCCCTGCAAACCTTGGGGATAGCCTGAACCATCCACTCTTTCATGCACCTGACGGGCAACTTCGGCTACCACAGTAGGCAGGCCGCTGTCGTTGAGGATTTCGTATGAGTACAATGGATGTTTTCGAATTTCCGCCATATCATTTTTGCTTAGATCACCTTTCTTCATCAGCACATCCGACGAAACCTTTAGCATGCCAATATCGTGCAACATGGCGCAGAGCGTTAATGAGCGCAGACAGTCATGGTCATAACCAAGAACTATGCCCATTTTGGTCGATACTACAGCCATATCCAGTTGATGAGAGGTTAGATCATCACTGCGCTTTTTGGCAAACAGCATTCTGATCAGTGTATTATCCGCTATTAGGGAAGTAAGGATCATCTCGGCAATGGCGGTGATGGCGGCGACGAGATCCATGGACTTTTCTTTACGGCAGAGACTCTGCTGGTATTCGTTTAACCCGGTCCACATGCGCGCCCATAAAGCATCGAGAGCAAACAGACGGCGAGGCAGAGCATCCGCTTCGTTCAGTCCGGTCCACCTGCGCGTTAAGAGAGTATCAGTAACATCCCTGTTCTCGTTTTCTTTCTGACCTGACAGGTTAGGCAATACGTTGGAATGACTGCTATTATCAGGGGCCACTGTCGTCGTTTCAATGATAGTGGTAGCAACAGCCTCAGCTCTAACAGCCTCTGTTTTAACTGCTGCTTCTTCCACAAGTGCTACGACATGAGTATCTGGAGGCGGTACAGGTGAGGCAACCACAGGAACAGCTATGACAGCCTTAACCCTATCAGCCTCCGCTCTTTCAGCTTCAGCCCTAACGGCTGCAACCCTATTAGCCTCCGCTCTTTCAGCTTCTGCTCTAACGGCTGCAATAATCTTATCAGCTTCAACCCTAACGGCGGCAATCCTATCTGCCTCCGCTCTATCAGCAGTAGCTCTAACGGCTGCAATCCTATTAGCCTCCGCTCTATCCGCCTCAGCTCTAATGACTGCGATCCTATCAGCCTCCGCTCTTTCAGCTGCAGCCCTAACGGCTGCGATCCTATCAAACTCCGCTCTTTCAGCCTCAACCTTAACAACTGCGTTCCTATCAGCCTCCGCTCTTTCAGCTTCAGCCCTCACGGCTACAATCCTATCAGCCTCCGCTTTATCAGCTGTAGCCCTGACAACTGCGATCCTATCAGCTTCAGCCTTCACGGCTGCAATCATAGCAGTCTCAACTCGTTCAGCTTCAGCCCGAATGTCTGTAATTCTATCAGCTTCAGCCCTAACGGCGGCAATCCTATCAGCCTCAGCCCTAACGGCTACAATAATCCTATCAGCTTCTGCCTTCACGGCTGCTATCCTATCAGTTTCAACTCTTTCAGCTTCAACCCTAACAGCTGCGATCCTATCAGCATCAGCTTTAACGGCTACAATAAT
>MGTA01000242.1:2445-3768 GCA_001799225.1 Deltaproteobacteria bacterium RIFOXYD12_FULL_50_9
GCAATCCTATCAACCTCCATTCTATCAGCTTCAGCCCTAACGGCGGCAATCCTATCAACCTCCATTCTATCAGTTTCTGCTCTAACGGCGGCAATCCTATCAGCCTCCGCTCTATCAGCTTCTGCCGTAACGGTTGCAATCCTATCAGCCGTAGCTCTTTCAGCATCTTGGTTCATATCTACCGCCAGTTTTTTTTCACCTTGGTTGGCTGATATGGCTCTCAAAATATAGGTCAATCTCATACGATTTGCGTCTCCATCTCTGTCTACCCACCTCAACCGCTACACAATAAATTCCTCGTTGCCTACCTTCTGTACCGTAAGCACGTCCACTTGTCGCAACTGCGCAATGTAGCCTTCAAAGAGACACATATCACAAAGCTTGTTAATTTCTCGAGGCAGGCCCCCGGCATACTTGTAGATTTCAGTCATTGCCGCATCGCTGAATATTTTTGTTTCACAGCCGGCTGTTGCCAATCTGTGTTCAATATACCTTTTGGTTTCTTGTTCATTGAGTTGAAAAAGATGATACTGAACGGCGATCCTGGCATTCAAAGGACGGATGCGCTGGATGATCTTGCGCAACTCCGACTGGCCGACCAGGCCCAAGGTCAAAAGCGGCTGATTGTTAATCTGGAAGTCAGAAAATAACCGCAGCTCTTCGAAGATTTCCACACTCTTGATCAAATGCGCCTCGTCAATGATCAATACAGCATGCTTGCCGCGAGTATATCCCGAAATGAGCCATTCGTGAAAAACGCGGATCATATCCATTTTGTTTGTAAAATCGCTCTTGATCCCAAACTGATGCAGCATCTCAGCGATAAAGCTGTCACAATCCACCAAGGTGGGATGATTGATCAGGGCTACCTCGTACTTGTCCTTATTCTGAAAGAGACTGCCCATAACCTGGCTTACGACAATGGTTTTGCCGGCTCCAACATCTCCGGTGAGCAGGAACGAGCCTTTGGTACTATGCACAGCGTACAGGATTCTTTTGATTGCTTCCTCATGCATTGCGGTGGGAAAATAATAGCTACTATCCGGGGTGACCTGAAAAGGTAGACTCTTAAGATTCCAATGACTTTCGTACATACTCAATCCCTCTTCAGCCCCTTTTAATTGGGGCCTCCATTAATGATTACCTGGACATATCTGATAATTTTGTGACGATCCTCATCATCCAGAACGATGAACTTAACCGCAACATCGTAAAATTCACCCACACTTCCGGCGCATGGACTAACCCGTACCACCTCGCACTGGCAGTCCAGCAAATCAACCTGCGGCAGAAAAACCATGAACAACTCAACCTTCTCTCCTA
>MGTA01000242.1:3785-4651 GCA_001799225.1 Deltaproteobacteria bacterium RIFOXYD12_FULL_50_9
TGAATAAACCAAGCCGGCCAGTTTATCGATTTTACCTTCAATAAAAGCTCTATCCGGCGTATGTTTCAAATCCCGGCCATCGAGAAGTTGATGCAACTGCGACACTTTCTCGCCGAAGATTCTTTCTTTAAGCTCAAGTTTGCGGCACTGTTCTTCCTCACTGTTGTCTAATGGTTTGTAGTAGACAATAGAATCAACAGTATCAACTCTCTGTCCGATACGTCTGTGTTCCAGATACTCTATTTCCACGATTCATACCTGTATAAGATTTTAACCATTCCCATTGTGAAAAATAATTCATTAACTTTCTAATATAAATATCAAACGGTTGTCAACACATCATTTATTTTTTTTACTTGCCTTGTTCACTGAGCGGGACTGCCGATGGAGAAGCGGCAGAAAACCGGATTGGCGATCAGTTGAGAATCAAGATCCAGCCGGTAATAGGTCATTCCCTTTGCTTGCTGGTAATCAAGTTCGATAATTTCACTGAATGATCCTGTTATCTGCATGTCCCACACAATCTGCCCCTCCCGGATCAGTCGCAGATTCCGTGCCGCAGCCCCCGGGGGGATAATCAGTGCGATTTTGATCTTGGCGGATCTGCTCACAGTGGCCGTCTCACCCATCTCAGCCCAGCGCTGTTTTGCCTCATCCCAGATCTGGAATTTTTCCAGAACCGGCTTTGGCACTTTTGGCGAGCCAGTTACCGCATAAACCCGTCCTTCCCGCAGGGCAGCCAATATATCCTTGCGACTGAGAGCCCGAAGCATGAAAACGGTCTGGGTTTCTCCCATCCAATCGCCGTCATCATAGTCAAGCTCGCCGATGGCCCAGACCGGTCTTTCCCGATAACCGTTTACATA
>MGTA01000242.1:4721-4994 GCA_001799225.1 Deltaproteobacteria bacterium RIFOXYD12_FULL_50_9
GGCCTGGAATACGCCGGTGCTGATATCTGGAGCCGACCAGAAAATCAGGCCGCCCCGGTTATTGACATAATCGATCAGTTCCTGATATGGAGCCGCCCCTTGGTCCCCATGGTATTGGTCGTATTTAGGCTGAAAAAAAGGGAAATTGTTCACCAGAAAGAGCAAGCTGATTACGATTAGCAGCATGCTTGACTTACTGGCGCGACAAAGGCCGGTTTGGTGTCGTTCTGGGGGCGTGACTATGGCAGTCGGCTGGGTAGCCAATGCATAAGG
>MGTA01000242.1:5003-7344 GCA_001799225.1 Deltaproteobacteria bacterium RIFOXYD12_FULL_50_9
GACGCGGCGCGGAAAGATACGGATAAGAGCGAAAACAAGCAGAGGCAGCGGCCAGAGGTTGAGCAGACCTGCCCAGGAAATAACCAGAGGTTTATGATTGGTTACCGTTGGCAGATCAAGATAATCCTCGGTCTTTTCCAGACCGAAGACTAACATATCCTTGTGGAAATTAACCACTTTCAGTCCCCGGTCAGCCTGTTGCTGCCGGTAATCGAATTGCCCAATCTTCTCCTCAGCCCCTTTGCCAGAGGTTAGCAACCGGCTAAGCCCCTCCCGGCTTAAAATATTGCGAAGAAAGGCCGATAC
The DNA here is from genome assembly GCA_001799225.1 of Deltaproteobacteria bacterium RIFOXYD12_FULL_50_9. GTDB lineage: Bacteria > Desulfobacterota > Desulfobulbia > Desulfobulbales > CALZHT01 > XYD12-FULL-50-9. Next base: position 5,310 of record MGTA01000242.1, read on the forward strand.
TGAGCCTGCCCAATAGTAGAAAGTTCCCACTTCAGCGCCGGGCAGAATTACCATGTCCGGATATTGGTGACTAAGATCATTGATTTCTTGCAAATAAGAGGCTGTACCGTAGCCGCTGATAGAACCCCGCTCCTCGGATTTCTTAAGCAGGTTACGCAAGGGCGGCAGGCCATATTCCACCCGGTTGGTAAACTTATCATTAAAAACAACGACGCGCATGCCGACCTTGCGCGCCCGTTCCACAACCTCGGCAGAAGTCAACGGCGAACCAGCAGCCTGGCTTTCAAGGTGGATCACGCCGGGCACGGGTCGCAATTCGTTCCCAATGGCTGTCGGGGGCCAAACTGCAAGGAGAATAAGGGTCAGGAGAAATTTCATTCTTTAATAATCGCCATTAGTTCGCTGACCCTATGATCATAGGTGTGCAGCTTAATGACTTTGCGGTAACCGCTTTCCGCTATTTCTTGCGCCTTCTCAGGATGGTCCAGATAGTGCACAATTAGACTCCGCAATTCTTCAATGCTACTGTAGCAAACGAGTTCATCTCCAGAGGTGAAATACATCAGAACATCATCCCTGGTATCAACAAACTGCAGTTTTCTGCATGCCAGTATTTCGAACAATCTGGTATTCATCATATTGTCAACATAGGGAGCGAATGAACTTATATTATTCAGGACGATTTTTGTTGCGGCATATAAACTGACCCATTCTTCAACCTCAAGACTTCCTCCTCGAACCAAGTGGCTCAGAGGTGAATTACTCGTCACCTCAGTCCATCGTGGCCCCCAGATGGCGATATCGAAATCAGAAATCTTTTCCAGCATCCGCATCCGGCCAGGGTACATCGAACCAACAAAACAGATATCTGAACGAAGCTGTTGTTCTTCTGCGACAGAAAGTTCAACCGGCTTATGATATATGGGCTCGCAGGCAAATGGGAAAAGATGCACGTTTTTATGCCCGGATAGTCTCAGCCTTCTTAAGGCATCCGAGCCTGAAACCAGAAAATGGTCGAATAGTGAGGCGTAATTGCAGGCGATATCGAACTCCCGCGGATAATCACAAAGCCAGTTGACCGTGATCATGCCGTATTTTTCTTTCAAGTGCTGCAGGGTAGAAGCGGTAATAGTGAACCCATGCAACATGAGCAACATGTCCGGTCGGACCTCCTCTACCAGCTTGGTAAAGTCTCGGTTTATTTTATAGAGTCCGACATCCTCAATGTATTTATTGTACTGCCTGATCCGGGACGGGATGCCATAGGCCCGATAATCAAAAGGGTAAACCTCATGCCCGGCCCTTTGCAGAGCTTCTTCTAAATAATCATAAAGGGTTTTGAATTTGGAAAAATAACTTCGAACGTATACAATTTTCATTGTTGGTTTCCTCCACGCATTATTTGCTGACCGACGCCATTTCTTTACTTTTCCCCATAACCTTCCTTCTTTATCTTATTGAACGGCACCTGCAACCGCTTCAACTGCCTGATAAAGTTTGTCATCCGTCACATAATGCTGCACTGGCACCAGAACAAGCCGTTCGGCCATATATTCGGCATTCGGATAGTGCCCGCCCGGCTCGGGATAAATTGCATGGATCGGACTGTCATAGAGTATCGTGGATTCCAGACCAACGGCGCGTATTGCCTCCATCGCTTTCAGCCGCCTGGTCTTATCCTCAACAATTAAAGGGAATTGATTAAAAACACTTCGCCATCCCTCGGGAAGTAGTGGAATTCTTACCCCTTTCATATCTGTAAAGGCATTATGCAACAGTCTTCCCTTTTGCGCTCTTGCCTGAAAAATCAAATCTGATTTCCTCAACATAACACTGCCCAGCGACCTTTGGAAATCGGTATAACGAAAACTGCTGAAGCCTTCATGTACGGTCGTATATTTGAATCGGGACAGGACAGCGCTGAACAAGGTGTAAAACCAGGGTCTGATCGCATACGATAACCCCAAAGCTTTAGCATATATCATCAACCGAGTTTTAACATCGGCCTCGGGCAATTTGCCAATTTCCTGCCTGA
>MGTA01000243.1:0-828 GCA_001799225.1 Deltaproteobacteria bacterium RIFOXYD12_FULL_50_9
TCCACCACTCCTCCCATCAGCAAGATTTCGACGCCGTCTCCCAGCGCCTGGACCTGGTGACCTCGGAACTACAAGAAGCCATCATGTCCACCCGGATGCAACCGGTGGGTAATGTCTTTAATAAATTCAAGCGGGTGGTCCGGGATCTGGCCCAGAAAATGGGTAAAGAGATCGATCTGATCCTGGAGGGCGGCGAGGTCGAGATGGATAAGACCATTATTGAGGCCCTCGCCGACCCTCTGACCCATCTGGTGCGCAATTCCGTTGACCACGGCATTGAAAAACCGGACAAGCGTGTCGCAGCCGGCAAGCCGCGCACCGGCACCCTGCAGCTCAAGGCCTTTCATGAAGGTGGCCAGGTCATCATCGAGATAGTCGATGACGGGGGCGGCATCGATACGGCACGGATCAAAGATAAGGTTTTGAGCATGGGGACCCATGATAAGTCCCAGATCGATGCCATGCAGGAAAATGAGCTCTTACGGCTCATCTTTTTGCCCGGTTTGTCTACCGCTAAAGAGGTGACGGATGTCTCCGGCCGGGGCGTCGGCATGGATGTGGTGCATTCCAATCTCTCCAAGGTGGGCGGGGTATTTGACATCGCGAGCAAGCTTGGCAAGGGCACCACCATCAACATCAAGCTGCCACTGACCCTGGCCATCATCCCCAGCCTGATTGTCAGCGTGTCGACTGAACGCTATGCTATCCCCCAGGTAAACATGGTCGAGCTGGTGCGGGTGCCGGCGAGAAAAGTCAAGGAGCGAATCGAGAGGATCGGCGAGGCGCTGGTGATCAGGTTGCGTGGCAAACTTTTGCCGCTCGTCAGTC
>MGTA01000243.1:843-4003 GCA_001799225.1 Deltaproteobacteria bacterium RIFOXYD12_FULL_50_9
CGGATCGAAGACCGCCGGAGCTCCTTCTCTGTTCATGTGGTGGCCGGCGACAGCGAGACAGCAGCAGGCGGCTATGAAGAAGTTGAGGCGGAACCGGAGTGGGATATCAAACATCGTCAAGGCGTTGATCGCCGCGCCAGCCCTTACAGCGCCATCAATATCCTGGTGGTCTCGGTCGGTAAATTCCATTATGGGTTGATTGTTGATAAACTGCTCGACTCGGAAGAGATCGTGGTTAAGCCGCTGGGTTCGCATCTTCGTAAGTGTCAGATATACGCCGGCGCCACCATTCAGGGGGACGGCAGGGTTGCTTTGATTCTCGATGTGGTTGGGATAAGTAAGGTCATGAACCTCTCTGCGGTGTCCGAGCTGGTCCAAGGCAGGGGGCAACAGGAAACCGAACTGATCAATCCGGATGCCCAGTCCTTTCTGCTGGTTCGCAACTCACCCGGAGAACAGTTGGCCATTCCCTTAAACCTGGTCTCCCGCATCGAAAAAATCCGGTGTGACCAGGTTGAGCTTACCGGCGGCCGACGCAATATGCAATATCGCGGCACAACTCTGCCGCTCTTCAGTATAGATGAAGCTGCAACCGTCGCTCCCTTGCGGGAACACGCCACCCACCTTTACGTGGTAGCCTTTCCGCTCGGCCAGCGCGAAGTGGGAATCATGGTTTCGGAGATCATCGACATCATTACCGTGGCTGCCACTATCGACGATGCCACCCACAAACAACCTGGTATCATGGGGGCGGCCATTATAATGCAGAAGATCACTCTGCTGGTCGATCTCTTCGGCATCGTAGCCAAAATGGCACCGGAGTGGATCCCGCACACTAACCTTAGTCCCACCGATAGCGCTCAGGGTCAGCATATTCTGGTAGTGGAAGATTCGCCGTTCTTTAACCGCCAGATCTGCGGATTCGTCTCGGATGCGGGTTACAAGGCATTCAGCGCTACTGATGGAGTCGAAGGTCTGGCGCTTCTTGAACGAGAAAAGATTGATCTCGTGCTCACTGATATTGATATGCCAAACATGGATGGGCTGGAATTCACGAAACGGATTCGGTCCGATCCCCGGTGGTCCGGACTGCCGATCATCGCCGTCACCTCCTTGAGTGGCGAAGCTGCCGAAAAACGCGGGCTCAAGGCCGGGGTTAACGAGTACATGATCAAATTGGACCGCGAAAAAACTATGTTAGTTATCAATCGCTACCTTAAGCGCTAACCTCGACAGGACACTCCAATGCCATATCCCTCCACTGATGATACCATGCGCAAGCTGGCTCTGTTTGAGTCCGGGAATCTCCTGTGCGGTTTAGATATCGCTCATGTTCAGGAGATCAATAAAAATATCGCGGTGACGGTTGTCCATCGCGCCCCCGAGTATGTGCGCGGGGTGATCAACTTGCGGGGCGAGATTGTCACCGTGGTTGATCTCCGCACCAAATTTGGTTTTGAGCCGTTAGCCCAGGACGCTGAGGCCCAGATTGTCATAGTCAAGCAAGGAGACGAGAATATCGGCCTTTTGGTTGATACGGTCAGCGATGTGGTGGTTGCCGATGCAAAGGATATTGAGCCGCCCCCCTCGAATCTGGCCGGCGGGATAAGTCACTTCTTCAAAGGCATTTATAAATTAGAACACGGCCTGGTGGCCATCTTGAATCTCGATGAGCTTATTTCCGGAGAGCTTACGAATAACCGGTAAATTTTTATTTTATAAGGGGGAGAGTGATGTCGGTAAGCACTAAACTGATTACGGCCCTGGCCGGTGCTGTTTTGCTGGCGGCAGGCATGGCGGTTGCCAACCTGATTGACGCTAAACTGCTCGCATGGGCGTTGATAGCGGCTATGGTTGTCTGCCTGGCATGGGCGATTGCCCTGACTTTTTCTCTGGTTAATGGCCTGAAACGCCTGGGCACCGCTTGCCGAGAGATTTGTCTTAGCACTCCTGGCACGACTGCTGAAACCGCAAATTGTGATGATCTGACCGCTATCGATGCCGCATTGACGCGAAACGCGACTGACTACCAGGAACTTGTCTCTACTGCGACCAAAGGCCTTGACGCTTTGGTCGCACAGAGTAAAGGACTCTCCTCTCTGGTCGAGGAGACTACGAAACAGCTTGTTTCAGCCGGTGCAAATCAACAATCGACGGGGGAAGGAGTTAAGACTCTGGCTGATGATGCCGTTGTCATCGCCAGTCGTTTTGAGAGTTTGAACGGGCGTTTGAATATAGTGACCAGTACCGCCGCCGCGTCGGCAGAGCAGGTCGGCGTTATAATTGGCGCCACAGAAAAAATGAGCGCCACGATTGCCGGCATTGCCATTAATGCCGAAAAGGCGCGGGATGTGGCCGGGACTGCGGTCTCCAATGTCAATGCCGCCTCCAACCGGGTGGACGAACTGGGGGCTGCCGCTTTGGAGATCAATAAAGTGACTGATGTCATCGTCGAAATTGCCGAACAAACTAAATTGCTGGCTCTAAACGCCACCATTGAGGCAGCTCGGGCCGGCGAAGCGGGCAAGGGGTTTGCTGTCGTTGCCAACGAGGTCAAGGAGCTTGCCTTGCAGACCAATAATGCCATCGCCGAAATTCGCAATAAAGTCGAGGCGATGCAGCACTCAACCGACAATACGATCGCTGAAATCGGGGCAATCAATCAGACCATCAAAGCCGTGAATGAAATTGTGGTTACCATTGCCGGGGCCGTCGAGGAGCAATCGATTCCCACCAGGGAGATCGTGCGACAATTGAATCAGGGAGTGAGCGGCATCAAGAGTATCAGGGAGACGGTGAACGCTGCGGTGGCAGAGTTGCATGAGACCGCCGTTCAGATCAATCAGATCGCGACCATATCTTGCGAACTGGTCAAGGACATTGCCCCGGCCTCCCTGCGGGAAGAGGGCCAGGCGCTCCTCCTCTCATCGATAAGGCGACAGACCGGCGATTTGCAGCTGGCCAGTGAAGGAGTGCTGGCCAAGATCAGTTTGTTGCAGAAATCGGGGAGAGATTTGCCTGGTCCTAAATCGCGTCCCCTCTCATTAGATAACTAACTCGTCGGGGCTATTTTTTTCTGGAAATACACCGTGTTGCAGCTCTCGTTGCGAGTAAAACGGTCACAGACCCCCCAAAGCGACTCCGTGGAGCCGATGATCAA
>MGTA01000243.1:4040-16857 GCA_001799225.1 Deltaproteobacteria bacterium RIFOXYD12_FULL_50_9
AACAATCGACACCGATTATCCTGGTTGAAATAGATTGCCACGTTACGGCAGAGGATAATATCATACAAGCCGCTGGCCGGGGACGCGGTAAGGAGATTCATCTTTTCAAACAAGGTCATGGTCCGCAGATCGGCCTTGACTTGTAACAACTCACCCTGCGACTCGAAATATTTTTGGCGAAGATCAGGGGGCACGCCCCGTTTCACCTCATAGCCGGTATACAATCCCTTCCTGGCTTTATTGATGACGGAATCCGAGATATCGGTGCCGGTTATAGTGATATCCCACTGCCCTATCTCTCTGCCCAAAAGTTCAGCGATGATCATGCCGAGGGAGTAAACCTCCTGCCCGGTTGAGCAGGCGGCGCTCCAAATCCGCAGGTCGGTCGAGGCTGGGTCAAGTCTGTTTTGTTGTTTGCCGAAAAATTCGGGCAGGATCTTGGACTGGAGGAGCTCAAAGGGCCGCTGGTCACGAAAAAACGAGGTCTCATGGGTGGCTATGGCATCCACCACCCGGGCCACCCATTCAGAGGAACGGTATCCGGCATAATAAAAATCCGTGAAGTTGCTTGCTCCATACTCCTCCAGCATGGGGAGCAAACGGCTTTCCAGAAGATAGGCTTTAGTGCTGTTTAAAACAATTCCAGTGTGCGCATGAATAAACTCTGCAAACAGCGTGACCTCGCTTGGCGTAATAGCAATCATTTCACTCTTCTCATGATCTCTGCGCCTATGTCCGATAAGGGCAAGACGATATCGACAATTCCGGCCTTCATAGCTTCCATGGGCATGCCGGCGACGACACAGCTTGCCTGATCCTGGGCAATTATCTGAGCGCCATGCCGTTTCATCAAGCGCAGGCCCAGGGTGCCGTCGCACCCCATACCGGTCATAATGACGCCAAGGGCCTGCCCTCTGCACACCGAAGCGATTGAGCGGAACAGATAATCTGCCGATGGCTGGCAGTGATTTTCCGGCGGATCGTCGGTAATCTCCAGGTAATAGGTTGACTGGCCCTGGCCGCCGGCAATCCGCATCTGTCTGCCTCCCGGCGCAATATAGGCAGTACCTGCTTCCAATGGTTGGCCGGACTCTCCCTCCATAACGCGGATGGCGCACTTACTGTCTAGTGATTCGGCCAAGGTGCCGGTAAAGAGCTTGGGCATATGCTGCACAATGACAATCGGCACCGGGAAATCAGCAGGCAGACGAGGCAGGAGATCGGCTAAGGCATTGGGTCCGCCGGTTGAAATGCCGATGGCCACGATCTCAATTCGGCCACCGGGGTGTGCAGTTGATTGGGCAGTGATGCCTGGCGCGGGCGGCGTTGCAACTTTTGGCTTAATAAACTGATCAAGGTTTGCAGGGGGCATCCCGTCAATAGTCTGGCGCAGGATCTTTTGGGTCATAACCGCATGGATGATGGGACGAAACTTGCCGGCCAGCATCTCCAAGTTTTTTTGCGGATCATCTCCGTCAGGCTTGGTGATAAAATCATAGGCCCCCAGGCGCAGGGCCTCCAAGGTGATTGCGGCGCCTTGGATGGTATGGGCACTGACCATGACAACTACCACCTTTGTCTTGAGATTCTGTAGACGCTTCAGGGTTGTCAGACCGTCCATGACCGGCATTTCCACATCAAGGGTGATCAGGTCCGGGGCCAACTCAGCGATTTTAGCGAGAGCGATTTCGCCATGAGCCGCAGTGCCTACCACTTCCACGTCGGGGATGGCGGTCAGTACCTCGGAGATAAGGGTTCGATAGAGGATGGTGTCATCGACCACTAGAACCCGCAATGGTTGTTTAGGTATATTGTTTTTTATATTAGGCATGGTTGGCAAGCGAAGAAAAAATTACTCCACAACAGGTAATGATTCAGAATCGGTCTTCAGGGTTAAATGTTCAAAATTAGCCGGCGTAGTTGATTCTGGCTCCTGCGCGATTTTTATGATACTGATCCAGAGAGAAAAGTGAGCTTGACTTTGTCCTCGCTTACCACTTATTATTAAAGGAAATGTGTTGTTCCGGGCGCTGGCTGCATGGAGCCGTTGAGTTTATCATTTCCTCTTTAACAAGAGACACTTGACTATGCGATTTTTACTCGTCGATGACCTCGACACCATGATCCGAATCACCAAAAATGTCCTCAGTGATTTAGGATACAACGATGTTATCACAGCCCGCAATGGGGAGCAAGCATATCAAATTCTCAACAAGGGAAAAATTGATTTTATCATCTCCGACTGGAATATGCCCGTGATGAACGGCATCGAACTTCTTAAAAAGGTAAAGAGCACACCGAAATTGGCGGATATCCCTTTTCTGATGATGACTGCCGAGTCTGAGAAAGAACACATTATCGAGGCAATTCAGGCCAAGGTTGACCAGTACCTGATCAAACCATTTAATCAAGAGATGTTGGGCCAAAAGATCGGTCAAGCCCTGCATAAAATGGGAAAAAATGAGGGATAACTGACTATGAGATTTTTAGTCGTCGACGACTTCGACACCATGTTACGAATTATCAAGAACACCCTCAACGACTTAGGATATACCGATGTTATCACCGCCCGCCATGGGGAACAAGCATTTCAAATCCTCACCAAAGAAAAAATCGATTTCATCATCTCCGACTGGAATATGCCTGTAATGACCGGTATTGAACTCCTGAGAAAGGTGAAAGGTACGCCGGCATTGGCAAAAATCCCTTTTCTGATGGTGACAGCCGAGGCTGAGAAGGAACATATTGTCGAGGCAATTCAGGCCAAGGTTGACCAGTATATAATCAAACCGTTTAACCAGGAAATGCTGGCTCAAAAGATCAACCAAGCCCTGCATAAAATAGGAAAAGCCTGAAATTTCATAGTAGCTGAGCTGTTTTCTCAAATCGTTTTACTGCCCAGGCCAATATCTTGAAGATGATTCACTGATTAGCGGCCCATTCTGCTATACTCAATCGGTTCGGACCGGATTTTGGGATTCCTTCCCCAAAAAACCGGTGATTTCGCTAGACAGGTCAGCCACTGCCTGGCTGAGAGCCGTCACTAACTCTTGATAGTCATTGCCCGCGGTTTTAACCCGGATAGTCGATTTTCGGGAGATTATACTTTTTTTGCCAGAAGCGTTTGTCATTGTCCAGCGGGTCGTCAGCACTACCTCGTCACCGAGTTTTCCGTCAAACCTGCTGACGTTTAAAGTGAGACGATGGGTCGGCTGAAAATAGCTGCCCCAAGGAAAGAGAGCGATTGTTGCCTGTTCAGGTAATTGGGCCGCAATATTTTCCATCAGCACATTGGTGAAATCATCGGCCAGGGGGCCACTCCAGCGGTGAAAATCATCGTACTTAAGGCGCTGCGGATCGAGCCGGTAGGCAATTCTGGCTTCATCCAGGGTCTCAGGAAAGAGTACCGGGCCGAGCCCGATAGCCAGGGGATTATGAGCGCCGGCTACTGCTTGCTGGTGGTGTTCCATTGCCAGTGGCGTCAGATTATAGTAGACCACGGGTGGTTGGACGTTGACGCAGCCCGCTATAAGCAAAGCTAGCAGGCTGCTAAGGGCAAACGGGACTAATTGACAATGGCGATTGGTCATGGCTGTTCTTTCTCCTTGCCGTAGATCAACGATTCGGGATGACGTTCCAGATAGTCTGTCAGCCCGCGCAGGGAACGGACTGCCTTCGCCATTTCCCGCATGGTTTCCTGTAGTTGGAAATTGGCCGGGGATTCACTGCCGAGAGAGGCTTCCAGATCAGCGAGCGTGGTGGTCAGTTGCTCCAGAGCCTTGCTGATCGCCGGCGTGGTCTGGCTGTCAAGGTTTTTGGCCAGGGTTTCGAACTGCTGCATAGCCGTATGGGCCGCCAGAATTGTGGTGCGGAGATCCTGGCTGAGCTCCTTGACCGGAATCTGGTTGATGGCCTTGTTGATTGTCTCGAGGGTTGTATGGAGATCCTGGCTGAGTTCCTTGGCCGGAATCTGGCCGACGGTCTTGTTGATTGTCTCGAGGGTTGTATGGATATCCTGACTGATCTGGGCAAAGGGGATCTGCTCAAGTTTGTTGAGGACATTGGCAAAACTTTCGGTTATCTCCTCAAGCTGGGTGTGTTTGGTCGGCAGAACCGGGTAGTTGTTCTCAAAGAGCAGTTTTTGTGAAGGTTCGTCAGGGTAGAAGTCGAAATCGATCAAGAGCTTGCCGGTCAGGAGATTGCCGTTTTTCAGAACCCCCCGCAGGCCTCGGTTGACAAAATCCTGCAAAATCGCGTGGTTGTTTTTGCTGTGAATTGAACCAAATAGGCGTTCCGGCTCAATAGTTATTATAACCGGTATACGGAAATTATCGCGGTTGGGGTTGAACTCGAGTTTGATGCTGCTGACCTCGCCGATCTTGATGCCGCGGAATTCCACCGGGGCGCCCACCGTCAAACCGCGCACCGACTGATTGAAGTAGAGGAGCCATGAATCCTTTAATTGGAATTTTTCTTCGGAGACCGCGTTTTTTGAGGTGTAGAGCTCAAAGATGGCGTTGGCGGCAACACTTGTTCCCGGCTGGGCGTGCGGCGGTAACTCGAAGGCGATTCCGCCCGTGATGATTGTGGCCAGGGATTCAGTCGCGATTTTTATCCCTGTAGCGTCAAGTTTCAGGTCGATGCCACTGGCATTCCAAAAACGGGTGTTGCTGTTGACCTGCTGATCATGAGGGGCGTTGACGAATATTTTGATATCTAATGCCGTGCCGCTTTGGTCAAAACCATAGCCAACAACCTGACCGACCTTGATTTGCCGGTAGTAGACCGGCGAACCGACATCCAGCGAGCCAAGACCCTCGGCTTTCAGGACAAAGTATTTGCCTGGCACATCGGCAGCGACGCTGGGTGCCTCCTCCAGACCAGTAAAGTCACGGCGCGGGTTGCCATCTCGACCCGGATCGATACTGATGAATGAGCCTTTGAACAGAGTGCCGAGTCCGGATATCTGACCGCCGGTGATCCGGGGGCGGACGATCCAGAAACGCGTCGTGTCGGAGAGGTACGGCTCTGCCACTTTTTCCATCCGGGCCTTGACCACAACCTCCCGCATGTCTTCGCTGAAGGTAATTGCTTCGATCTCGCCGATCTCGACATCTTTGTATTTGATTTTGGAGTTGCTGGCATCAATACCCTCGGCGTTCTTGAAGGTGATGGTGATCAATGGGCCCTTTTCAGACCATGATTTGAACAGGAGCCAACCGGCGATAATCAAGGCAATCAGCGGTACCAGCCAGACAATGGATAACCCCTTGCTTGGTCGCGTTGAGGCTGTGGGGACCGGATTTACCGGTGCTGGTATATCTGTTTCATCCATTATTGACTCTCCTCCATCTGATCCCAGATCAATCGCGGGTCAAAACTTTCTACTGCGAACATGGTCAAGATTACTAAGGCGGCAAAATAAGGAGCACCGGGGCCAGCCTCAAAATTGCTTAAGGCGCCGAGTTTCACCAGTCCGACGCCAATAGTGATAACATAGACATCGACCATCGACCAGCGACCAACCAATTCAGTCAGACGGTAGAGGCGGGCTCGTTCCAAAGGGCGTTTACACCAGCCCAGTTGCAGCGAGCAAAGGAGAAAGGTCAGGATGATTAGTTTTAGCAGGGGTACGCAGATGCTGGCTACAAAAATTATCAGGGCGATATGCCAGAAGTCGGTTTTAACAAAGTAGATGACTCCGCTCATAATCGTATCGGTTTGGGGGTGACGGCCAAAAGAGGTTGATATGGTAACCGGCAGCAGGTTGGCCGGCAGGTAGAGGATATACGAGGCCAGGACAAGAGCCCAGCAGCGGCTCAGGCTGTTGACCTTACGGGGAGAAAGAGCGGAGCCGCAGCGTGAGCAATGGGTGCGACCGGCTGCAACAGGGCTGAGCAGCTGACAGCTCAGGCAACTTACCATTTGGGCGCGGCGGGCGGTGAGAGGTCGAGCGGTCATGGTCGTTTTTCAACTCTGTCCCCGGCAAGGGGGGGGTGCAAAAAGTCCCAGACCAGATGGGCATCAAGACTTACCGAGGAGGCGGCCAGGACGAAAACCAGCGCGATCACTGAAAACAAGGCGGGGCCGGGGATGATCCGGGCCATCTTGGTAAGCTTGACCAGGGATACCAGGATAGCCAGCATGTAGATCTCCATCATTGCCCAGGGCCGCAGGCGTTGGGTCCAGGAAAACAGGCGGGCCGCCCCTGGCAGATGGTATCCCAGGCGGAGCGGCAACAGGACATAGAGCTGACTGAGTATCGCAAACAGAGGAGTGATTATGCAGGTCAGGAAAACCACCAGGGCCAGGCCAGCCATATCTTGCTTGTAGAGAGCAATAATGCCGCTCCAAAGGGTGGTTTCGTTTGAAATTCCATTGGCCTCCATGGCCAGAAAAGGAAAGGTGACCGCTATTATGTAAGAGACGAGACCGGCCATGACCCAGGCGATGGTTCGTTCCAGGCTGTTTTTCTGGGTGCGGCACAATATGGCTCCACAGCGCGGGCATTCGGCCACGACTCCTGCCGCCAGCTCAGGAAGTTGTTGTAGCAGATCGCATTCAGGACAAGCCAGCAGGGATTTTTTTTGAGTTGGGTCACTGTTGTTGCGCGGAGTAAATATTCGTTGTCTCATGATAATTTCCGAAAAAAATTACGATGCTAGTTAGATTCAGGTTTTTTCAGCCCATCGCGGTATATTCCAGGCGAGGAGCCCTGAATTTCTTCGGCACCGGCCGTTTTTTTGTAGAATTCAGCAGAATCAACACTGCCGATTATGGCATAGGCGTATCCATTTGCAGCCATGGCGTGCAGAGAGCTGAGAAGCAGTGTTCTGCCTATTCCACGGCCACGTTTTTTCGCCACGACCCCGGTTGGTCCAAAGAAATCTCTACAAGTACAGTCATAACAGGCAAACCCCATGATCTTGCCCGCCTCTACCGCAATGAAACACGAGATGGGATGATTACTGAAAGCAATGTCGCTTTCGCTTGCCCAACCAGCACCAAAGGTCATCTGTACCCATTGAACTATCTGGTGTTTCTCGTAGGCCATAGCTCGACGAACTACTGTTCCCTGTTCCTTTAGTTTTCTGGCGTAAGGCTCTACCTCGGGCAGATTGTACAACTTTACTAACATATCAGACATGGTTCGGCATCCTGCTGGTTTTTATGAGTCGACTCTGTCTTGTTATCAGTATTGAAACACGATTTTGTTTTTTTAACTTCAGTTTATTCAACTGGGCAATTGAAGTCGTTTTCAGATAATATAATATATAAGCCCAAGTCACTGGATAAAACAAATATTTTAGTGTTGGCATGAATGATGGAAGTCGAGTAGAAAAAAGAAATATTCAGGAGCTTTTCCGCTTAGTTGAGTTGAAAAAGCTAATTATTACTCCTTTTAACTCTCTCTATGATAATCATGAATAATCTTAATAGATTCGCCAAGGCAAAATCCCCGATTGATTCTGAGTTGTTACGCGGAATTCCCCATTTCTCCTCGATTTTTCAGGATGAATCACTCTGGCCTCTTTTGGTCCGGCTCTCCGGAGATGATGGCATTGCCCATATTGAGCAGAAACAGTTCAAAGAGGGCGAAAAGCTAGTTGCGAAGGGTCAATTTGATCAAATGATCTATTGGGTCCTGTCCGGTAACGCTAATGTTATTACTATGATTAAAGGCCAACTCAAGGTCATTCATCAGGCTGGCCAGGGTGAATGTATCGGCGAACTCGGGGTGTTGCGCGGCGCTGTACGCAGTGCTGATGTGGTTGGCGGGGTCGGCGGCGTTCGCGTCCTCGAACTTGATTGGGCGATTACGGAAAAGAGCCCGGAGCTCGCCAAAGACCTCTACCACCTGATTGCGCTTAATCTGGCTGACAAGCTTGATCGGGCCTATGATGCCCAGCTCAGGATCCTGGCAAACTCCCTCAGACTTTTGCAGGAGAAAACCTCAAGACTCATAGAGAACAAACGCAAGCTCGAAAAACTCTTGAAAAGTCATCATATCAATTTTGCCGAAGAGCCTTGTCTTGATCACGAGCAGGCCGTCAGTCATGCTATTGCCGGCCTCAGAGAGAGCCTTTCGCTGCTTGAGATCCAGGAGCAGAAATATTCGCTTGACCGCCTCGGGGTGGTTTAGTACCTAAGAAAAAGTGTGTGAGGACAGATATGAATCAACAATTGCAGTTTATCTTTTCAAGACGCAGTATCCGCAAATTTCTGGATAAGGAAGTTTCTGATGCGATGATCCATGATCTCCTGGAGGCGGCTATGGCCGCACCATCAGCGGTGGCCAAGGACCCCTGGCATTTCATCGTGGTCCGCAACCGGGCTACGCTTGACCGGATCACTGACATCCTGCCCAATGGAAAAATGCTAAGGCAAGCGACAGCGGCCTTTATCGTCTGCGGTGATATCAGCAAGGCGCACGACCAAAAAGAGTCATACATGTTACAGGATCTCAGTGCGGCTGTTGAAAATATCCTGCTTGCCGCCAATGCCTTAGGGCTTGGCACCTGCTGGCTTGGTGTTCATCCCCGGCAGGAACGGATGGATGGTGTCCGCAGTTTGTTTACCTTGCCCGAACATATTATCCCGATGTGTGGTATTGCCCTGGGGTGGCCTGCCGAGCAGATTCCGGCACGGACACGTTATAAAGAACAGGTCGTGCATATGGAGAAGTGGTAGAGATTAAGGGGATTAGAGATGTTTTTTGCCAAGAAAAAATGGGGTCTGATTTATTTCCTTGTTCGCTTAGAAGATATCCGAAAGTCAATTTTGATTGACCCCATGCCATCCTGCATCAGTTTCCGGCCGGTTCGCAGGAAAATCGTAGCGGCAGCCAATGCACGAGATGACGCAAAATGCGCCGTAACGCGGCTTTTTCTTTCGGGCTTTTCTTCTCATAAAACCAGGAAAGATACATGCAGTCCGCCACCTTGTAATCATTGGGGAAATTATGCCAGCCATAACTGATGCCGCAGCCTTCGGGGAGAATGCCAATCCAGTCCTCATCACGTAAACGGAGCAGGTATGATTCTCTGTCAACAATCTCAACCGGCATCCCGGCCTGGTCGAGAGCCCATGCGATCCTGCAGGCCTCGACCAATCGGGTGCTGGAAAAGGCGGAGAGAGCAATCTGCCATCCTGATCGATATGGATGCTTGCTAACGGCGAGCGAAATGTGGGTGGAGTTGCCGCCGCGATAGATTTCCCAGGGATGGCATCCCTGGTGTTGGTTCGAATGGTACCAGGCGGAAAAGGCCGCGGGAGATTCCGGCTCGATATCCAGGAGTCCGCCATGGCGGCCGTCGGCATAGCTCGTGTAATATTCCATACCGCTTTTGCCCGAGATGAAAGGCGAGTAGGCGAAGGTGTCCGGATTTGTTTCATAGGCAATCCGGCAATATTCCAGGTATCGTGCCAGGGTCATGTCGGGAAGAGGCTCCGGCGAGTGGCGTTCCAGCGCGCTTTCAACCTCTGAGCGGGATACGTTTTTGAGGTTTGATGCAAAATCGCACCATTCGGGGAATAAGCGACGGGCATTGCTTCGTAGAATCAGGCCGAAGCGATGTTGCAAGGGCAGGTTGCGTAATAGCCGTTGCTGGGTGGCCAGGGGATCACGGCTGACTTCCTTCTGCCAGGCGTCAAGGGCAGCGAGCCAGATTGCAAGTTGTCTCTCGATTTCCGGCCGGACCGGTCCATATCCGTTGATTTCGCAGGAAACGTTATCGCTGTTGCAATAATAGACGCCGTTATAGAAACGAACATTCAAGCCAATCCAGGTCCTGCCGGTTTTCAGGAAAAAATGCCAGACCTTGTCGTTGCCGTCATGAAAGGGTCTGAACCTTTCAATCGTGCTGATTAACTGATCAGATATGTTCCTGCTATTGTTTGGCATTTTTGGGTTGGCTCACACTTTTCCCTAAGTCAATTCAATGTCTAACGAATGCCCTATTCAACCCACCGGACTATCTCGTCAATCTCTGCCCGGTCTGTCTGGAACTGATTGGCCGGCGATTCAGGATCGGGATAGCCGACCGAAAGGCCAAGGATGAGGCGCTTTGTGGCTGGAATGCCCAAGAACTCCTTGATCTCCCTGGCATAGTCTGTGGCAAAGGCCTGCGGCACTGTGCCGACCCCTTTGGCATGGGCCGCGAGCATCAGAGTCTGGGCGAAAAGTCCCATATCGAACAATGACCAGAGGCTTAACGAGGCGTCTTGAAAAAGATAGATGGCGTGCGGCGCTCCGTAGAAGCCAAAGTTGGCTTTTTTGGCTTTTCGGATAATCTCGGGATTGCCAAGGTCGATGCCGGTCAGCTCGGCCCGGCGTTTGTAGAGATTTTTGATCCTCGCCTCCTCAGCAGGCGGCCAGGCCCTGGGCTCGGCCAGGTCCGGGGTTGGAGCTGCACCGGCATCGAACAGGTCTATTACTCTTTGGGTCAGCGCCTCTTTTTTGGCGCCGGACAGGACAATCGCCTCCCAGGGCTGGCTGTTCTTGTAGGAAGGACTCCGGAGGGTAGTAGCAAATATCTCCCGGAGAAGGTCGGGCGGCACAGGATCAGGTTTGAAACCGCGGATACTTTTCCTGGTGGTGATACAGGTGATGGCGTCCATGATCTTCTCCTTTTGTAGAAGTGCGTTATGTAATTCCAATTCCAAATCATTTGTATAACTTTGTCGGCCGCGCTGCGCGGCTCCTCGCCGTACTACTTGTACTGTCTCGTCGCTGCTCGCTTGCCTTCGCGTTCTACTTTTGATTTGGAACTGGAATAATAGCAGTGAGCAAGTCGATAAAATGGGCAATATTTTTGCAGCGCTGTAATCGGCGCAGATCTTTTGTAAAATCCGGGTCAGGGATCAGGGCGAGGACCTCCTTCATCTTACACAACACCTGCTGTTCGCCACAAAATATTTTCTGATAGCGGCTAAGAAGTTCCCGCAGATATTCCCCCAGTTCAGTATCTCTTGTCTCTCTTGAAATGATCTCCGGTCGGCTGCCGCGCAGCCTCTCAAAGAGAAATGGATCGGCAATGGCGCCGCGACCCAGCATCAGGCCGGCCGCTTTGGTCTGCTCAAGCACCTGTCTGCCGTCGGCCGCCGTGAAGATGTCGCCGTTGGCAATCACCGGCAGCGCGGTTTTGTGGACGACCTCGGCGGTGATGCCATGATCAGCAGGTCCTTTATAACGCTGTTGCACGGTTCTTGGATGGATAATCAGGAAATCGATCCCGCAATCTTCAAATATGGCAAGCAGGGAGAACACCTGGTCCGGATTGTCAAAACCGGAGCGCATCTTGATTGAAAAGCTGCCGTTAATTACCTGGCGCAAGCGGCTGAGCATTCCGGCCAGCTCGACCGGTTCTTGAGTCAGAGCCCCGCCGCCGCTTGATTTCCCTGTCATCCGTCCATAGGGGCAGCCGAAATTGAGATTCAAGTGGTTGACACCCAGGTCTTGAGTCATTTTAGCGGCAGCAACCAGGGCGTCGGTATCACTGCCGATCAACTGGACGACCAGGGGAACCTCGCTGTTGCTGGTGATCTCCAGCATGTCGTTTTCCGAAATACTCCTCTTAATGCTCGCCGCCACCTTGACATATTCCGTGAATACGACATCGGGCCGGGCCATTTCAATAAACAGTCCGCGCAGAACCCGATTGGTCAGACCCTGCATCGGCGCCAGCATCAGTGGGACACTGCCGGGGGGCTGCCAAGGGAGTATGGTGGTTGGTCGTTTATCTATCATAAGGCGGGTTATCCGGTAGTGACGTGCTGGAATGGCTGCAAGGCAGATAAAACAGGAAGAGGACTCTTTGACATATTGAGTTGTTTTACGGGCATTATTTGCTATCGTTTTTTATTCGATTCAAGATGATCTCAAGCATTTTTTTGTCCATTACGTCTTTTTCCCTCACGCTCTGCTTGGTGAGCAATAGCCCTTCGATGTTGAGAGTAGTTATCGGGATTCCCTCAACCTCTATTATCTCGGTGTATTTTTGCAGGGTGTCATAGGTCTGCTGGCAGGTGTTTAAGATGAGATCAACCACGAATTCATCAGCCAAACGGATATTTTCGCCTTCCTCAAACCATGCCGGTTCAAGTTCCTTGGCAGTTTTGTCCGGTAACATCATCAGGGCTTCGATGAGGGGTTTTGCAGCCGCTCTTGTAGATGGCACAAGGATATCAATATCTTCGGTAGCTCGATGGATGCCGTGCGCGTACAAGGCGTAACCGCCGATCAGGATATAATCCGCCCTTTTTTCATTCAGGGATTTAATCAGATTTATAAGGTCGGTTATGGTGGCTGGCCTGCTGAACTCCTCTTTCATCGTTTATTGTCCAATTTTGGTCTTGTTATTTACAATCCCGGCTATAACGCACTCTTCCTGAAATTTGTTGGCCTCATCGAGTGTTTTGAATCGGTAAACCTTACCTCTGGGGATAAAGGTAGTGTGGCCGGTGGGTAGCCTCTGAAGCGTTTCGTTCATTTTGGCCCCTCGAATTAGGTTTTCAGCTGATGGTGTACCGTTTGGCAACGGTGTTTTTCGTTTGCCTACAATTTTCATTACCTGCCCCCATGAATCTATCTTTGTGCTTAATTTCAAGGAGTATATCAAAATTACTCCGGATTTTCGAGTTTCTTAATCCCCCTGCTCAGAAAATAGAGGGCGAGTCCGACAGCCAGCAGCAATGAGGCGACTACCCACAATCCGAGCAGACCGATATCAGTGGCCGGAATAGTTTTGCCGCGCAGCCATTTGCTGACCAGACGGTAGAAGGGCAGCGCCCCCAGGAAGATGACCGTAAAGTTGAA